>NZ_JACCAE010000001.1:1804084-2104765 GCF_013409205.1 Janibacter cremeus
GGGGTCCTGCCAGCGCTGGTCCCAGTACTCCTTGTCGAAGTCGTGGGTCATCACGCCACCTCCTGGCCCGCTCGGACCGTCGCGGCCACGTCGGACATGACCAGGTCGGCGTTGATCTGCGCTCCCGCGCGGGTGCCCTGCGCGGCCGCGGCCCCCACCTGTGCGGACAGGTCCGAGGAGTTGCCGGCGGCCCACACCCCGGGCACGCAGGTGCGGCCCATCTCGTCGGACGCGATGTAGGAGCCGGCCCCCATGGGGTGCGGCGTGGCCTCGAGCCCGATCCCGGCGAAGGGGGTGGCCCGGGCGACCATCTGCGTCGCCACGACGACGGATTCGGGCCTGATCAGACGGCCGTCCGTCAGCCGCACTCCGCTCAGGACCCCGTCACAGCTCTCCACAGCGGAGACCTTGCCCTCGACCACGGGGACGCCGATCGCGGCCAGCTGCGCGCGGCCCTCGTCCGGGATGTCTGCGCCGTTGGTCAGGAACTGCACACTGTCACTCAGCTGGCTGAAGAGCAGCGCCTGGTGCACCGACATCGGGCCGCTCGCGATGACGGCGATCTGCTGATCGCGCACTTCCCACCCGTGGCAGTACGGGCAGTGCAGGACGCCGTGGCCCCACTGCTCGCGCACCCCCGGGATGTCGGGCAGCTCGTCGACCAGTCCGGTGGCGATGAGGAGCCGCCGGGCCTGCAGCAACTGCCCGCTGCCGAGCTCGACCGCGAAGCCCTCCTCGGCCCGGGTCACGCCCACGACGGTGTCGGAGATGATCTCGCCCCCGTAGTCGCGCACCTCCTCCCGGCCGCGGGCCAGCAGCTCGAGCGGGTTGATCCCCTCGAGGCCGAGCAGGGCGTGCACGCCGTCGGCGGGTGCATTCCTCGGCGCTCCCGCGTCCACGACCGTGACGTGCCGACGGGAACGCGCCAAGGTCACCGCGCCAGCGAGCCCGGCGGCACCGCCACCGATGACCACCGCGTCCCGCACCGGGCCCACGGCCATTGTCGAATCAGACATCTTTTTCCTCCGCACAGTTCGGGCCGCTGGGTGCGACCGCGTCATGTCGAGGATGCGCCCCCCTTCGCTCCTCGGCAAACTACGTTGCCGAATGGCAAAAGTGGGGTCTCATGACAGCCCCACGGGCCGCGTGGGTCCATCTGCTGAATCAGGCGAGGGCGAGGAAGAGCTTCTCCATCGCGGCCTTGTCGTCCTCGTCGATGCCGTCCGGCGAGGAGAGGCATTCCTGCAGCCCCGAGGAGACGATGGCGAAGCCGGCCCGGTCGAGGGCCTTGCTGGCCGCGGCGAGCTGGGTGACCACGTCCTTGCAGTCGCGGCCCTCCTCGATGAGGCGGATGACCCCGCCGATCTGGCCCTGCGCCCGGCGCAGCCGGTTGATGACCGGCTCCATGTCATCCATGTCCAAGGTGACCATGTGTTTTCTCCTTCGTGATCAGGCGGGTGAGCCGACGCGGGTCGGCAGCGCGGTCAGGGCGGCGTCGAGTCGCGTGCGCGCCTCGCTGGCAACGTCCTTCAGCTGCTCATTCTCCGTCACGCCGACCATCACGTCGGGATCGAGCGCTTCCACGAGGGTGCGCCGGTTCCCATCGGCGCGTACGACGATGTTGCAGGGGAGGAGCAGGCCGATCGAGGCCTCCTGGGCGACGGCCTTCTCGGCCAGTTGCGGGCGGCAGGCGCCGAGGATGACGTGCGGGTCGATGTCGGCTCCGACCTTCGCCTTCAGGGTCGCAGCCAGGTCGATCTCGGTGAGGACCCCGAAGCCCTGGTCGGCCAGCGCCTCACGGGTGGCGGCCAACGTCTCGTCGAACGGGGCGTCCACGGCGGTGGTGATGGCGTACTGCATGTCGCTCTCCTTCGTTGCACGGCCGCGTCGGCCGATGTTGACACCATACCCCCAGGGGTATTAATTTGTCACCCATGGAACCCACGATCATCACCATCGAGACCCCGAGCCTGGGCGACCGTTCCTACCTCGCCCACGACGGTGACGTCGCCTTCGTCATCGATCCGCAGCGCGACATCGACCGCGTGCTCGAGGTCGCCGAGGAGGCCGGTGTGCGGATCACCGATGTCTTCGAGACCCACCTGCACAACGACTACGTCACCGGCGGACTGGCCCTGGCGCGCCGCCTCGGCGCCCGGTACCACGTCAACGCCGAGGACGAGGTCTCCTTCGACCGGCAGCCGATCCGCGACGGTGACGTCGTCGACGTCTCCCCGCGCATGCGGGTGCGGGCCATCGCGACCCCCGGTCACACCTTCACCCACCTGTCCTATGCGGTGGAGACGGTCACCGACTCCGGCGCCACCGCCTCGGCCGTCTTCACCGGGGGCTCGCTGCTCTTCGGGGCCACGGGGCGCCCGGACCTGCTCGGCCAGGAGCACACAGGTGCGCTCGTGCGCCACCAGTTCGCCTCGATCCACCGCCTCGCCGACGAGCTGCCCGAGCAGGCGGAGGTGCTGCCGACCCACGGGTTCGGTTCCTTCTGCTCGGCCGGGTCGACCGGTGGCTCCACGGAGTCGACGATCGGCCAGGAGAAGCGCTCCAACCCCGCGCTCACCCAACAGGAGGAGCAGTGGGTCGCCGACACCTTGGCGGGGCTGGACGCCTACCCGGCGTACTACGTCCACATGACCCCGGCCAATGCCGCGGGTCCGGGCGAGCCCGACCTGAGCGCTCCGGAGCGGGCCGACAAGGACACTCTCGCCCAGCGCATCGACGCCGGCGAGTGGGTCGTTGATCTACGCACCCGCACCGCCTTCGCGGCCGGTCACGTGACCGGGACGCTCAACTTCGGTCTGGACGGCCAGTTCTCCACCTACCTCGGGTGGCTCATCCCCTGGGGCGCCCGCGTCACCTTGCTCGGTGAGAGCTCCGAGCAGGTCGCCGAGGCCCAGCGCGAGATGGTGCGGATCGGCCTGGATCGGATCGCCGGCGCCGCCACCGGTGGGCCCCAGGACTGGACCGACCGTCCGCTGGGCACGCTGGAGACCGCCGTCTTCGCCGACCTGTCCCAAGTACGCCACCACCGCCCGGTGCACATCCTCGACGTCCGCCTCGCGGGCGAGTATGCAGACAGCCACGTCGAGGACGCGCAGAACGTCCCCATCGGCGAGCTCCTCGACCGCATCGACGAGATCCCGCAGCGCGAGCTGTGGATCCACTGCGGCAGCGGCTACCGGGCCTCGATCGCCGCGTCGGTCCTCGCCGCGCGCGACCACACGGTCGTGCTCGTCGACGACGACTTCGCGGGCGCCGGCGACGCCGGACTGCCGATGACCTCCTCCCCCTGACACACCCCCTTCCCCCAAACCCCAAGGAGACCCCTGTGTGCCGTCAAGCGACCTGCCGTCAGTGCGGCAAGACCACCTGGGCCGGCTGCGGCCAGCACGTCGACCAGGTGATGAAGTCAGTGCCCAGCGGTCAGCGCTGCCCCGGACACTCCACCCCGACGAAGGGAGGCGGCGCCTCCCGCGGGCCTCTCGCCCGACTCTTCGGGCGCGGCTGACCGCTCGACCTCATGCCTTTTGCTGTCATCCCCCTCGGCCTGGTCATCGGCCTCGCCCTCGGGGCGCTGGGTGGTGGAGGCTCGATCCTCGCCGTGCCCGCACTGGTACACGTGCTGGGGCAGGACCCGGTCACGGCCACCACGAGCTCGCTGATCATCGTCGGCATCACCTCCCTCCTCTCGCTACCGGCGCACCACCGTGCGCAGCGCGTGAGGTTCGGGCAGGGCCTGGCCTTCGGCTTGCTGGGCACGGCCGGTTCCTTCGCCGGGTCGGCGGCGTCCCGGGCAGTGCCCGGAGAGGTCCTGATGACCGTCTTCGCGGTGCTCATGGTCGTCGTGGCCGTGCTGATGCTGCGACGCAGCCGCAACGGGGCGCCGAAGAGGGACCAGGCCGTACCCCACGAGCCCATCCTCACCCTCCGCCCGCTGAGCTGTTCCTGCCCGCGCCTGCTCAAGCTCGTCGTCGCGGCCACGCTCGTCGGGCTGCTGACCGGATTCCTGGGCGTCGGTGGCGGCTTCGTGCTCGTCCCCGCCCTGGTGCTCGTGCTCGGCTTCACCATGCCCGTGGCGGTCGGCACCTCCCTGCTCGTCATCGCCATCAACAGCGCGACGGCGCTCGCGGCACGGGCGCAGCAGGGCGTCGGCGACCTCGACTGGCCCCTCATCCTCGGCTTCGCTGCGGTCGCCGTCATCGGCAGCCTCATCGGCAGCCGCGTCGCCGATCGGCTCCCTGCGGACCGACTCTCGCAGGCCTTCGCGGTGCTCGTGCTGGCGATCGCCGCCTTCACCGCCGCGCAGTCCGTGCCGGCGCTGCTGGTCTGATCCCGGCGTGACGGCCGCGACGTCACCGGCCCTCGATCAATCCCAGGGGATCTCGATGGGACGCCCGTTGCCGCCGCAGTTCAGGACGGCCGAGGCATCGCCGAAGACGTGGGTCAGGGTGACCCGGTCACCGACGGAGCAGGTGTCCCGCAGCTCTGCCGGTCGGCCGGCCAGGCAGGACTTGCGGCGGATGGTCAGCAGGGGACTCCCTTCGTCCACCTCCAGACGGGCGGCGACGTCGCCCGTTGCCGGGACGGAGTGGGTGTACTCCACCCCGGCGTCGAACTCGATGCCGCACCGGGTGCGCAACACGTCGTAGACGGAGGCCTGCGTCAGGTCCGCCTCGAGCAGCGGCTCGGCCGCGGAGGCGATGATCCACAGCCGGTCCATGGCGAAGGGGGCGCCGTCGGCCCTGCGTACCCGCGCCACATGGATGAAGGGGGTGTCCGCCGCCAGGCCGAGCGCCGTGGACACCTCGGGGCTGGTCACGAGGCGCTGGGCGAGGACCTCGGAGGTCTCGCGACTGCCCTGGGCGGTGATCGCATCGCGCAGGCTGTACATCGGCCCGTGGCCGGACGTGCGGCTGGTGTTGATCACGTAGGAGCGGCGACCGCGCCCACCACCGACGATCCCCTGCTCGCGCAGCGGGGTCAGGGCCTGCCTGATCGTGCCGCGGCTGACTCCGTAGCGCTCGGACAGGGCGAGCTCACCCGGGAAGCCGTGGGCGAACTCGCCCTCCTGCACCCGGCGCAGGAGGTCGTCGCTGATCTCGCGCCACCGTGGCAGTGTCCGCACGTCCACCTCTCGAATGAAATGTCTATACATTGAGGTACCGTCGCTGTCATGACTGGCACCAACCGACGCGTCCTGACCATAGTCGCTGCCGTGGCGGTCGTCGTCCTGCTCGCAGCGGGGGTCTTCCTCTCCGACCGGGGTGACGACTCCTCCGAGAGCTCCTCGGGCGCGAGCGCGGGGGAGACCGCCAGCGAGGGAAGCATGACCGAGGAGGAGGTCGGGCTGGCCCGCCGGGACGCCGACGACGTCACCGCCATGGGTGATGTCGACGCACCGGTCGTGCTCATCGAGTACTCCGACTACCGCTGCCCCTTCTGCGGTGCCTTCGCCCGCGACACCATGCCGGTGCTGATCGAGGACTACATCGACAGCGGCAAGCTGCGCTTCGAGTGGCGCGACTTCCCCGTCTTCGGTGACGAGTCGCTCAAGGGGGCGATGGCCGCCCGGGCTGCCGGCGAGCAGGACAAGTACTGGCAGTACCACGACGCGATGTACCAGGACGCGCCCCAGCGCGGCCACCTGGATATCACCGACGAGAAGGTCATGGCCTGGGCGAAGGAGGCCGACGTGCCGGACCTGGACCAGTTCGAGCAGGACCTCGACGACCCGCAGCTGCGCGAGAAGGTCGAGGCCGACGCCCGCGAGGCGTCCACGCAGGTGGGCGCGACGGGGACGCCGACCTTCGTCATCGGTGACCAGAAGATCGTGGGCGCCCAGCCGACGGATGCCTTCCGCGACATCATCGACGAGGAGCTCGACTCCGTCGAGGAGGGCTAGATGGACATCGGATACACCGGGGCCTTCCTCGGCGGCATCCTCACTCTCCTGAGTCCGTGCTCGGTGATGCTGCTCCCGGCCTTCTTCGCCTACGCCTTCACCTCACCGAGCGCTCTCATCGGTCGGACCGCGATCTTCTACGCGGGCCTGAGCGTCACGCTCGTGCCGTTGGGCATCTTCTCCGGGTCGCTCGGCTCCCTGCTGACGACCCACCGGATGACGCTGGTGACCGTGGCGGCGACCGTGGTCATCCTCCTGGGTCTGTGGCAGCTGTCCGGGTTGCCGGTGCCGGGACTGTCCCGATCCACCGACCAGCAGCGCGACAGCACCTCGATCGGGTCGGTCTTCGCCCTGGGGGCGGTGTACGCCGTCGCCGGGGTGTGCGCCGGGCCGATCCTCGGGTCGGTGCTGATGGTGGCGGCCGTGAGCGGCAGCCCGATCTACGGTGGCTCCGTGCTCGCCCTCTACGCGTTGGGCATGACCGTCCCGCTCTTCGTGCTCGCGGCGGTCTGGAAGCGGCTGGGCACGCGCGGGCGGGCCGTCATCGCCCCCAAGGAGGTCTCGATCGGCCCGTGGCGCAACACCTGGGCGATGGTCATCTCCGGGGTCCTGTCGATCGCCATCGGCGTGCTGCTGATCCTCACCGAGGGCACCGCCAGCCTCAGCGGCGTCTTCACGGTCAGCACCCAGCGCTCGGCCGAGTCGACACTGAGCAGCTGGAGCTCCGGGGTCTCGGACGTCTGGTTCATCGTCGCGGCCGTCGTCGTCCTGGGTGGAGTGGCCCTGTGGCGCCAGCGCAATGGGCGGCGCGACTCGCCGACCGACGGCCCCTCCGACGCGGAGCAGCACTCCGCCGGCCCCGATCTGGTGAGCAGGAAGAAGTGACATGGACACCCTGACCCCGCCCCGGGAGCCGGGGACGACGACGTCACTCCTCGACGAGCTGCGCACGTGGCAGGCACGGCGCTGGTGGACCGCGGCAGGGGTCGCGGTCCTGACGATGATCGTCACGGCGGTCCCCACCGCGATGGTCCCCACCCCGATCTTCAGCCGGGACGTCCCGACGACCGCGTGGGCGTGGCCGGTGCTCACTCTCACCTCGGTGCTGGCCGGGATGGTCACCGCCACGTACGTTGCCCGTCGTGACCCGGACGAAGGGGGCCAGCGCGGTTCCCGCCTGGGCATGGTCGGGGCGTTCGCGACCTTCTTCGCCGTGGGCTGCCCCGTGTGCAACAAGTTGGTCCTGCTCGCGCTCGGCTACGCGGGCGCCCTGCAGTACTTCGCGCCCGTGCAGCCGCTGATCGCCGCCACCGCTATCGGCGTGCTCCTGTGGGCGCTGGTCGTGCGGGTGCGCCGGGAGCGCGCCTGCCGCGTCTGACCGGGCACCCGCCCGCTCGATGACTGGAAGGATGGACCCGATGGAGGACCAGCGAGCACGCCTTGAGCAGGAGCGCCGGGCGACGCTGCAGCGCCTGTCGGTGCTCACCGACGACTTCACCGCACTCGTCGAGGCGAGCGAAGGGAGCAACGCCGACGACGAGCACGACCCGGAGGGTGCGACGATCGCGTTCGAGCGCTCGCAGGTCGACGCCTTCGTGCGGCAGGGTCGAGCGCACCTCGAGGAGATCGACGCCGCACTCGAGCGGCTCGACCGTGGTGACTACGGCACGTGCGAGCAGTGCGGCCGTCCGATCGGGCCCGGGCGCCTGGAGGCCAGACCCACCGCGCGACGGTGCATCGACTGCGCCTGACCGGGTGAGGGCTGGTGTCGTCATTTTCCACGGAGTACGGTGGAGAAAATACCAACTGAAGGGATGAAGATGAGCATCGCCGATCGTTCTGTCACGACCACGTGGGAGGGTCCGCTGGCCACCGGGAGCGGGACCCTCCACGACTCCAGCAGTGGTGTCCTTGACGACCAGCTGGTCACGTGGGGCTCTCGTACCGAGGCGCCGGGCGGCAAGAGCAGCCCCGAGGAGCTCCTCGCGGCAGCGCACTCCGCGTGCTTCTCGCAGGCTCTCGCCCTGACCTTGGGCGAGAACAAGACCCCGCCGACCCGCCTCGACGTCAGCTCGACCATCTCCCTGGAGGAGGTCGACGGGAAGCCGACGATCACCACCTCGACGATCACCGTCACGGCCGTCGTCGACGGGATCGAGGAGGAGACCTTCGGCTCGATCGTCGAGTCCGCGTCTGCCCTGTGCCCGGTCTCGAGGCTCTTCACGGGGGCGACGATCACGGTGGATGCCTCGCTCGCGAGCGCGTAGCCCACCGGCCGGACCTCCCCCTTCGCACCGCCCCCGGGTGGGGGAGGGGGCCGGAGGCCGCAGCATCCCGTGCCGGACGGCGCCTCGCCCCCGGCTGGGGATGTCCCATCATGGGGTGGTGGCGTCGTCGGCAGTGTGGAAGGTCCTCGGGGCCAGTTTGCTGACCACCGTGGGTTCGTTGCCCGTCTTCCTGCTCGCCACCCAGTCGGTGCCGGTGCGCCGCGACTTGGGTTTCGGCGAGGAGCGGTTCGGGATGGCCGTTGCCGCGTTCTTCACGGCCGCCTCCCTCGTGGCGATTGTCGGCGGGGGAGTTGCCGACCGGGTGGGCCCACGCGCGTCGACGATGATCGCCGGCGCGCTCTCGACCGCCGGGGGAGTCGGGGTCGCGCTGGTCGCCCGCGGCTGGTTGACCCTCGTCATCTGCATGCTGGTGCTGGGGTCCGCCAACGCGGCACACCAGTTGACGGCGAATCTGGCGATGTCCCGCAGCATCCCGGCACACCGCCGTGGCATCGGTTTCGGGGTCAAGCAGTCCGCGGTCCCGGTGGCGATCGTCCTGGCCGGACTGGCCGTGCCGACGATGACCTCCCAGCTCGGCTGGCGCTCGACGTACTGGACGCTCGGCGGCGTCGGGGCCGTCGTCGTCCTCGCCGGCCTGCTCGCCCCCGGGCGGAACCACTCGGCGGCAACACCGGCACCGGGTGCCGGCCCGGACTCCCCGCCGGTCAGGACACTGCTGGTGGTGGCGGCCGCCATCGCCCTGGGGAGCGCAGCCGCCAACTCGATGGGGTCCTTCATCGCCTCGTGGGGCTTCGAGGTCGGGCTCACCCCCTCGCAGGCCGGCGGACTGGTGGCTGCCGGCAGCGCGCTCAACGTCGTCGGTCGACTCCTGATGGGGCAGCTCGCCGATCGACGCCACGGACGCAACCTGCCCGTGGTCGCCAACCAGATGGCCGTCGGTGGGGTGGCTCTGCTGGCTGTATCGCTCCCGGGCGTCGCGAGCTACGTCACCGCGAGCCTCGTGGCGTTCGGCATCGGGTGGTCCTGGCCGGGCCTGTTCCTCTTCGCCGTGGCCAGAGTCGGTCGTGAGGCGCCGGCCAAGGCGTCGGGGTACGTCCAGGCGGGCGCCTTCTTCGGCGGCGCGACCGGGCCGCTCCTCTTCGGATTCGCTGTCGACGCCTTCGGCTACGAGACCTCGTGGCGCTTGGCCGCAGTGGCCTTCTTCGCCGCCGCGGGCCTGGTCCTGCTGTCGCGGCGGATGTTCCTCACCGATCTGGTCGCCCGCCCACCACGGGTGCAGCTGGGCTACGGCGGTGGGCGCGAGCAACCGCGGTGGACGACTGCGGATCAGTGGCAGGAGCGAGAATCGGCGGGGCAGCGGCGTGACTCCGGAGCGCTGAGCGAAGTTACGTGCGGGTACGACGACCACTCGCGGTGATGGTCCGAGCCCAACTCCCATGAATCCTTGGTTGTTGCCGCGGCCGCAACGTCAACGTGTAGTCGTACTCGCTCGTAACATCCGTAGATGTTGACCACAGCGTCGTCGGTATGACGGACCCGTCCCCAATCCCTGGTCGACGGCCCGGCTTGTCGGCCACGGAATCTATGCTGCCATCATGATCCTCTCCCCCCTCCCGACGACGGTGGCCTGACCGTGGTGTGGAAGGTCGCGTCCGCCACGTGGGTGCAGCGGCTGACCGACGACCGCATCGAGGCCATGACCGATGTCGGGACCTTCGCGCGCGGGCACGGTTACGCCCAGAGGGGCATGGTCACCCAAGCTGCCGCGCTGAATCGGGGCCGCGGGATCGTCGCGAAGGTGAGTGGCTCCGGCCGTGAGGCCTACCAGACCATCGTCTCGCTCGATGGGGACCCGCAGGACTCGGTCGTGGAGTGGAGCGCTCGCTGCTCCTGCCCGGTGGGCACGGACTGCAAGCACGCCGTGGCAGTCCTGCTGACCGTGCGCGACCACCTCGGCGGACTCGCGGGTGCGGCCCCCGTGTCCTCGTGGGAGGACGCACTGTCCGATCTCACCAGCCCCCCGACCACCCAGCCGTTGGACCGCGGTGCTGCCCTGGCCCTGATCGTCGAGAGCGTCCGGGCACCGCAGGACCATCGCGACCTGATCGCAGTGCCGCGGGTGCGCGTGCGGCCCACTCGCCGCACGAAGGCCGGCCACTGGTCCAAGAAGTTCTCCTGGAGCGAGGCGCTCGGCCGTGGCTTCTTTCAGGCTCGGAATTCAACGGTCAGGGCGGGCCACCGCCGCGCCCTCGAGTCCCTCGTCGCGCTGCACGGCGCCACTGACCCGTACCCGTACCGACACCAGTACGGGTACGGGTCTCCGCAGCCCAACGTCTACCTCGACGACTTCGGCCCGGAGGTGTGGCCCACGCTGCTCCGCATCCGCGACGCCGGCGTGGAGCTCATCAGCAACGAGGCCGGTGAACCGGTCATCGTGCAGGAGGTCGCGGAGGAGATCGTCATCGACGCGGTCCGGGACCGCGACGGGCTGCGCCTGCGACCGACGGTGACGGCTGCGGACGGCGTCCCCGACATCAGCCGGTCCGAGATCCAAGTCGTCGGTCAACCGGGTCACGGGGTCGCTCTTCTCGGCGACTCGCTGACCCTCGCCCCGCTGGCCGTCGAGGTCGCTCCGGGTCTGGCCGACCTCGTCCGGGACACGGGCGAGCTGGCCATCCCCGAGGACGACGTCGACCGTTTCCTCGCGCTGTACCTCGCGCGCCTGCGGGAGCAGGTGTCCGTCACCTCCTCGGACGGGAGCGTCGACCTGCCCGAGCCCACTCCGCCGCGGCTGCACGTGGGCGTCCGCGTTGAAGGGAGCGGCATCCGCCTCGAGCTGGGCTTCGCCTACGAGGCCGGGTCGACCGTCCACGTCGTCCCGGCCGGAGTGGGCGCAGCCGTGCCCCGCGACACGAAGGGGGAGCAGGCGCTGCTGGCGGGGGTGGAAGCGCTGGAGGAGATCCCCGGCGCGGTCACCCGTGCGGTGGGCAGCACCCACCGCAGGATGCCGGCATCCCTGCGGGTGGCCGGGGCGGCCGCCATCCGCGTCGTCACCGATGTCGTGCCGCAACTCGAGGAGGACCCCCGGGTCCTCGTCGAGGTCGACGAGGACATCCCTGCCTACGAGGAGCTGGACGCCGAGCCGCAGATCGCGCTCCACGGGGCGGGTGGGCAGGCGGAGTCGGACTGGCTCGACCTGGGCATCACCGTGACCGTGGGTGAGGTGGAGGTGCCCTTCGAGTCGCTCTTCCAGGCGCTGGTGCGCGGCGACGAGATCATGCAGCTGGACACGGGGGAGTGGTTCCGCCTGGATCAACCCGTCCTCGCCGACCTGCGTGACCTCATCCAGGAGGCCCGCGATCTTGCCGAGCCCGAGGCGGGGCAGCTGCGACTGAGCCGCTACCAGGTCGGCCTGTGGGACGAGATCGCGGATCTCGGCGATGTGGACATCGAGCGCGAGCACGGGTGGCTGCGCAGCGTCGAGGCACTGCGCGAGCTCGATGTGGACGCCGCACCCGCGCTGCCCGAGCGGTTCACGGCAACCCTGCGGCCGTACCAGCTCGACGGCTACCACTGGCTGACCACGCTCTGGGACACCCGACTCGGTGGCGTCCTCGCCGACGACATGGGTCTGGGCAAGACCGTCCAGGCGCTGGCCCTGATCGCCCGTGCTGCCGAGGCGAACGAGCTCGATGAGCCGGTCCTGGTCATCGCCCCGACGAGCGTTGTGGGGACGTGGGCCGGTGAGGCCGAGCGCTTCGCCCCCGACCTGGACGTGCGCGTCCTGACCCAGACGCACAAGCGACGCGGCGAGACGGTCAGCGAGGCCACCGCCGGCGCCGATCTCGTCGTGACGTCGTATGCGGTGCTGCGCATCGATGCCGAGGAGTTCGCCGACGTGGCCTGGCGCGGCGTCCTCATCGACGAGGCGCAGTTCGTCAAGAACTCCCGGTCCAAGACCCACCAGGCGATCAGGCGACTGTCCGCCCCCTTCGTCCTCGTGGTCACGGGTACGCCCTTGGAGAACTCGCTGATGGACCTGTGGTCCATGCTGGCGCTGGCCGCGCCGGGGCTCTACCCGAGCCGGGAGAGATTCGTCGAGGTCTACCGCAAACCCATCGAGTCCGGTGCCCAGCCGGAGCTGCTCGACCGCCTGCGACGACGCATCCGACCACTCATGCTGCGTCGGACCAAGGAGGCGGTCGCGCTCGACCTGCCGCCGAAGCAGGTGCAGGTCATGCCCGTGGAGCTCAGTCCTGCTCACCGTCGCCTCTACGACCGGCACCTGCAGCGGGAGCGCAAGCGGGTCCTGGGGCTGCTCGAGGACCCCGATGCCAACCGCGTGGCCATCCTGGCGTCGCTGACACGCTTGCGTCAGCTGAGCCTGGCCCCCGAGCTCGTCGACGCCGAGCACCGCGGGACGGTGTCCTCGGCCAAGGTCGACCTGCTCGTCGAGCACCTGCACGAGCTCGCCGAGGAGGGGCACCGGGTGCTGGTCTTCAGCCAGTTCACGCGCTTCCTGGGTCTGGTGCGCGAGCGACTCACCGCGGAGGGCCTGACGACGTGCTACCTCGACGGCTCGACCCGGGACCGGGCCGCAGTCATCGACGAGTTCCGTCGTGGTGACGCGCTCGCCTTCCTGATCAGTCTCAAGGCCGGAGGTGTCGGACTGACCCTCACGGAGGCGGACTACGTCTACGTCCTCGACCCGTGGTGGAACCCCGCGGCGGAGGCCCAGGCGATCGACCGCGCCCACCGGATCGGTCAGGACAGGCCGGTCATGGTCCACCGACTCGTCTCCAGCGGCACCATCGAGGAAAAGGTCCTGGCGCTGCAGGAGCGCAAGCGCGACCTCTTCGAGCGGGTCGTCGACGACGGTGGCGCGCTCTCGGGGAAGATCACCGGCGAGGACATCCGCGCGCTGCTCGAGACGGACTGAGCCGGACCGCCGCCCGCTCTTCCGGAGAGGGTGTCCAGGTCCTCTCCGTGTGTGGGTGGTGCGATGCCCCAGTACTTCGGTGCCTCCTTGCGTCGGGACATCGGTGACAGCGTGTGTCAGGACTTCGAAGACGGAGACGGAGACGGAGACGGCGGCCGGGCTGTCGGTGGTCGAACATATGATCGAGGTATGTCGATGGTGGCGCAGTGGAGCGAGGGTTACGGGATGGTTCCCGGGCTGCGTGATGCGTTGCGGTCGTTGTCTTTCGGGGCCGCTGCTCCCGTACTGACGGCTGCCGCCGGAGTGGGCGCACTTGGTGTCGATGCGAGTGGTGGTGAGGCTGCGGACGCGGGATTGTGGCGACTTCAGGACCGTGAGGTCACCGAGGCCTTGGCCGTCGTCGGACAGATCCGGCAGCTGTTGGAGGTCGCGGAGGTCGATCTGGTGCGTGAGGGTCTGGCGCGGGGTCTGTCGGCCGAGTCTGCGTGGTCGGCGTGTGACTGGGTCACCCGCGCGGAGGGTGAGCGGTCCCCGGATCCGAGTGTGCGGCACGTGGGTTCGGTGGTGCGGGTGGCCCAGGCCGGCACCACGATGGCCGGCCGGTACTGGACCCGAGCGGATGGTGCGGTCGGTGAGTTGCGCGAGGCCTTCACCAGGGGGGATCTGCCGTTGGGCAAGGCCGACCAGCTGGCGCGGTTCCATGCGCAGGTCGCGCCGGTGGCCGACGAGGAGGAGTTGGCCGACGACCTGTCGGCGTTGGTCGCGGCCGCGCAGGACGACATCGTGGCCACCGGCCCCGACGGTCGACGCCGCGAGCGGGTGCGGGGACTGACGGACAAGGAGCTCGCGGCCGGGATCACGCGTGCCGGGCGGCTGCTGAGGCCCGAGAAGGACCAGGACCGCGAGGACAAGCGCGCCAAGGCCGCGCGCACGTTCACCAAGTCCCCAGGCCCGGCCGGGATGAGCGCCTACAAGGTCGTCCTGGACGCCGAGGGTGCCGCGGTCATCGACTCGGCCATCGCGGCCATGTCCGGGCCGGTCAAGGGCCCCGACGGTGAGCACGACGAGCGGCCCGCCACCCAGCGCCGCGCGGACGCACTGGTGGAGATCGTCCGACGCGGGGTCTCCGCGCCCGGCGAAGCGGCCAAGAGCGAGAAGGCCCAGCTGATGGTCACCATCGGCCTGGACGACCTGCGCTCAGGCACCAACGGTGCCGGCGTCACCACCACCGGTGAGGTCCTGGCGCCGGCCACGGTGCGCAAGCTCGCCTGCGACGCCGGGATCATCCCCGTCATCCTCGGCAAGGACGGCGAGGTCCTCGACCTGGGCCGTACGGCGCGGTTCTTCACCCCCGGGCAGCGCAAGGCGATCTGGCTGCGCGACGGCGGCTGTACCTACCCGGGGTGCACCATGCCCCCGCAGTGGTGCGATGCCCACCACGTGGCCTGGTGGTCCCGAGGCGGAGCCACCGACACCGGCAACGCCGCATTGTTGTGCGAGCGCCACCACACGAAGGTCCACACCCACGACCTGACCGCGACCATCACCCCCACCGGCGTCACCTGGCACGTCTAGCTGTCCCGCCCCGCGCCCGGCCACCCGGCCGGGCGCACCGGCATGCCCTCTCCGCCCTTGCCGGGCTCAGCCCCAGGGACCAGGCGCACCGACACGCCCCCTTCGTCCCTGACCGGCTCGACGCCGGCGGTGGGGGTCGGCTTCGCAACTGCGTGGGATCGTGCGACGGATTGGGCGGACGGCAGTCAGGCGATCCCAACGGCGTCGAAAGCCGCCTCCACAGCGGCGACCTTCCGGTCCCGCTCGTCCCGGGGCCTGCCGCGCAGGAACGATCGGGCGCTGGCCACGGACGCCCGTCGGGCGTCGACGAACTGCGATGTCCGGGACAGCCGCTGGGTCAGCGCGATGTAGTAGACCGCGGACACCTCGTGCGGCGTGAGCGCGAGGGCGCCGTCGGGTTCCTCGGTCGTGAGCAGGACGTAGGCGGCCTTGTTCGGGATGCCGCTGTTGGTGTGCACCCCGCCCCAGTCCCCGTTCTGGGTGACGGGTAGGTCCCGGTAGTCGTCCATGTGCGCCGGCTGGTCGAAGCGGGTCGGGTCGGCCATGTCGCGTAGCGCCTCCCGGTTCGGGAAGAGCCTTTCGCCGATCAGCCAGTCCCAGGTGCGCGGGTCCTCGTTGCCGAGGTTGGCGATGATCGTGCCGAAGACGTCGGAGTAGGACTCGTTGAGTGCACCGGACTGGGCGCGGTACTCCAACCGCGCGGTCGAGCCGGTGACACCGTGGAAGATCTCGTGGCCGACGACGTCGACGTTCGCCGACAGCGACAGCAGTTCCTCCCCGTTGCGTATCTGGCCGTAGACCATCTGCGTGCCGTTCCAGAATGCGTTCGCCCACTCCTTCGGTCCTCCGCTGGCGGACTGCACGACGCAGTTGATGGTGGAGGTCATCGGCCCGCCGCGGCCGTCGATGTTGTTGCGCAGCACCACCGTCCGCAGGAAGCGCGCAACCTGTATGGCGTTGGCGTGCGCGCTCACGGCGCCGGGTGACCAGTCGGGCGGGTTGGCGATGATCGTGCCCGGGAGCGCATCGGCGTCGACCGCGGGGTCGCCGAACCCGAAGTCGAAGGTCTCGACGTTGTGCTCCGGGTCGCGCAGCACGAGGCCCTCACCGTCCTGCTGGGCGGCGAAGGTGCGCTGGTCCCCGTAGCTGTCCACCGCGGACTGCTCCTGGGCCTGCGCCGTCAGGCTCGGTGTCCGCGGCAGCACGGCGACCACGGCTGCGTCGTGGGCGTCGATGACGTAGTCCACGAGGTGCGGCGCCTCGGGGAGCGGGGCATCGTCCCCCTTCGCCCCTCCCCGGGTGGTCACCGGCACGTCCTCGAGCAGGTAGACCAGCCGCCACCGCTCGTCCGCGGCGTCGAAGTAGAACTGCAGGCGGGGGACGACATCGGTCAGCGGGGTGTAGCCACCCGGCGCCCCGCGCGCGACCTCGACCGCACGGGCCGGGGCGATGGCGGCAACCGGGTCGACGTCCTCGGGTTGGCCCATGGTGGTGTCGATGCCGACCAGCTCGTTGTCCTCGTCGAGCTCCACGACGACGAAGGACCCGTAGACGGGGATGCCGTGGAGGGCCTGGCGGAACTTCACCGTGCGGGTGCCGGTCAGGGCGACGGTCTCGGTGCCGAGGGTGGTGAAGCGGGTCGGGACGCCAGCGGCCTCGGGCGCGGTCAGGGAGGGAAGGGAGGGGCTCGCCAGTGCGTCGTCGAGGTATCCGCGCGCAGCGGACTCCGGGTCGAGGACGTCGTGCACCTCCGGGGCGATGCCGGCGCGGACCCCACGTTGGGCGGTGATGCCGGAGAGGGCCTCGGACGAGGAGTCGTCCCACGCGTGGATGGAAGACCTGGTCAGTCCGTCAGGACGGTGATCGTCGGGCATCGGTGCTCCTTCGTCGATCACCTCATTCTAGGCCCGGTGCCCGACAGCGAGAAGGTCTCGACGGTTCGGGACCGGCAATCGTTACTGCTCCCCGACGGCCTCGAGCTGGTCGTCGAGCAGGTCGCGGAAGAGCCCGATGGACTGGGCGCCGACGAGGGCCTCGTGGCCGATGACGAAGGTGGGCGTGCCGGTGGCGCCGACCTGCTCGCCCTCATGGGCGTCGGCCCGGACGAGCTCCAGCAGCCGCGGGTCGTCGAGGTCCTCCTCGAACTGATCCATGTCCGGTACGTCCACCTCCTGGGCCCACCCGAGGAGCTTGTCCCGGGTGACCTCGAGGTGCTCCTCCTCGGGTGCATCGGCGTAGACCGCGTCGTGGTACTCCCAGAAACGGCCCTGCTTCCCGGCGGCGCGTGCGGCGACGGCGGCGTCGCTGGACTGCTCACCGAAGAGCGGCAGGTCGCGCCACTCGATGCGGATCCTGCCGGTCTCGACGTACTCCTCGACGATCGTGGGGAGCGTGTCCCGGTTGAAGACACCGCAGTAGGGGCAGCGGTAGTCGGCGTACTCGATGAGCACCAGCGGCGCGTCGACGTCGCCCATGGCTGTCGGGTCGTCGGCCTCACGCCGGGCCAGACCGATGTCGTCCTCGGCCTCGCGGGGGTTGTCGTAGGCCGAGCTCGACTTGCTCTCCTCGGCGTCCGGCGCGCTGCCCCCGGTGCCCCCGCCGAGGCTGGAGAGGATCACGCCCGCGGCGAGGCTGCCGACCATCGCCAGGGCAAGGATGATCGCGAGGACGCGGCGGGTCTTGTCGGACATGGTCGAGACCCTACGCACCGTGGTCCACCGCGCACGGTCTGCCCTGCGCGGTGGTGATCTACCTCCCCGGCTGGAGGAGCACCTTGGTGTAGCCCCTCTCGCGCTTGTCGAACCGGGAGTAGGCATCGGGAGCCTCGGCGAGCGGCAGTTCCTGGGAGACGACGAAGCCGGGCTCGGCTCGACCGGCGATGATCAGGTCACGCAGGAAGTGTGCGTACTGCTTGGCGTCGGCCTGGCCGGTGCCCATGGTCTGGCCCTTCTCGAAGTAGCGCCCGACCTTGAAGAGCAGCTCCCCCTTCGCGGCGTGCTCGTTGGGCGCGCCCGGGTCGGAGGGCAGGTACAGCCCCACGACCCCGATGGACCCGGTCGAACGGACCGTCTCCACCAGCTGGTTGAGCACGAGCGCGGGCTGCTCCTCGCCCCCTTCGGCCGTGGCCTGGTACCCGACGGCGTCGATGCCCCGGTCGACGCCCGGAGCCCGCAGCTCGTCGGCGATCTGCTGCGCCGGGTCCCCGACGCTGAAGTCGATCGGCTCGGCACCGATCTGGCCGGCCAGGTCCAGCCGGTCCTTGTGCCTGTCGACGGTGAAGACCCGGCTGGCGCCGCGCAGCAGCGCCGAGTACGTCGCCATCAGGCCGACGGGCCCGGCACCGTAGACCGCGACGGTGTCCCCGGGACGGACACCCGCCAGCTCGGTGGCGTGGTACCCGGTGGGGAAGATGTCGGCGAGCAACGCGAAGTCCTGCTCGTGCTCGGAGCCCTCGGGGAGGGGGACGCAGTTGTAGTCGGCGAAGGGGACCCGCAGGTACTCGGCCTGCCCGCCCGGGTAGGGCCCCATCCCCACGTATCCGTACGCGCCACCCGCACCAGGTGGGTTCACGGTCAGGCAGAAGGCGCTCTTGCCCGCCCGGCAGTTGTCGCAGAACCCGCAGGCGACATTGAAGGGCATCACCACCCGGTCACCCTTGCGGACCGAGGTGACACCCGGCCCGACGTCCTCGACGATCCCCATGTTCTCGTGACCGAAGGTGATGCCCGGCTCGGCGTCGGTCCGTCCCTCGTACATGTGCAGGTCGGATCCGCAGATGGCGGTGGTGGTGATCCGCACCAGTGCGTCGGTCGGGTCCTCGATGCGTGCGTCCTGCACGTCCTGGACGGCCACCTCGTACGGTCCCTGGTAGACAACGGCCTTCATCGTCGACTCCTTTCGTCGTCATGGAGATGTCAGAGCCCTACCCGGTCCGCGCGTGCACATGCCTGGCACCGCCGAGGGGTCAGGCCCCCAACTGCAGGATCACGGCCCCGGCGGCGACAGCCAGTACGGCCGTACGCTCGACGGTGGTCAGCCGCTCGGAGAGGACGAGCCCCCCGATGAGCGCGCCCCAGACGACGCTCGTCTCGCGCAGCCCGGCCACCAGGGCCAGCGGTGCGCGGCTCTGCGCCCACACCGTCGTGCCGTAGGAGGTGACGGACAGGACCCCGCCGAGCAGGCCGAGCGGCGCGTGAGCGTGCATCCGCCCCCAGAAGGAGCGGCCTGCCTGCCAGCGGCACACCAGCAGCAGGACAGGTGCCTGCAGGGCGAACATCCAGCCGATGTACGCGCCGGTCTCGCCGGAGACCCGGACGCCCACCCCGTCGCTGAGGCTGTAGCCGGCGATGACCAGGCCGGCGGACAGGGCGAGGACCAGACCGGTGTCGGCCCGGGGGAGGCCACGCGCGCAGGCCAGGAGCACGATGCCGGCCACGAGCACACCCAGACCGATCCAGGAGAGGACGCTCAGGCGCTCGGCGAGGACGGTCACCGCGATGGCCGTCACCACCACCGGGGAGGTGCCGCGCATGATCGGGTAGAGCCGCGACAGATCACCGTGGGCGTACGTGTGGGTCAGCAGGACGAGGTAGGTCGCCTGCAGCAGCGCCGAGGCCACGAGGTAGGGCCAGGAGGCGAGCGCCGGTACGCCGAAGAGAACGATGAACACGAGTCCGAAGGCGCCGTTGGCCGTCCCGATCAGCGCCGACGCGACCCAGCGGTCGCCGATCGACTTGGCCATGGCGTTCCATGCCGCGTGCAGCACGGCGGTGCCGAGCACGAGCAGTAGGACGCCCTGGATGCCGAGCGACACGGTCAGGCCGGCCGGGCCGTCAGGGCAGGTTCATCCACCGGCACCGACCCCCGACGCCGTCACGGCAGGCAGACCGCACCCTCGGAGGCCGAGCCGACCAGGGCGGCGTACTTGGCCAGGACACCGGTGCTCGTCATGGGCGGCTTGACCCAGTCCGCGCGGCGGGAGGCGAGCTCGGTCTCGTCCACCTGAAGATCCAGACGACGCGCGGTCAGGTCGAGGGAGATGCTGTCGCCGTCGCGGACCAGGGCGATGGGTCCGGCGTCCATCGTCTCGGGGGCGACGTGGGCGATGCAGTTGCCGGTCGTGCCGCCGGAGAAGCGACCGTCCGTGATGAGCAACGTCGAGGCGCCGAGTCCGGCTCCCTTGATCGCGCCGGTGATCGCGAGCATCTCGCGCATGCCGGGTCCGCCCTGCGGCCCTTCCTGCCGGATGACGACGACGCACCCCGACTTGATGCTGCCCTCGGCGAGGGCGTCCAGCGCGTCGCGCTCGCCCTCGAAGACCCGCGCCGGGCCGGTGAAGGTGTCGTAGGAGAACCCGGCGGCCTTGGCGATGGCGCCGTCCGGGGCGAAGCTGCCCCGCAGGACGGCGAGTCCACCCGTCGCTCGGTAAGGCCGGTCGGAGCCGAAGAGGACGTGCCCGTCGGGCAGTGGTGGGGCGATGGCCGCGAGGTTCTCGACGACGGTGCGGCCGGTGACGGTCATCGCCTCACCGTGCAGCAGGCCGGCATCGAGCAACACCCGCATGACGACGGGGATGCCACCGACCTGGTCGACGTCGCGCATCACGTGCTGGCCGAAGGGCTTGACGTCGGCGAGTACCGGTGTGCGCCCGGCGATCTCGTCGAAGTGGTCCAGGGTCAGCGGTACCCCGGCCTCGTTGGCGATCGCGAGCAGGTGCAGTACGGCATTGGTCGAGCCGCCCAGCGACATGAGCACCGTGATGGCGTTCTCGAAGGCCTCGAGGGTGAGGATGTCGCGGACCGTGATCCCCTCACGCAGCATCCGTACCGCCGCGGCCCCGGACTCGCGGGCGATGACCGTGCGGCGCTTGTCGGCCGAGGGCGGCGAGGCGCTGCCCGGCAGCGACAGCCCGAGGGCCTCGCCCATGCTCGCCATCGTGTTCGCGGTGTACATCCCGGCGCACGCGCCCTCGCCCGGGCAGAACGAGCGCTCGATGGTGTCGACGTCCTCGCGCTCCATCGTCCCGGCCTGGCAGGCACCGACGGCCTCGAAGGCGTCGATGATCGTGATCTCCCGATCGGACTCGTCGAGCATGCGCACCAGACCGGGCAGGGCGGTGCCGGCGTAGACGAAGGTCGAGGCCAGCCCGAGTCGGGCGGCCGCCATCATCATCCCGGGCAGCGACTTGTCGCAGCCGGCCAGGAGCACGGACCCGTCGAAGCGCTCCGCCTCCATGACCGTCTCGACCGAGTCGGCGATGACCTCACGGGAGACGAGCGAGTAGTGCATCCCGACGTGGCCCATCGAGATCCCGTCCGAGACCGAGATCGTGCCGAACTCCATCGGCACGCCCAACTCCTCGCGTACCCCGTCCTTGGCGGCAGCGGCCAGCCGCTGCAGGGACAGGTTGCACGGGGTGATGTCGTTCCAGCTGGAGCCGATCCCGATCTGCGGCTTGTCGAAGTCCGCGTCGGACAGTCCGACCGCACGCAGCATCCCGCGCGCGGCGGTCTTCTCCAGGCCGTCGGTGACGTCCTTCGACCGAGGCTTCATCCGGTCGCGAAGGGAGGTGCTCGGCTCGGTCTGCGGGTGTGGCATCAAGAGGCTGCTTTCTCGCGGCCCTCACGGGGGAGGACGGGTGCCGGCTGCGGGTGCAACCGGTACCCGTCACGCTCCGTCAGCCCGCACCGGCTGTCAACAGGGGCAGGGCTGCCCCGGAGATCTGCGGGGGTTGCACGTCAGGCGAAGGCCTTCGCTGCGGCGTCGACGAAGGCATCGAGGTCGCCGGGGTTGCGGCTGGTGACGAGGGCGAATCCCCCCGCAGGGCAGGTGAACGACTCCTCATCGACCCACGTGCCGCCCGCGTTGCGGATATCGGTCCGCAGGGAGGGGTAGGACGTCAGCGTCTTGCCGTCGACCACACCGGCCTCGACCAGCGCCCACGGACCGTGGCAGATCGACGCGATCGGCTTGCCGGCCCCGGCGAAGTCCGCAACGAACCGGACCGCGTCGGCGTCCAACCGCAGACGGTCGGCATTGGTGGTGCCGCCCGGCAGGACCAGGGCGTCGTAATCGGCGATGCGGGCCTCGGCCATTGCCACGTCGGCCTCGAAGGTGTCGCCCTTCTCCACGTCGTTGTTGAAGGCCTGGACCGTGCCCGCAGTCGGAGCGATGAGGGTCATCTGCGCACCGGCGTCACCGAGCGCCCGCCACGGCGTGGTCAACTCGACCTGCTCCACGCCGGAGTTGGCGAGGACGACAGCGATCCTCCTGCCCGTCATGTCCTGCATCGGGTTCCTCCTTGGTGTGTCGGATCCTGGTTGCGGTTGTCACCCTCCGGCGTTGTGCTCGCCTGTGCTCCGTAATTTCGGGACGCAGGCGCGCGGAACGCCGTCAGGCTCCCTGGCTGTCAGAGCGCCTGCGCGGTGAGCGGGATCCGGCCACCGGCGAGCACCATGTCGACCTGACGGTCAGAGAGGCGGTGGTGCAGCGCGACCTCGCGTCCGCCGATCGTCGCGGTGAGGTTGCGTCCGGACCGCAGGGCGTCGTGCACCCCGTCGAGCACGACGACATCGTCGATCGAGATCGAGTCGTGGTCGGACGGGTCGTCGAACTCCAGCGGCAGGACACCGAAGTTGGCGAGGTTCTGCCAGTGGATGCGGGCGAAGGACTTGGCGATCACGGCGACCAGACCCAGGTAGCGCGGCGCGATCACCGCGTGCTCACGGGAGGACCCCTGCCCGTAGTTCTCGCCGGCGACGACCACGTGGCCCTCGCCTCCCTTCGCCCGCTCCGGGTAGGTCTCGTCGACGCGGACGAAGGAGAAGTCGGCGATCTTGGGGATGTTGCTGCGGAAGGGCAGCACCTGGGACCCGGCCGGCATGATCTCGTCGGTGGAGACGTCGTCGCCCATGACGAGCAGCGTGGGCACCTCCACGCGGTCCTCGATCGGCTCGAACTGCGGGAGCGAGGAGATGTTCGGCCCCTTGACCAGCTCGACCTGCTCCGCCTCGTCCTGCGGCAGGGGAGCCAGCAGCATGTCGGCGATGGTGCTGTAGCGCTCCGGCATCGTCGGGCGGGGGTAGGTGAGGTCGTGGCTGTCCGTGAGCGTGCGCGGGTCGGTGATCCTGCCGGTCAGGGCCGCGGCCGCCGCGGTCTCGGGGGAGCACAGCCAGACGGCGTCCTCCTCGGTGCCCGAGCGTCCGGGGAAGTTGCGCGGCATGGTGCGCAGGGAGTTGCGGCCACTCGCCGGGGCCTGCCCCATCCCGATGCAACCCATGCAGCCCGACTGGTGGATCCGCGCCCCGGAGCCGACGAGCGAGGTCAGCCACCCGCCGGCGATGAGGTCGGCCAGGACTTCCCGGGAGGTGGGATTGATGTCGACGGACACCCCGGTGTGGGACTGCTGGCCGTCGAGGATCTCGGCCACGACGGCGAAGTCGCGCAGGCCCGGGTTCGCGGAGGAGCCGACGACCACCTGGGTGACGTCCTCGTCCTCGACCTCGGCGACCGGCACGACGTTGCCCGGTGAGGAGGGCTTGGCGATCAGTGGCTCCAGCGTGGAGAGGTCGATGTGCTCGGTCTCGTCATAGCTCGCGCCGTCGTCGGCCACGATCTGCGTGAAGTCGTCCCCGCGCCCGACGGCCTCGAGGTAGTCGCGCACGGCCACGTCGGCGGGGAAGACGCTGGCCGTCGCCCCGAGCTCGGCGCCCATGTTGGCGATGACGTGCCGATCCATCGCGGTCAGCTGTGCCAGCCCCGGCCCGTGGTACTCGATGACCCGACCGACGCCGCCCTTGACGCCGTGGCGTCGCAGCATCTCCAGTACGACGTCCTTGGCGGAGACCCAGTCGGGCAGCTCACCGGTCAGCTCGACGCCCCACACCTGTGGCATGGACACGTAGAGCGGCTGCCCGGCCATCGCCATCGCGACCTCGAGGCCGCCGACGCCGATCGCCAGCATGCCCAGCGCGCCCGCGGCGCAGGTGTGCGAGTCCGACCCGATCAACGTCGCGCCGGGACGACCGAAGTGCGCCTGGTGCACCGGGTGGGAGACACCGTTGCCGGGCTTGGAGTACCAGAGCCCGAAGCGCTGCGCCGCGGACTGCAGGAAGAGGTGGTCGTCGGGGTTCTTCTCGTCGGTCTGCAGCAGGTTGTGGTCGACGTACTGCACCGACAGCTCCGTGCGGATGCGGTCGAGACCCATCGCCTCCAGCTCGAGCATCACCATCGTGCCGGTCGCGTCCTGGGTGAGCGTCTGGTCGACGGTCAGGCCGATCTCCGACCCCGGCTCCATCGAGCCCTCCACGAGGTGCTCGGCGATGAGCTTCTGGGCGACTGTGCGTGCCACGGGTTCTCCTCCCTGCGGCCGGTCGGCCGGCCGCATGCGGTCCTTCCGGCGGGTCATCCCTGCTGGTCTACCCGCGATCCGCGGCGCAAATCACCGGGTAGGTCCTCCAACATACGCAACCACAGCTCGGACGCCGTCGGGAAGGACGGCACTGCGTGCCGCAGCAGGTGCACCGGGACCGCGCCCACGATGGCGATCGTCGCGCCGTGGACCAGCTCGCCCGCCTCGGGGCCGACGAAGGTCGCGCCGAGCAGCCGCCCGCTGGCCCCGTCGACGACGAGCGCGGCCCGGCCGCTGACGTCGTCGCGCAACAGCGCGCCACCCGCCGTCGCGTCGAAGGGTGACTGCGCGGTGACCACCTCGTGGCCGGCCTCCTCGGCAGCGAGGGCCGTCAGGCCGACCGACCCGACCTGCGGGTCGGTGAAGACGACCTGTGGCACGGGGACGTCGGCGGGTACCGGCTCACCCGGGCGACCGGCGGCCGCATCGGCCAGGTGCGATCCGAGCACCCGGGCACGGTACTTCCCCCAGTGCGTCAGCGGCGCCTCCCCACCGGCGTCCCCGAGCGCGTGCAGCCACTGCGGCAGCTGCCCCTGCGACACGTCCTCCTCGGTGAGCCCGACGGCGTCGAGACCCACGTCGTGCAGCCGCGGCCGGCGGCCGGTGGCGACGAGCACCTCGTCCGCCTCGACCATCCCGTCCGCGGTGGTGAGGGTGACCGGTCCGCCGTGGATCCGGCCGACGCCGGTGTCCTCGGCCTGCGGTCGGTCGATTTCAGTGGCCTCGGTCGACAGGCGCACCTCCACCCCCTTCGTGCGAAGGGAGTCGGCGACCAGCTCCCCGACGAAGGGCTCCTGCCCCGCGAGCAGGCCCGGCCCGCGCACCAGCATCGTCACGCGGGAACCGAGTGCGGCCATCCACGTCGCGGCCTCGCAGGCGACGACCCCGCCGCCGATGATGACGAGCCGGTCCGGCACCTCCTGCACCGCGGTGACGTCGCGTGACCCCCAGGGGTGGACGTCGCGGTAGGGCGGGGGCACGAAGGGCTCGCTGCCGGTGGCGATGACCACGGCGCGCCGGGCGCGCAGGCGGTGGGTCCCCCCTTCGCCGGTCACCTCGACCTCCCGCTCGCCGACGAGCCGACCGTGCCCGCGCACGGGGGCGATCCCGGTGTCCTCGACCCAGTCGAACTGGCCGGTGTCGTCGTAGTGCGAAACCCACGTGTCCCGGCGGGCGAGGAGGGCGTCGCGGTCGAGTGCTCCGGCGGTCACGCCCTGCAGCTGGGCGCTGGTGTCGACGACGGACACCGGTCGCAGCAGTGCCTTGCTCGGGATGCACGCCCAGTAGCTGCACTCCCCGCCGTAGCGTTCGGTCTCGACGATCGCGGCGCTCAGGCCGCCCTCGATCGCGTACTGGGCGAGGTTCTCCCCGACGGGACCACCACCGAGGACGATGACGTCGAGGTCGATGGACTCGCTGGCGGCGGGTGTAGTCGTCACGACAAGGGCTCTACCCGCAGATCCCCCTGGCGAAAACGCTGACGCAGCACCTTCTTGTCGAACTTGCCGACCGAGGTGCGCGGGACCTCGTCGATGAAGGCGAAGGCGTCCGGCAGCTGCCACTTCGCGAAGTCCGTGGCGAGGTACTCGCGCAACTCGTCCGCGGTGACGGTGGCGCCCTGCTTGACGACGATGGTGGCCAGCGGACGCTCCTGCCACTTCTCGTCCGGGATCCCGACGACCGCGGCCTCGAGGACGGCATCGTGACCCATGAGCGAGTTCTCCAGGTCGACCGAGGAGATCCACTCGCCGCCGGACTTGATGACGTCCTTCGCGCGGTCGGTCAGGGTGATGTAGCCGAGGTGATCGAGGGTGCCGACGTCACCGGTGCGCAACCAGCCGTGGTCGAACTTCTCCTCCACCTCCGGGTCGTCGGACGCGTAGTAGCCGGCCGTCACCCACGGCCCCTTGACCTCCAGCTCACCGACGGCCTCGCCGTCGCGGGGCAGCACGCTGCCGTCGTCGGCGACGATGCGGCCCTCCACGCCGCAGAGCAGCCGCCCGGCGGTGCCCTTGTAGCGCCAGGCCTCCTCGCCCTCGACGCCGAGGGGGACGGTGGCGACCGAGGCGACCGGCGAGGTCTCGGTCATCCCCCACGCCTGGACCATGTCGAGGTCGTGGCGCTCGCGCAGTGCCTGCATCAGCGAGACGGGGACGGCGGAGCCACCGCACAGGATCCGGCGAAGGGAGTCCAGCCTCACCTCGGGGTGGTCGTCGAGGTGGGTGAGCACGTCGTTCCAGATCGTGGGCACCGCGCCGGAGATCGTCGGTCGGCTCTCGTTGATGAAGCGCACGAGCGGCTCGGCCTGCAGCCACCGGTCGGGCATGCACAACGAGGCGCCGCTCATGATCGCGGCGTAGGCCAGCCCCCAGGCGTTGGCGTGGAACATCGGCACGATCGGCAGGACCCGGTCGGTGAAGGTCAGCCCGGCGACATTGCCCGTGCAGGCGGCCATCGAGTGCAGGTAGGCGGAGCGGTGGCTGTAGACCACGCCCTTGGGGTTGCCCGTCGTGCCGCTGGTGTAGCACATGGCTGCGGCGTCGTCCTCGTCCACCTCGGGCCAGTCGAAGGTCTCGCTCTGGTCGGCGAGTACGTCCTCGTAGAGCAGGATCTCCTTGCCGGAGGAGCGAAGGGAGTCCAGGTCCGCCGCGGCCGCGTCGGGGCCCGCGACGAGCACGTGGGTGACGGTCTCCAGGTGCGGCAGCTGCGCCGCGAGCAGGCCGACGAGCGAGTCGTCGACGATGACGACCTTGTCCTGCGCATGGTTGGCGACGTAGATCAGCTGCTCGGGGAAGAGGCGGATGTTCAGCGTGTGCAGCACCGCGCCCATCGACGGGATCGCGAGGTAGGCCTCGAGGTGCTCGGCGTTGTTCCACTGGAAGGTGGCAACCCGGTCGTCGCCCTCGACGCCGAGCGACCGCAGGGCGCCCGCGAGCTGGGCGGTGCGCTTCCCGAGCTCGGCATAGCTGATGGACCGGGAGCCCTCGGCGGTCGCGGTGACCACCTCGGAGTCGGGGTGGACGCCCGTCCCGTGGTGCATCAGGGAGGCGATGGTCAGCTGGTAGTCCTGCATCGTGCTCTTCATGCACCTATCCAACTGTGTGACGGGCGCCACGTCCAGAGCGCCATCTCCTGCCCGTCACCGGCATCGCCCACGTGGGCGACCGTCCGGGGCGGAGCACACCCGCAGTCCTTGCGCGCCGGGAGGGTGGCGGGCACAGTGACGAGCACGTCAGCACTCTTCGGCCGACTCCGGGACGATCCGCGCAGCCGGGCCGAGTTCCTCGAACTCACCAGGAGCACGCCATGACCATCGCGATCATCGGAGCCGGGCTCACCGGCGCCAGCGCCGCCGCCGAGCTGCGCGAGCAGGGCTATGAGGGGGACATCGTCCTCGTGGGCGCCGAACCCCATGCACCCTATGAGCGCCCGCCGCTGTCCAAGGACATCCTGCTGGGCACCGGCACCGCCGCGGACGCCGCCGTCAAGGACGCCGACTGGTACGAGCAGCAGCGGATCGAGCTGATCACCGGGAGCGAGGTCAGCGACCTCGACCCGGCCGCGCGGACCTTCGTCGTCGACGGGCGCACGATCAGCTACGACGAGCTGCTCGTCGCCACCGGTGCCACCTCGCGCCACCTGCCGATGGTCGACGAGTCCGGCGCCCCCTTCGCCTACCTGCGCACGATCGAGGAGTCCGAGGCACTGCGGAAGAACCTCTCCGGGCGCCTGCTGGTCATCGGGGCCGGCTGGATCGGGCTCGAGGTCGCCTCCGCGGCCCGACAGGCCGGCGGCACGGTCACCGTCGTCGAGGCAGCGGCGACGCCCCTGTCCGGACCCATCGGCCCGGAGATGGCCGAGGTCTTCGCCGGACTGCACCGCGAGCACGGCGTCGACCTGCGCACCAGCACGAGCGTCACGGCCATCGAGCACGGCGAAGACCGTGCCCTGAGGCGCGACGAAGGAGCCTCGAAGGGGAGTACCCGCGCCACCCTGTCCGACGGCACCGAGGTCGTCGCGGACATCGTCCTCGTCGCGATCGGGGCGCAGCCCGAGGTCGCGCTGGCGCAGTCAGCCGGTCTGGACGTCGACAACGGGATCCTCGTCGACGAGCGGCTGCGTACGAGCGACCCGCACGTCTTCGCCGCCGGTGACGTGGCCAACCACGACCACCCGACGGTGGGGCGGGTCCGGGTCGAGCACTGGGACAGCGCCATCCACCAGGGTCGCCACGCGGCCCGCAGCATGCTCGGGGGCCAGGAGGCGTACACGCGTCAGCCCTACTTCTTCACCGACCAGTACGACCTGGGGATGGAGTACATCGGCCACCTCGGTCCGGACGGCTATGACGAGGTCGTCATCCGCGGAGACCGCGACTCGCGGGTGCTCAACGCCCTGATGATCACCTCCGGTCGGGTCGTTGCCGGCATGCACACCAACGACTGGGATGCGACTGACCACCTGCGCGCGTGCGTCGGGAACGAGGCCACCGACGCTCTGCGCGACGTGTCGATCCCACTGGCGCAGGCTCACGGCTGAGAGCCACTGGCCACCCTCGGGCTGTCCGGTCACGATCCACCTGCGATATTTGGGCATGCACCCTTTGGTCCGCCGGCTCCCGGTCGCTGCCGTGGCTCTTGGCGTGCTGGGTGCCCCAGCCGCAGCAGCGATGCCCGGTGACGGTGATGCGGAGGTGCGTGTCGAGCAGGTGAGGGTGCAGGTGGGCGCGGACCCGGACGGTGACCGGGTCACCATCGACGCCGACGTCTACCACCCCGCGGACGAGGGCGAGAGTTCCCACGAGGCGGTGCTGCTCGCGCACGGTTTCGGTGGCAGCAAGGACGACCTCTCCGAGCGGGCACGCGTCCTGGCAGAGCACGGGTATCTCGTGGTCGGATACAGCGCGCGGGGGTTCGGCGACTCCGGCGGGTCGGTGCACCTCAACGACCCCGAGTACGAAGTTGCCGATGCCCGTGCACTGGTGGACCTGATCGCGGAGCAGCCGCAGGTACGACTGGACGGGCCGGGTGACCCGAGGGTCGCGGTCGCCGGAGGCAGCTACGGCGGCGCCCTGGCCCTGATGGCCGCAGGGTCCGACCCCCGCATCGACTCGGTGGCCGCCTCGATCACCTGGCACGACCTGGCCGACGCCTTCTTCCCCCAGTCGGCGCGCGGGGTCGACGATCCCGGACCGTTCAAGGCGCTGTGGGCCTCGAACTTCTTCATGAGCGGGCTGGGTGGCGGATTGCCGGCCGACTCGCTCTGCGGCGCATTCTCCCCGCGGGTGTGCACGTTGTTCACCACGGCTGCCGAGACCGGTCAGGCCGACCCCGACCTGCTGAAGCTGCTGAGCAGGCACAGCCCTGCGCCCACGCTCGCTGACATCGAGGCGCCGGTCTACCTCGAGCAGGGCATGTCCGACACGTTGTTCGGGATCCACCAGGCCGATGCCAACGCCACGGCCTTGCAGGAGGCCGGGGTACCCGTGGCCGTCAGGTGGTTCAACGGGGGGCACGACGGCGCCACCCAGAGCGTCGCCCCGGGATCGGCCGACGCCGGCGGGCCACCCGGCGAGAGCGAGGCGCCCCAGCCCACCGACCCGTCCGCTCAGCAGGAGCAGCAAACCCAGGACCTGCTGACCTGGCTGGCCGGCACGCTGCGCGCCGACGAACCCGTCACGCAGGAGACGTTGCCCGTGCCCGCCTTCAGCTACGCACTGCCCCCAGCCGGCCGCACGGGTGGCGACGAGGACGAGCGACTCGTCGAGGCCGCGAGCTATCCCCCGGCCGGTGCCGACGCCGAGGTGTTGCCGATGTCCCCGGTGGCAGGGACAGCACTGGTCAACCCACCGGGTGGGGTGCCGCAGGCCAACACCGGCCTGCCGGGTCTCGGTGCTCTCGGCGGACTGACGGCGGGGCTGTCGACCTACCCGCTCTCCGCGCTGCCGGGGCAGTCGGTGGCCTTCGACACCGAGCCGCTCGAGCAGGACCTGACTGTGGTCGGTCGGCCGCACATCGATCTCGAGCTCACCTCGAGCGGGGCGAGCAGCACGCTCTTCCTCTCGCTGTGGGAGGTACGCAATGGCGCCCCCGTCCTGCCACGACGGCTCGTTGCTCCCGTCCGAGTCGAGCTGACCCCGGGCGCAGCCACCGACGTGGAGGTGATCCTGCCCGGCGGAACCTGGGAGATGCCGGCCGGCTCCACATGGCGGGTGCTGGTCACGGCCACCGACGCGGCGTACGCGGGGCCGGACGGGGTCCGCGCCGATCAGGTGGCGCTGGCAGGTCGGGGTCTGACCGTCCCGGTCGCCGCCGGTGCCCCGATGAGCACCAGCAGTGTCTGGGACCGCGAGACGCTAGGGGTGGCGGGTGCCCTGGGCCTGCTGCTCCTGCTGCTCGGGGGCGTGGCACTGCGCCGGCGGCGTTCCCGGTGCCCGGTGCGCGAGGATCTCGCCGATGTGCCCCTGGCCGTCGACGGGCTCGTCAAGGCCTACCCCGACGGGCACCGCGCAGTCGACGACGTGAGCTGGCGGGCCGAGCGAGGCCAGGTCGTCGGGCTCCTCGGTCCCAACGGTGCCGGCAAGACCACGACGTTGCGGATGGTCATGGGGCTGATCCGCCCCGATGCCGGCAGCGTGCACGTCCTGGGACGGCCGGTCACGGCCGGGGCCGACGTGTTGCGTCGGGTCGGCGCGCTCGTGGAGGGCCCCGGCTTCGTGCCGCACCTCAGCGGACGGGCCAACCTGCTCTCCTACTGGGCCGCCACCGGTAGGGCCGCCGAGGAGGCGCAGCTGGAGGAGGCTCTCGAGATCGCTGCGCTCGGCGACGCGATCGATCGCCCGGTCAGGGCATACAGCCAAGGCATGCGGCAACGCCTCGGCATCGCGCAGGCGATGCTCGGGATGCCGGAGGTGCTCATCCTCGACGAGCCGACCAACGGGCTGGATCCACCGCAGATCGCCGCCATGCGCCCGATGCTCGCCGAGTACGCCGCAGGTGGGCGCACCGTGATCGTCTCCAGCCACCTGCTGGCCGAGGTCGAGCTGACCTGCTCGCACGTCGTCGTGATGCACGCCGGCCGGGTGCTGGTCTCCGGCTCGGTCGACGACGTCGGTGTCGCGGAGGGGCACACCCTGGAGTCGGTCTTCCTCTCGACCATCGCCGGGGCCGGCGACGGTGACCACCTCAACCAGGTGCGACCACGATGAGCCGCCCCCTCAGCCTGCGCGTGGAGCTGCGGCGCCAGGTCACCCGACCCCGTACCCGGTGGGCCTACGTGGTCCTGATCGCCCTCCCGCTGGTCGTGGTCGCCGCCTTCACCCTGGGCGATGACGACAGCACGGGGCAGGGCTTCGCCGGCCTCGCCACGTCGGGAGCAGCCAACTTCGCGGTCTTCATGCTGCTCATCACTGCTCAGCTGCTCATCCTCATCCTGGCGGCCCTCTTCGTCGGCGACCCGGTGCCGGCGGAGGCCTCGTGGGCCTCGCTGCGCTACCTGCTCATCGCCCCGGTGCCACGGGTCAGGTTGCTCACCAGCAAGGTGCTCGTCGGGCTGGGCCTGACTGCCCTGGCGGTGCTCGTCCTGCTGGGGTGGGTACTGCTGGTGGGGGGAGTGGTCTACGGCTGGAGCCCGCTGTCGCTGAGCGACGGCGGGACGCTCGGCTGGGGCCACGTGCTCTCCCGCCTCGGGGTGGCCGCCGGATACGTCTTCATCGCCCAGCTGCCCTTCGCCGCAGTGGCCTTCTGGATGGGCGTGCGCACCGACGCGCCGCTGGCCGCGGTCGGCGTCGCCGTGATCGCGTCGATCGTCTCCTCGATCCTGGACGCGCTGACCACGCTCGGGGACTACCGGCGGGCGCTGCCCAACCACTACTCGCAGGAGTGGATCGGGCTGTTCACCGCGGACCCGGACTACGCGGCCCTGCTGCCCGGGGTGTTGTGGGCACTGCTGTATGCCGTGGTCTTCATCGCCCTCGGGTATCGCCATTTTGCCCGCAAGGACGTGCTCAGCTGACTGGCCGCCCCGTCGTCAGTCCTTGGCCGTCGCTGCTGGCTTCGGCCGTCTCGCCGGCCCGGCCGAGGCAGGTCAGCCGCGCAGGATGGTGTCCATGGCCTTGCCCTTGGCCAGCTCGTCGACGAGCTTGTCCATGTAGCGGATCTGCCGCATGAGCGGGTCCTCGACCTCCTGGACCTTCACGCCGCAGACGGAGCCGGTGATCAGGGAGGCGTGGGGGTTGAGGGTCGCCTCGGCGAAGAAGTCCTCGAAGGTCGTCTCGTCGTCGAGGTGGCGCTGCAGCTGCTGCTGGTCGAAGCCGGTCAGCCAGCGGATCACCTCGTCGAGCTCGTCCGTCGTGCGGCCCTTGCGCTCGACCTTGGTGACGTAGTGCACGTACACGGAGGCGACGCTCATGGTGAAGATCTTGCTCATGACGGGACGGTATCCGTCGCCACCAGCGCGTGCACAGAAGGGACTCCTGGCAACCGGCACCCCTTACTTCCTGCAACTCGTGCATCAGGAGTCCTTCTTGTGCACGGTCCTCAGGTCTCGATCGAACATCTCTGCGGTCGCGCGGGCGGTCGGCTGCCCGGCGTCGGGATCGGCCCCCTGCTCGAGCAGCACGGCCACGACCTCGTCCTCCCCCTTGAAGACGGCGCCGGCCAGCGGACTCTGGCCGCGGTCGTTGAGGGCGTCGACGTCGGCTCCACGCCGCGCCAGATCGCTCACCAGATCCGAGTGGCCGTGGTACGCCGCGAGCATGAGCAGGGTGTTGCCGCTCGGGTCGGTCAGGTCGGTCGGCGCGCCGGCGTCGAGGTAGGCACCGAGCCGCTCCCCGCGCCCCTCACGCGCCATGTCGAAGAGCTGGTGGGCGAGCTCGATCGCGTCGTCGGGGAGTTCGCTCATGGATCCAGTGTGCCGGTCGGCGGCAAGGTATTGTCACTAGTCAACTCGTAGTAAACCCAAGGAGAGTGCGATGAGCGGTGTGGCCACGGACCTGAAGTCGGAGCACCACAGCATCGACGAGCGACTTGCCGAGTTCGTCGCCGGTCTGGACGAAGGGGAGGTGCGGGCGGCGAGCTTCCGCGCGTCGGCGAGGGAGCTGCGGCACCACATCTACGTCGAGGAGGCGCACCTGTTCCCACCGTTGCGTGCGGCCGGGATGATCCCGCCCGTCCTGGTCATGCTCCGCGAGCACGGGGAGATCTGGCAGACCCTCGACACGGTCGAGACCTTCCTGGCCGAGGACCAGCCGGACGTGGCCTCCCTTCGCCGCGAGTGCGAGCGACTGGCCGCACAGCTCGCGGCGCACAACCTGAAGGAGGAGCAGATCCTCTACCCGGCCGCGGACGAGAGCCTGGCGACCGAGGAGCTGGAGCAGGTCGCGATCTCGCTCGTCGACGGGGACCTCCCCGGCGGCTGGCGCGCCGAGATGGCCCCCGCCTGACGGTGGTCACCGACAGACTGGCGGTGACGGACCGGCGGGGGAACAGCTTCGTCGCTACCAGTTGACCGACGAGCTCCACGTCTCCACGCACACCCAAGTCGACCGCGACGCACTGGCCGGCCCGATGACGGCCGAGGAAGATATGACCATGACGGACATCTGGTCGATCGTGCACGCAGAGCGCGCCGCCCTCGTGGAGGACCTGGCAGCCGCGACCGACGAGCAGTGGGCCCACGCGTCACTGTGTGCGGGGTGGAGCGTCCACGACGTCGCTGCGCACCTCGTCGACAACGCACGCGCCACCCCGGTCGGGGTCATCTGGGCGATGGTCCGGGCTGGCTTCGACTTCGACCGCCAGAACGAACGCGGTATGAAACGCGAGCGCGGTGACACCCCCGGCGAGACCCTCGACCGGCTCGCCCGCGTCGTCGGAAGGACCTCCGGGCCGCCGGCGCCGCTCGACAGCCGCCTCGTCGAGGAGGTCCTGCACGGTGAGGATATCCGTCGTCCTCTGGGCATCCACCACGACTACTTGCCGGAGGCGGTCCTGCGGTCACTGCGCTACCAGGCCCGCACGTCCAGTGCAATGGGCGGCGGCAAGGACGTGGCGCGACGGGTGGGCCTACGGGCCACTGACGCCGACTTCAGCACCCGCGATGGGCCCGAGGTCGCCGGTCCAGCGTTGTCGCTACTCATGGTCATCTCCGGCCGCACCGTGGCCGTCGAGGATCTGCGCGGCCCGGGGCTCGCGGTCCTCGGATGAGTCCCGGCGGCTGAGCGGGTGGCTCTCACCACGGCAGGAGGTTGCGCACCCGCGCGTGCGCCAGTGCCGCCCGGGCCGCATTCGCTCCGGGAGCACCGTGCACCCCGCCGCCCGGATGGGCGGAGGCCGACCCCAGGTAGAGCCCCTTGATTCCGGTCTCCGCCCGGCCGGCGCCCGGTACGGGACGGAAGACCAGCTGCTGGTGCAGCTGCGCGGTGCCGCCGTTGAGCGCCCCACCGATGAGGTTGGCGTCGTGGGCCTCGAGCTCGTGCGGCCCGAGGACACGCCGGGTGACGACCCGTGAGCCGAATCCGGGTGCCAGCTGCTCGATCCGCTCCTGCATCCGGTCGGCGAAGCGCTCGCAGTCGTCACGGTCCCACTCGCCCCGGATGCCGCCGGCGCCCGCGTCGGAGCGCGTCACCTGCGGCACATGGGTGTAGGCCCACATCGACTCCGTGCCCGTCGGTGAGCGGGTGGGGTCGGCCGTCGTCATCTGCCCGGCGAGCATGAAGGGCTGCGCCGGGACCGCCCCCGCCGAGACCTGACCCAGCGAATCGGTCATCTGCTCCAGGGAGTCGGCGATGTGGACCGTGCCCGGGGCCGAGACGGGCGGCGACGCCCACGGGACCGTACCGTCGAGCGCCCAGTCCACCTTGACCGTGGCCGGGTCCATGGCGAACTGCTCCATCCCCTTCGCCACCCTTGCGGGGACGTCCTGCGCGTCGAGCAGACTCCCGTAGAGCGCGGGCGCGCTCACGGTAGCGACGACCGCCCGGCCGGCGGCGATGGCCTCGCCCTCGGCGGTGCGCACACGCGCGACCCGGCCGTCGATGACGTCGATCCCGGACACCCGGGTGCCACGGCGGACCTCGCCGCCGAGGGACTCGAGACGCCGGGCGAGGACCAGCGTGAGCTGGTGCGCGCCACCCTCGGGGACCGGGTAGCCCACCGTCTGTCCGAGCATCGTCAGCATCAGGGCCATGAGCGAGGACCCCGGCGCGTCGAGCGGGATGTCGGCGTGCCCGGCGTTCCCGGCGAGGAGCAGCTGCGGGGAGCGTCCGTCGAAGCGGTCGCGCACGAGTTGCTGCACCGGGGTCAGCAGGTCCCTGATGAAGCGCAACCCGCCGACGCCGGGCAGCCGGGTGAGTCCGCCCGCCGATGCGCGCACGGGAGGGAAGGGGGTGAGCAGTCCCCTGACGAGGTGGTCGCCGATCCGGTCCCACTGCTCGCACAACCGCAGCCAGGCGTCGCCGTCGCCGCGGTGCTGTCCCTCCATCGACGCGGCGGTGACCTCGCGGTCGCGGTGGAGCAGCGCCCACTCGCCGTCGCGGGTGGGGTGGCCGAGGACTGCCGGCGCCTGTTGCCACCGCAGCCCGTGCTCTTCGAGGTGGAGCGAGGTGATCGCCGGTGAGGCCGCGGCGAGCGGGTAGAACGCGCTACCGGTGTCGTGGACGAAGTCCGGGTGGACGTCGCGCGAGCTGTGCACCGCACCGCCGACTTCCGGCGCTGACTCGAGGACCAGCACCGACCACCCGGCGTCGATGAGGTGGTTGGCGGCGACGAGGCCGTTGGGTCCGGCACCGATGACGATCGCGTCGGGTGCTGTGCTGGTCATGGAGCTATCGTCCTACGGGATCAAACCGATCGGGCGGCGCGTCCCTCGACGAGGAGTTCGAGCCGGCGCAGGGTCTCCTTGTTGCGCCAGGCGATCCCCGTCTTGCGGACCGCGGCGGGCACGAGCCGACCGGGTCCGGAGGCGAGCTCCTCGACGATGGTCACCTCGCTCTGCCCGCCGGAGGGTGTCACGGTGATGAGGACCTCCGCCTCGCCCATCGGCCATGCCCGGGCCCGCAGGCGCAGCTCTCTTTCCGCCTCGGAGGCCAGCACCTCGGTGTTGTCGTCGATGACGCCCGGCCAGACGCCGACGGAGTGGTGGATGCGACTTCCTGCTGCCGGCCAGCTCGGCTCCACGTCGCGGATCCGGCACGCGCCGACGACCCACAGCGGGAAGAGCCACCCGTCGGCGAGCACCTCCCACACGGCGCTGGGCGAGGCGTCGATGACGATCGTGTTCTCGGGCATGGACTCCTCCACGGATGGGTCGGGAGTTCGTGATCTACCCGGGCCGCGGCAGTCCATGCGGGAGACGTTGCGTCGTGGGGTCCTCAGGGTTTGCGGGCCACCGCGAGGAAAACGGGGTAGGTGGCGTCGTCGCGGGTGATCGAGGAGCAGTCCGAGACGGTGACGTCGGTGAACCCGGCGCGCTCCAAGCTTGCCTGCAGGCTGGTCCGGTCGAAGCCGTGGTGCCCGTCGAAGTCGTGCTGGTGGAAGGAGCCGTCCTCCTTGTCCAGGTCGGCGATGCACAGGTGGCCGCCGGGGCCGAGCACCTCGAAGAAGGCCGCGAGCACGACGTCGAGGCTCTTCACGTGGTGCATGACCATCGAGGAGAGGACGAGGTCGTAACGGTCGGTCGGGACCGGGTGGGTCTCCAGGTCGAGGTCCGACACGCGGGTCGGCGAAGGGAGGACACCCGCCTCGACCTTGTCGGCGAGCACCTGCCGCATTCCGGAGGAGTTGTCGGCCAGCGTGAGGATCGGCTCGACGAGGTCGTCGAGCAGGGCGATCATCACCAGGCCCGTGCCCGCGCCGTACTCCAGGACCCGGCTGCGTGGGGCCAGCGGGACGGCGGCGGCGATTCCTCGGGCGACCTCACCCGACTGGCGGGCCTTGTCCGGGTCGTCGTCCCAGGTCGCGGCCTTGTCGTCGAAGCTGTGGGTGCTCATGCGCACAGCCTGCCACCACCTTCACGACGCAAGGGCCCCGACCGGTGCCGGTCGGGGCCCTTGTGCGGATCGGATCAGAAGCGACCGTAGGTCACGTTCTCGGTCCAGATGTCACGCTTGGTGACGGTGGAGCCGGACGTTCCGGAGTCGTACATCTGGCCGTCGCCCGCGTAGATGCCCACGTGGTAGGCGGGGGAGCCGAAGAAGACGAGGTCACCCGGCTGCGGGTCGGACACCGGGGTGGCCGCTGCCTGCTGGTCGCCGGTCATCCGCGGCAGGTCGACCCCGTGCTGGGCGAAGACGTACTGGGTGAAGCCGGAGCAGTCGAAGCCGGAGGGGTCCTCGCCGCCGTAGACGTAGGGGGTCCCCACGAGGCCGGCGGCCGTACCGAGGATCGATGAGCTCGCGGTGTCGGCCTCCACCGAGTTGGCACCGCCGCCGTCGGTGGCGTCCGACTCGCTGGACGTGGCAACGGACTCGCTGGACGTGGTCGCACCGCTACCCAGACCCATCGCGGAGCCGGTCCTCGGGCCGACGACACCGTCGGCGACGAGATCGTTGTCGCCCTGCCAAGCCTTGACGGCCTGCTCGGTCGCGGGGCCGAAGACCCCGTCCTCGGCGGCGCCGACCTGCTGCTGGATCTGCGTGACGACACCGCCCCGGTCGCCCGGGCTCACGAAGCCGCCGAAGTCCGACGAACCGGTCGGGGCTGCAGCGTTCGTCGCTGTCGGTGCGTTGCCGGTGGGGCCGCCCGCGTTGGCGGAGGCGCTCGTCGCGGTCATGGTGGTTGCGCCCAGGCTGAGGGCGGCCGCGGCAAGGATGCCGACCCCCGCACGCTGGGTCGTGGTCGGGGCCATGCGGTGAACGCGGTGGCGCCCGGCGTAGAACGTGGTCATTCGAGTCTCCTCACGCCTGCGGACCACCGACTGCCGGGAGCCCGCTCCTGCCTGTGTCGAACAGGGGGCCGTCGGGATCGGCAGGATGCGGCGCTCCCTGACGGGGCTCTGGCGCATGCCGGAGCCGCGGACCACCGTAGGGCATGAAGTAACGAATTTATAACGCCATCTCGCAGTTGCCCGGCGAGCCTTGGTTCAGATGAAGTCCTGCCGGGGCGCCCGGGTCTGCGAGCGCGCGTGGTCGCTCTCGGCCTCGCCGTGGACGCTGCGAAGCAGGTCGGCCATCTCCTCGTCCATCCGGGCGGCGGTCGAGGCGGCCTCGGTGATGCGCCGGCGCAGCTCGGCCGGGACGGCGCCCTGGTACTTGTAGAAGATCTTGTGCTCGGTGCTCGCCCAGAAGTCCATCGCGACAGTCCGGAACTGAACCTCGACGGGGACCTGGACGGCCCCGGAGGAGAGGAACACCGGGATCTCCAGGATGACGTGGAGGGAGCGGTAGCCGTTCGGCTTGGGGTCGGCGATGTAGTCCTTCACCGTGCGCACGGTGATGTCCGGCTGTGCGGTGAGGGAGTCGACGAGGCGGTAGACGTCAGCGACGAAAGGGCACACGACGCGGATGCCGGCGATGTCGGTGATGGCCCCACGCAGCGCCTCGATCTCCAGCTCGACACCCTGGCGGGCGGCCTTGGCCATGATGCTCTCGGGGCTCTTCAGCCGCGTGGAGATGTGCTCGATCGGGTTGTCCTGGTGCAGCTCGGTGAACTCCTCCCGCAGGATGTCCAGCCGCGTGGCCACCTGCTCCATGCCGAATCGGTACCCGAGCATCATCCGCGTGAAGTCCTCACGGATCTGGGCAAAGCGGCGCACGGCCTCGTCGGACAGCTCGGGTGTCCTGCTCATGTCGTCGCCACGGCGTAGGTGTCCATCGACCACCAGCCTAGAGCGCGACGAAGGGCCCCGACCGTGGTGGTCGGAGCCCTTCGTCGTGGCCGTGGATCAGACGCGGCCGTAGGTCACGTTGGAGGTCCAGATCGCTCGCTTGGAGACGGGCACGCGGGAGTTGCCGGAGTCGTACATCATGCCGTTCCCGGCGTAGATGCCGTTGTGGTACGCCGGGGCGCCGAAGAAGACGAGGTCGCCCGGCTGCGGCGACGAGACGCGCGTGGTGGCCTGACGCTGCTGCTCGGCCGTGCGCGGGAGGGAGACCCCGTGCTTCGCGAACACGTACTGGGTGAAGCCGGAGCAGTCGAAGCCGCTGGGGGTCGTCCCGCCGTAGCGGTAGGGGGTACCGACCAGGCCGGCCGCGGTACCCAGGACCGAGCTGCTGCTCGTGCCGCCGCCCAGCGAGGGACGATTGTTGTCGCGCGAGGGGCGCGTGGTCGAGGAGGACCCCGTCAGTCCCATGACCGAGCCGGTGCGCGGGCCGACGACTCCATCGACGGTCAGGCCGTGGCTGGCCTGGTAGCGCTTGACGGCGGAGCGGGTCCCGGGGCCGAAGATGCCGTCGGCGCTGGCGCCGACGGCGCGCTGGATCTCGCGCACCACGGAGCCGCGGTCGCCGTAGCTGACGAGTCCGGTGAAGTTCGAGCTGCTGCTCGACGGGCGGTTCGATGTGCTGGAGCTGGAGCCACCCAGACCCATGTCGGTACCGGTGCGCGGGCCGACAACTCCGTCGACGGTCAGGCCGTGGCTGGCCTGGTAGCGCTTGACGGCGGAGAGCGTCGCGGGGCCGAAGATGCCGTCGGCGCTGGCGCCGACGGCGCGCTGGATCTCGCGCACCACGGAGCCGCGGTCGCCGTAGCTGACGATCCCGGAGAAGGAGCTCGTCGTGCTCTTGGCCGACGGGGTGCTCACGGTGGCCGGCGCAGCGGAGGCGCTCCCCGTGGTCAGCAGGGCCGGAGCGGTGAGGCTCAGCGCTGCGGCCGCGGTGATGCTCAGGCCGGTCTTGCGGAGGGTGGGCAGCTGCGGTGCGCGGTGGCGACCGGCGTAGAACTGGGTCATCGAGCTCTCCTGCGCCTGCGGGGTTAGCTGTCGGGTTGGGATGGAGACATCCCGTCCGTGGCCCGAAGTGTCCGGGCCGAGAAGGACTGCACCCCGAGGCCGTGAGGCCAGAGGTCCTGGGTCCCCCGCTCCTGCCACTTCCTGTTTGTGCAGATCCGATGTGGGGTGGCAGGACTCGGCGACCAGATCGGGCCTCCGCTGGATGCGGCGGCGGGGATGACACTAGCCCATCAGGACACGGAATGGTCACGTTGGGGTCAAGAAATCTGAACGGCACGTTCAGGCAACAGTCAGTTTCGCCGGAGTGGCGCTATATGCGGTTCTGCGGCGAGCGGGGTTGCCGTTGCCGCGCTCGTGCGGACGTGACCGAAGGGCCTTTCCGGGGGCATCCTGAACGCCGTGCCCACTCCCTTCCTGCCCATCCGTACCGAGCGCCTGGTCCTGCGTCCCTACGCGGAGTCGGACCTCGATGCCCTGCTGGCTTACCACTCGATCCCGGCCGTCGCACGCTACCTGCGCTTCCACACGTGGACTCGAGAGGCAGGTCGGCGCCATCTGGCGGTGCGTGTGCAGCGTGGGGGCATCGAGACGCCGGCGCGTGCCCTCGCGCTCGTCGTCGAGCACGAGGGGCGGGTGGTCGGTGACGTGACCCTCTGGGCCACGGACGAGGCCGGGGCGAAGGGGGAGATGGGCTGGGCCTTCCACCCGGACGTCGCGGGGCGGGGCTTCGCGACCGAGGCGGCGGCCGCTGTCCTCGAGGTCGGCTTCGCCCAGTACGGCATGCACCGTATCGCCGCGCAGGTGGATGTCCGCAACGTCGCCTCGGCGGCCCTGTGCGAGCGGCTCGGGATGGGCCTGGAGGCCCGGCACCGCCAGGACTGGTGGAGCAAGGGTGAGTGGACCGACACGCTCGTCTACGCCGCTCTGGCCTCGGATCGCCCGCGGGACGTCGGCGACGCGATCGTCGTCAGCGCCGTCGTCCTCGCTGACGCGGACGGTCACGTGCTCACCGTCCGCAAGCGGGGGACGGCAGCCTTCATGCACCCCGGTGGCAAACCTGAGCCGGGCGAGACCCCCGAGCAGTGCGCCCTCCGGGAGGTCGAGGAGGAGCTCGCCCTGGTCCTCGCGCCGGATCGGCTCGAGCTGGTCGCCGTCCACCGCACCGCTGCGGCCAACGAGGCCGGCCGCGCGCTCATTGCGAGTGTGTTCAGCCACCCGCACCTGTCGGCGCGGTCCCGGCCGGAGGTGACTCCGGCGGCCGAGATCGAGGAGGTGCGGTGGCTCGATCCACTCGCCGACCTGCCGTACGACGCCGCGCCCCTGCTGCGGCTGATGGTCCCGGGCCGCGAGTAGCGCGGGGGTGTCGTCGGGCGCCCCTGCGCGCGATCGCGAAGAAGGCAACGTCAACCCTGCATTGACATCGGTGGCGCGTCAAGACATGGTTGACACATGACAGCGATCAATCGGAAGACCAGGCCCGTGATGTGGGCACTCATTGCCGTGGGTGCGGTGGGGCTCTTCGTGAGCATCGATGTGGGCCCCGACGGCTTCGTCGGCGGTCTGCTGCAGGGCGCGAGTTTTGCGGTCGCCCTCGTCGGGGCGTTCTTTCTCGGGATGCTCCACGGCGCAGACGAGTCGGTGGCGGCCGGGGTGGAGCCCGCAGCGTGGCTGCCGAGTCGTGGCAGTGGGCGCTGAGCTCGGGCCCCCGGAGCTGGCCCAGGCACTGGGCGCGGCGATCCTGGCCGGGCTCGACGGTGATGAGGATGGTCAGGACCACCTCGCGATCGTCCGGCGCGCCGCCGCTGCAGAGACCGAAGTCGACGTACTCATGCGACAGGCGGTCGGCGCGGCACGGGGGGCCGGGCACAGCTGGGCGAGCCTTGGTGCCGAGCTCGGGATGAGCCGGCAGGCAGTCCAGCAGCGCTTCGGTGACCGTCGGGCCGGCACCGACGAGGACCCGTACGACACGGGAGAGCGGTGGCTCGGGCCGGTCACTGCCTTCGACGAGATGGCGGAGCTGGAGATCGCCGGCCGACAGGGGTGGCGCACCATCGGCCTCGGGATGCTCAAGCACCGGGTCCGCCGTACCTCGACCCAGTGGGAGCACAGGCGCGTGGTCTGGACCGGCCCCCTTCGCCGGTGGGAGGACGACGGATGGCAGGTGGCCGTCCGCGCCTTCCCTTGGGTCTACCTCGTGCGCGACACCGGCCTGCCGGCCGAGGATGCCTGACGTCCCGGGCGCAGGCCTGCCGACGGTGCTCCGCCTGTCCGGGCGTCATCCGGGGCGCTCCTGATCTAGCCTGAGGTGGTCCACGTCACAGCCGACACAGGAGCCCGAAAATGCTCAAGGTCGTCTCCCGGCCGTTGGTCCGGCTCGCCGAGCGGTACCTCCCCACCGCCTTCGTCTTCGCGGTCGTCCTCACTGCCATCGTCGCCGTGGGGGCGTTGCTCGCCACCGACAGCGGCCCCGTGGAGGTGGTCCGCGCGTGGGGTGACGGCCTGACCGGCCTGCTGGCCTTCATGACGCAGATGGCGTTGGTGCTGCTGCTGGGCTACATGCTGGCCAACACCGGGCCGGTGCGGCGCCTGCTGGAGCGACTCGCCCGTGTCCCGCGCACACCCGCACAGGCCTACGGCTTCGTTGCCCTCTGTGCCGCCGTGGCCTCGCTCTTCACCTGGGGACTGGGCCTGGTGGTCGCGGCACTGCTGTCCATCGAGGTGGCCCGCATCGGTCGCGACCGTGGCCTGAAGTTGCACTATCCGCTGCTCGTCGCAGCCGGCTACTCCGGCTTCGTCGTCTGGCACATGGGCTACTCCGGCTCGGGTCCGCTGGCGGCCGCGACTCCGGGCAGCTTCGTCGAGGACCAGCTGGGTCACACCATCCCCGTCACCGAGACGATCTTCGCCTCGTGGAACATGCTCGCGGCCGTCGTCACCGTCATCGCCGTCGTCGGCACGATGATGCTGATGGCTCCGGGGAAGGACGATCGCATCGTCGAGCTGCCGAAGGGCGCTTCGCTCGAGGATGCGCAGGGCAACGACCCCATCGAGACCACCGAGGGCCCGACGCCCGCCGACCGCATCGACACCTCCCGCTTCGTCACGCTGGCGATCGGTCTCTTCCTCCTTGCCTACCTGATCCTCTACTTCGCCCAGGAGGGGATGTCGCTCACGCTGGACATCGTCAACTGGACCTTCCTCTGTCTCGTGCTGCTCCTCGTCCGCAACGCGCGCGAGCTCGGTCAGCTCGTGGCCAAGGCGGCTGCCAACGTCGGCGAGATCCTCGTGCAGTTCCCCCTCTACGCCGGGATCATGGGCATCATGACCGCCACTGGTCTGGTGGCGATGCTCGCCGACTTCTTCGTCTCGATCTCCACCGAGACGACGCTGGGCGTGTGGGCCTTCCTCGCCGGCGGCATCGTCAACGTTTTCGTCCCCTCCGGCGGAGGCCAGTTCGCCATCCAAGCACCGATCTTCCTCGACGCCGCCAAACAGCTGGGTGTCGACCCGGCGATCGTGGTCATGGGCGTGGCCTACGGCGACCAGTGGACGAACATGATCCAGCCGTTCTGGGCGCTGCCAATGCTGGCGATCGCTCGACTGCGCATCCGCGACGTCATGGGCTTCACCACCGTCACGCTCATCGTCACCGGTGTCGTCTTCGCCGTCACCATGGTGCTCGCCTCGCTCTGACAGCGGCATCCGCAAGGGGGAGGCCGTCGCCGGGTCGGCTGTTTGGCGGCGAAGGGGGGCGAGGAGTTGACTGGGACCGATCCCCCTTCTCCCGACGAGAGGAGCGCCCCCGTGCGCATCGTGAAGGCCTGGGCGGCCACGTCCGCCACCGAATCCCTGTCCGCGACCACCATCGAGCGCCGCGACGTCGGTGAGAACGACGTCCTGATCGAGATCGCCTACGCCGGCGTCTGCCACAGCGACATCCACACCGCCCGCAGCGAGTGGGGACAGGCCCCCTACCCCCTCGTCGTCGGCCACGAGATCGCCGGAACCGTCGCCGAGGTCGGCTCGGCGGTCACCACGCACACCGTCGGCGACCGGGTCGGCGTCGGCTGCATGGTCAACTCCTGCCGGGAGTGCGATGCCTGCAAGGCGGGCAAGGAGCAGTACTGCACCAAGCAGGTCGGCACCTACGCCGGGACCGACCGGGACGGCAGCATCACCCAAGGTGGGTACTCGACCCACGTCGTGGTCGACGCCGACTTCGTCCTGCAGATCCCGCAGGGGCTCGACCTCGACGTCGCCGCGCCGCTGCTGTGCGCCGGGGTCACGACCTGGTCCCCGTTGCGTCGCTTCGGTGTCGAGAAGGGCTCGAAGGTCGCCGTCATCGGCCTCGGCGGGCTCGGACACATGGGCGTGCAGATCGCCGTCGCGCTCGGCGCCGAGGTGACCGTGCTGTCCCAGTCGTTGAAGAAGCAGGAGGACGGGCTGGCCTTCGGAGCCGTGGACTACCGCGCGACGAGCGACGACACGACCTTCACGGACCTGCGCGGCAAGTTCGACCTGATCCTCAACACGGTCAGTGCCAACCTGCCGATCCACAAGTACCTGTCCCTGCTCGCCGTCGAGGGCACATTGGTCAACGTCGGCGCACCCGTCGAGCCCTTCACGGTCCCCGCCTTCTCCCTGATCGGGGGCGGCAAGTCCCTGGCCGGCTCCCTGATCGGCGGCATCCCCGAGACCCAGGAGATGCTCGACTTCTGCGCCGAGAAGGGCATCGGCGCCCAGATCGAGGTCATCCCCGCGGAGAAGGTCAACGAGGCCTGGGACCGGGTCGTCGCCTCCGACGTGCGGTATCGCTTCGTCATCGATGCCGCGACCATCTGAGAGGCAGTCGCCGGGTACGGCCTTGACCCTCACATCGTGTGAGGTCCCACAGTGAAGCCATGACCGACACCGCGAGACCCATGTCGATCGGGCAATTCTCCTCCCGGAGCCGTTTGTCCGTGCGGATGCTGCGCCACTACGGCGACCACGGCGTCCTCGTCCCCGCCGAGGTGGATCCGGACAGCGGCTACCGCCGCTACGCCGAGGAGCAGCTCGCGCAGGCGGCGCACGTGCGCCGCCTGCGCGACGTGGGTTTCACCGTGTCCGCCATCTCGGTCCTCCTCGCCGCCCGCGGCACCGAGAGCTACTGCCAGGCACTGGTCCTGCAGCGGTCGGCCCTCGCTGACGAGTTGCGCGCTGCCCGGGAGCGACTGGCGCTCATCGACCAGCTCCTGGATCAGGAAGGATCCACCATGTCCGCCATCACCGTCAGCTGCGAGGTCGTCCCGGCCCGCACCGTCGTCGCCCTCCGTGGCACAGTCCCCGCCTACGACCAGGAAGGTCGGCTCTGGGGGCAGTTCATCCCCGAGCTCACCCGCCAGCAGATCGCCCCGATCGGCCCGGGCGGCGTCTTCGAGCACGATCCGGAGTACCGCGAGAGCGACCCGACCCTGTCTATCTGGCTACCCGTCCCCGCCGGGACCACCGTCGAGGCCCCACTCGAGATGCACGAGGTCCCCGAGCAGCAGGTCGTCATGGCCCGGGTCGAGGGACCGTACACGCTCATCAGCGAGGCGCACTCCCGCATCGAGGAGTTCGCCGCTGCAGAGGGATTGGCGCTCGCCGACCGGGCGGGTCTCGACGACCCGATCGAGCGACTCGGCTTCAACCGCTACCTGAGCGACCCCAGCGAGACCTCGCCGGAGGACCTGAGTACCGAGGTCTGCGTGCCCCTGGCCTGAACCGCACGCGCGGCCGGAGGATGTTACGCGCGGGTACGACGACCACTCGTCACGACGTTGCCGGAACTACCCTTGAATTTCCGGGGTTCCCCGGTCGGCGCCTCGCTCGAGTGGTCGTCGTACCCGCCGGTAATCTCGCCGGTGGCGGTAGCACCTGCCGTCATCGGGGGCGAAGGGAGCCGATCGTGACAGGATCGCCGCATGCGCACTCCCGTCCCGGACTACCTGGCCGAGGTCGCCGATGCCTGCGCGCCCTCGACGGGTGGCGAGCTGGCCTCCTACATCCCCGAGCTGACGAGGGTGGACCCGAGGTACTTCGGCTTGGCCATGGCCACGGTCGACGGCTCGATCTACTCCGTCGGTGATGCCGAGGTCGAGTTCACGATGCAGTCGATCTCCAAGGCCTTCGTCTACGGCCTGGCCCTTCGCGATCGCGGCATGCGCGCCGTCCTGGAGAAGGTCGACGTCGAGCCCTCGGGTGACCCCTTCGACGGGCTTTCCTTCGAGGCGAGTACCGGCCGACCCCGCAACCCGATGATCAACGCCGGTGCCATCACGGCCCACACGCTCGTCGGGAAGGAAGGCATCGACGCCGATGAGCGGTTCGATCTGATCCATCGCCTCCTGTGCGACCTGGCGGGCCGTGAGCTGCGGGTCGACGACGAGGTCTGGCAGTCCGAGGTGCGCACCAGCGACCGCAACCTGGCGATCGCGCACATGCTGCGCAGCAAAGGGGTGATCACCGACCCGGCCGAGGAGGTGATCAGCGCCTACGCCCGCCAGTGCGCGGTGCTCGTGACCGCCCGTGACCTCGCCGTCATGGCGGCGACTCTCGCCAACGGGGGCGTGCAACCGGTGACCGGCAAGCGCGTCTTCTCCGGTGCGCAGGTGCGTCAGCTGCTCTCGGTGATGCTCACCTGCGGCATGTACGACTCCGCCGGCGACTGGGTCTCGGCCGTCGGCATCCCCGCCAAGAGCGGCGTCGGCGGCGGGATTCTCGGTGCCCTGCCCAGCCAGCTCGGCATCGCGACCTTCTCCCCGCGGCTCGACGCGCACGGCAACAGCGTGCGCGGGATCCAGACCTTCGAGCGGTTGACCGCCGACATGCGGCTGCACCTGATGGAGGTCGCCCCACCGGCCCGATCGGTGGTCCACGCCGTTCGCGTCGTCGGTGAGGGCGAGGACGCCGTGCGTGTCTTCGAGCTGTCCGGTCTCCTGGGTTTCACCGCCGCGGAGCGCGTCCTGCAGTGGCTCAGCGCGGACCCGCCGCCGGAGCGCATCGTCGTCGTCGACCTGACCGAGGTCCACCACATCGAGGACGTCGCCCGGCGGATGCTCCTGGAGGGGATGCGCCGGATGCGCCTCGACGGCCACGTCGTGCACGTCGTCGACAGCGGTGACGTCCTGCCCGACCCCGACCCCGGCGACGGGGTCATGCTCGGTCCGCCGCCGATGGCGATCTGATGCTGCGTCGCCTGATCTACCCGGTGCCCGACTACACCGGGACCGAGCACGAGAGCACGAAGGGTGGGACTCACCTGCTCCATCGACCCGCGCCATCGGGTGGGCGCACCGTGGTCTACCTGCACGGCAACGGGTCCGACCTGGCCTCGATCGCGCCACTCGCGGAGCTCTTCGCCCGGCAGGGGCTCGGCTTCGCAGCGATCGAGTACCCCGGGTACGGTCCGGCCATCGGTCAGCGGATCTCCCAGCGGGGGATCCTCGCGGCCGCTGCCGACGGACTCGCTCACCTGCGCGATGGGGGGCTGACCGCCGCGGACACCGTGCTGGTGGGGGAGTCGCTCGGATCCGCTGTCGCGGCCCACCTCGCCGCGGACGGCCTTCTGCAGGATGGCGAAGGGAGCGGTCGCCTGGTCCTCGTCTCGCCCTTCACCTCGATGACGGCGATGGTGCGTCGGGTGGTGCGGGTCTTCCCTCGTCTCCTCGTGCCGGACCGGTGGGAGACCGACGCGCTCGCCGACCGGATCACGGTGCCGACGCTGCTCGTCCACGGTGCGCAGGACTCCCTCGTGCCCCCGCAGATGAGTGAGGCCCTCGAGACGGTCATCCCGCACGTGCGCCGAGTGCTCCTGGCGGGACGCGACCACAACACGCTGTGGGAGGCGCCGAGCGAGTGCCTCGAGGTGATCGCCGACTTCGCTCGCTAGATTCGGTGCGTATTGCCGGTGGCCCGGACAGCTGCGACCCGGGTGACGGGTGATCGGAATCCGGGTGTCGCGGATCACGGGACGAGGGATACTGTTGTGTGTATGGCGCAGATAGTTGGCTGGGCCTCGCACGCCGAGGCCGTCGACCGCCTCGTGCGGTCGCACGAGGCGATCCCGCACGGCTCGCCCGTGCGTCTGGCGAAGAAGACCTCGAACCTCTTCCGGCCACGCTCCGGCACGGACGCACCCGGCCTCGACGTCTCCGGCCTGACCGGCGTCATCGAGGTGGATGCCGACCACCGCATCGCGCAGGTGCAGGGCATGTGCACCTACGAGGACCTCGTCGCGGCCACACTGCCGCACGGCCTCATCCCGCTCGTCGTGCCGCAGCTGCGCACGATCACCCTCGGCGGAGCGGTCACCGGTCTGGGCATCGAGGCGACGAGCTTTCGCAACGGCCTGCCGCACGAGTCCGTCCTTGAGATGGACGTCCTCACCGGGTCCGGCGAGGTCGTCACGGCCACCCCGGACGGTGAGCACGCCGACCTCTTCGCCGCCTTCCCCAACTCGTACGGCTCGTTGGGCTACGCCACCCGGCTGCAGATCGAGCTCGAGCCGGTGCGCTCACGGGTTGCCCTGCGGCACCTGCGCTTCGACGACGCGGCCGCGCTCGTCGAGGCCGTGGAGGCGATCATCGCCGCCGGCGAGCACGAGGGGATCCGCGTGGACGCCCTGGACGGCGTCGCCTTCTCTCCCCAGGAGCTCTACCTGACCCTGGGGACATGGACCGACGAGGCCGGTCCGACGAGTGACTACACCGGGCAGCAGATCTACTACCGCTCCCTGCAGGAGCGCACCACCGACCTGCTCACCACCCACGACTACCTCTGGCGCTGGGACACCGACTGGTTCTGGTGCTCCGGCGCCTTCGGCGTGCAGAAGCCCTGGGTGCGTCGCGCCTGGCCCCGCCGCTGGCGGCGCTCGGACGTCTACCACAAGATCATCGGCCTCGACCGGCGCTTCGACGTCGTCGACCGCCTCGACGCCCGCGCGGGTCGACCGCTGCGCGAGCGGGTCATCCAGGACGTGGAGGTGACCCTCGACCGGCTGCCGGAGTTCCTCGAGTGGTTTGATGAGGAGGTGGGCATGCGACCGGTCTGGCTGTGCCCCCTTCGCCTGCGGCAGGTCGACGGCCGGGTGCGCACTTGGCCGACCTACCCCCTTCGCGCCGGGGTGACCTACGTCAACGTCGGCTTCTGGGGGACGGTGCCCGTGGGCGACGACGCGCCGAACGGCCCGCTCAACCGGGCCATCGAGGCCAGGGTGCACGAGTTGGGCGGACACAAGTCCCTCTACTCCGAGGCCTACTACGAGCGCGAGGTGTTCGACCGCCTCTACGACGGTGCGAACCTCACCCGAGTACGACAGCACTACGACCCGGATGGCCGGCTGACCGGCCTCTACGAGAAGGCGGTGGGCAGGCAATGAGCAGGATCGCGATCGCTGAAGCGCTGGCATCCTTCGTGCCGGAGGAACTCCCGGTGCACATCACGGCATACGACGGCAGTTCCGCCGGGCCACCGGACGCGCCCTTCGCCATGGACCTGCGAACCGAGCGTGGCCTGTCCTACCTGCTCACGGCCCCCGGTGACCTCGGCGTGGCGCGGGCCTACATCATGGGGGACCTCGTCGCGACGGGCTTCCACCCGGGCGACCCGTACCCGTTGATGAACGCCATGCGCAACCAGGAGCGGTGGAACCTGCCCGGCCCGCGCGAGGCGCTGGAGCTCGTGCGCGGCCTGGGGTGGCGCCACCTCGACCCGCCGCCGGTGCCGCCGCAGGAGACCCTTCCGCGCTGGCGGCGCGTCTTCGAGGGCCTGCGCCACAGCAAGCAGCGCGACTCCGAGGCCATCAGCCACCACTACGACGTGTCCAACCGGTTCTACGAGCTGGTCCTCGGGCCCTCGATGACCTACACGTGTGCGCTCTTCCCGACGGTGGAGACCTCGCTCGAGGAGGCGCAGTTCGCCAAGTACGACCTGATCGCCCGCAAGCTCGATCTGCAGCCCGGCCAGCGGTTGCTGGACGTGGGCTGCGGCTGGGGCGGGATGGTCATGCACGCCGCCCGGGAGTACGGGGTCAAGTCGCTCGGCGTGACCCTCTCTCGCGCGCAGGCGGACTGGGCCAAGGAGGCCATCGACCGTGCCGGGCTGGGTGATCTCGCCGAGGTGCGTTTCATGGACTACCGGGACGTGCCGGAGGGTGACTTCGACGCGGTGAGCTCGATCGGTCTCACCGAGCACATCGGTGTGCGCAACTACCCGGCCTACTTCGCCGCCCTGCGCGACAAGCTGCGTCCCGGGGGAAGGCTGCTCAACCACTGCATCACCCGGCCGGACAACCGTCGCGTCGAGACGGGGGCGTTCATCGACCGCTACGTCTTCCCCGACGGGGAGCTGACCGGCATGGGTACGGTGCTCGCCGAGGCCCAGGACGTCGGGCTCGAGGTGCAGCACGCCGAGAACCTGCGGCCCCACTACGCCATGACCCTCGCCGGGTGGAATCGCAACCTCGAGGCGCACTGGGACGAGGCCGTCGCCGAGGTCGGCGAGGGCACCGCCCGCGTGTGGGGGCTGTACATGACCGGATCACGGGTCGCCTTCGAGCGGGACGAGATCGAGCTCTCCCACGTACTCGCGACCCGCACGGACGCGAAGGGGGTCAGCAGCTACCCGCTGCGGCACACCTTCTGAGGGCGCGCGCCGTTCGGGGAATTCCGGGGGCGCAGGTCGCTCCGCGACAGTGAGCCCCTGCCCTGGACGGTCAGACGTGGCCGCTGAGCTGGGCCATCCGGGACTCCAGACGGCTGATCAGCTGCGCGGAGCCGCGGTCGGCCTGCTTCTTCTCCTTGCCGGTCGAGGCCTGGGCCTCGGTGAACATCGGCATGACGTCGATGGACAGGCGGGCACCACCGGCGAGCGAGCGCAGCTCGTCGACCTTGGCGCCGAAGGGGGTGCCGCTGCCGGGTGAGTAGTACCGGACGGCGGCGTCCACGTCGTCGACGAAGAGGTCAGCCTTCGCCACGACGATGACCACCCAGATCGGCTTGTCCCGGCGCACGGCCATCGAGGCGATCCGATGCGAGGTGATCGCGAAGTCCTCCAACTCGGCCGCCAGCAGGGCCTCGCGTGTCGCATCAGCGGGCATGCTGCCGCGCGGGGTGGCGTGACCGTTGGCGACGACGTGCAGGACGCCGTCGACCGGGTCGTCGTGGAAGACCTCGTCGAGCGCGGACAGCCGTGTCGCGGCGTTGTCGCCGGGGACGACGCGGAAGCGGAAACCCCGGCCCCTGGCGGTCTTGCGGGTGCGTCGCTCCATCGTCGCCGAGCCGTCGTCGAGAGTGGCCTCGACGGAGGCGCGGCGGGCGAGGCGGTCAGCCAAGCGGGTCTTGCCCACACCGGTCATCCCCGTCACGGCCACAGTCGGGAAGCGCCCCCGGAAGAGGTGCCCGAACTGCAGCGGTGCGTTGGACAGGGCCGAGATGGCACCGCCGGCGAGGCTGGTGCCGATCGCTGCCTTGGTCGGCTGGGAGAGCCTGGCCATGCTCAGCCGAGCTGCTTTTTCACGTCGGCGAGCGACGGGTTGGCGGCGGAAGAGCCGTCAGGGTAGAGCAGCGTCGGCACCACCTGGTTTCCGCCGTTGATCGTCTCGACGAGCTCGGCGGTGCCGGGAGTGTTCTCGATGTTGATCTCGGTGTAGCCGATGCCCTCGCGATCCAGCTGGGACTTCAGTCGACGACAGTAGCCGCACCAGGTCGTGGAGAACATCGTCACCGTGCCCGCGGAGGGCAGGTCGACGCCAGGGGGCAGGATCTCGCGAACGTTCACACCCACCAGCCAACCATGCCGAGGCCCGGAATCCATCCCCGACCCCGTGGTCAGCGGCTCGTGAGGATGCCGGCCAGCTCGCGGCGGTAGCCCTCACCCGGGTCGGTCGGCACCCCGTGATGGGTCCACGTGAAGATCGAGTCGACGCTGAAGCCGGGGCCGCACCGGCGGCAGGACAGGACCCTCGATGGACGTCGGTGCCGGTCGACGGTGTGCCCCCGTGGGCAGGTGCCGAGCCAGCTGCCGGGGATCCGGGCAGCATCCTCGGGCAGGCACCGATCAGGGCTGGCGCCGATGGCGGTCGCCGTCGCCCGCCACCGCGGTCCGTGCGCGGCCCGGGGGCCGGCCAGGGCGTGCGCGATCTCGTGCAGGACGGTGTCGCGGACCTGGTCCAGCGTGTGCAGGCGCGTCAGGTGTGCGCTCAGGCCGATCGCCCGGTCGGTGTAGCGGCACACCCCCGCGCGCCTCTTGGCGCGGTCGAGGACCAGCGTCCAGTCCCCGAGGCCGTGCTCGTCCATCAGCTCCCGCGCCAGCACCCGCGCATCCTGGATGTCCATGCGCCAGAGAGTAGGTGGCGCCCCTGACAACGCGGCTCGCAGGCCCGCTCCCCGCAGACCGCTCGCGCCGCAGCCGGCGGCTGGTGGGGGGCGTCCGGCGTGCACGTGCGTGGTGAGACGATGGCGACATGGTTGCTGCGTTGCCGCCCCTCTCCCTCCTCGACCTGGCCACCGTGGGCCGCGGTCGACCGGTCGCCGAGGCGCTGGCGGAGACGGTCACGCTCGCACAGACCGCCGACGAGCTCGGCACCTTCAAGCGCCTCTGGTTCGCCGAGCACCACAACATGCCGCGGATCGCCTCGGCCGCCACGTCGGTGCTCATCGCCCACGTCGCGGCTCGCACCGAGCGCATCCGCGTCGGTTCGGGGGGCGTGATGCTGCCCAACCACTCGCCGCTGGTCATCGCCGAGCAGTTCGGCACCCTCGCCGAGCTGCACCCCGAACGCATCGACCTGGGCCTGGGGCGCGCGCCCGGCACCGACGGCGCGACCATGCGTGCCCTGCGCACCGATCCGCGTGCTGCCGAGGCCTTCCCCCAGGACGTGCGTGAGCTGCAGGGCTACCTCACCGGCCAGACGCAGATCGAGGGCATCCACGCCTACCCGGGGCGCGGGACGAACGTACCGCTCTACATCCTCGGTTCCTCGCTCTTCGGCGCCCAGCTCGCCGCGGCCTACGGACTGCCGTACGCCTTCGCCAGCCACTTCGCACCGGACGCGCTCGAGCAGGCGGTACGCGTCTACCGGGAGAGGTTCACCCCGAGCGAGCAGCTCGCGCAGCCACATGTCATCGCGGCGGTGAACGTCATCGCGGCCGACGACTCTGCGACGGCGAAGGCCGCGCAGGAGAAGGTCCTGCACGCCCGGGTTCGGATGCTCGCCGGTCGAGTCGGCTCCGGGAGCATCGACGACGACATGGTCGTCGCGCTCCTCGACACCCAGGTCGGCGCCCAGGCCAAGCACATGCTGACGCACACCGTCGCCGGTGACCGCGACGAGGTCGCGGCCGGGCTCGCGGACTTCGCGGCGCTCGCCGATGCCGACGAGCTGATGGTGACCAACCCCGCGCCGGGTCTCGACCAGCGGGTACGCACCCTGCAGATCCTCGGGGGCGTCGCACCGCGCGTGCTGTAGCGTGTCCCCAGCCTCGGTGCACGGGAAGCCGGTATGAATCCGGCACGGCCCTCGCCACTGTGATCGCCGAGTCGTAGGCCCTTGTCGTCGGTCGGGAGTGATCCCGCGCCGGGGAAGCCACTGGAGCAATCCGGGAAGGCTGGCCTGCGACGTTGACGCGTCAGTCAGGAGACCGACCGAGGTGGAGAAGAGTCCACGAGGGTTTGGAGAACCATGCGTTCTGTTGTGTCGCGTTCTTCCCGGTGTCGTGCCGGGTTCATTGTCAGCGCCTTGGTCGGTGCCGGGATGCTTGCCTCCTGTGCGCAGGCCCCGTCGGGCGAAGGGGGTGGACCCACCCCCGCGTCGTCGGGCGCCTTCCCGGTCACGATCGACAACTGCGGTCAGGACGTGACCCTTGAGAAGGCACCCGAAGAGGCGATCACGCTCAACCAGGGCGCGACCGAGGTGGCCCTGGCGCTGGGACTCGAGGACCGGTTGGCCGGAACCGCCTACCTCGACGACCAGGTGGCGCAGCAGTGGCGTGGGGCCTACGACTCGGTTCCGGTGCTCGCCAAGGAGTACCCCTCGCAGGAGACCTTCCTCGAGGCGGAGCCCGACCTCGCCTACGCCTCCTACGCCTCGGCCTTCGACGCCAAGAGCGTCGGGACCCGCGACGAGCTCGCCGCGCAGAAGATCCCCACCTACCTCTCGCCGTTCGGCTGCCCGGACGAGAAGGACCAGCCCGAGGCGTCCTTCGAGTCCGCGTGGACGGAGATCGAGGACGTCGCCACGATCTTCGGCGTGAAGGACCGGGGAGCGCAGGTCGTGCAGGAGCAGGAGCAGGCTCTCGACGACGTCCGGGCGACCTCGACCGGTGAGGGCATCGACGTCCTCTGGTACGACTCCAACACCAAGACCCCCTTCGTCGGTGGCGGCGGTGGTGGGCCGCAGCTGGTCCTGGACGCCGTCGGTGCCACCAACATCTTCGCGGACCTTGCGGACAGCAGCTGGGAGGAGGTGAGTTGGGAGCAGGTCGTCGCCGCCGACCCCGAGGTCATCGTCCTCGCCGATGCCGCGTGGTCCACCGCCGAGGAGAAGATCGAGTACCTGGAGAACGATCCGGTGCTCTCCGAGTTGGGCGCGGTGCAGCAGACGCGTTACGTCACGGTGCCGTTCGCCGCGAGCACCCCGGGTGTGCGATTGGTCGAGGGCGCGCAGACCGTGTCCGAGCAGTTGGCCCAGTTCGAGGAGCTGGGCAAGTGATGGGGCGCGGCGTGGCGCGAAGGGGGACGTCCCGCGCCTGGTCGCGGCCCGCCCAGCGGTGCGGCGCTTTCGTCGGCAGTGCCATCGTCGTGGGGCTGCTTGCGTCCTGCGCGGGGGCGCCGGAGCCCGACCCGAGCGCCTCGGACGGAGCCTCGCGGGACGGCTTCCCGGTCACGATCGACAACTGTGGTCGGCAGGTGACGCTCGAGGAGCCGCCTGGGCGTGCGGTGATGATGAACCATGCGGCGACCGAGATGGTCCTCGCGCTGGACCTGGCTGATCGGGTCGCGGGTACCTCTTCCCGCCAGCCAGTGCCCGAGCGGTGGAAAGAGGCCTACGACTCGATCGAGGTCCTCGCCGAGGAGTACCCGTCGCAGGAGGTCTTCCTGTCGGCCGAACCGGACTTCGCCATCGCCACCGAGCACTCGGCCTTCACGTCCAAGGATGTCGGCACCCGCGACGAGCTGGCCGACCAGGGCATCCCGACCTACAGATCGTCGTTCCAGTGCTCGAAGGAAGAGGACAGGGCGAAGAGCTCCTTCCCGGCCGCATGGGCCGAGATCACTGACATCGGGCGTCTGTTCGGTGTCCCGGAGAGAGCCGAACGCCTGGTCGAGCGGCAGCGGCAGACGATGGATCGACTGCAGGACCTCTCGCCCGGCGAGGGCATCTCGGTTTTCTGGTACGACATGCACACGAAGTCCCCCATCGTGGGCGCCGGTGGGGGCGGCCCGCAGGTGATCCTCGGGGCAACCGGCGCGAGGAACATCTTCGGTCACATCAACGATGACTTCGAGGTCGTGAGCTGGGAGAAGGTGGTCGCCGCCGACCCCGACGTGATCGTGCTCGCGGACTGGTCCAGCTCCAGCGCGCAGGAGAAGATCGAGTTCCTCGAGAGCGACCCGGCGTTGTCGCAGCTGACCGCGGTGAAGAACAGACGCTATGTCACGGTCCCGTCGCAGATGACCCTCTCCCGTGTCCGGTTGGTGGAGGGTGCGCAGACCGTGGCCGAGGGGTTGGCGGAGTACGACGAGCTGGGCACGCGATGAGGTCCCAGTCTCTCTCCGCGGTGATGACGCTCGCGGCGGTCCTGACGCTCGTGGCGGCCATGGTGCACGCCCTGACCGCCGGTCCGGTGGCCATCCCGGCCCAGGATGCGCTGGCGACGGTGGCCCGTCGCATGCACATCGGGGACTTCGACGTCACGGTTCTCACCGACCAGATCGTGTGGCAGCTGCGGCTGCCCCGGGTGCTCGGGGCGGCTGCGGTCGGAGCCGCACTGGCGATCTCGGGTGCGGTGCTCCAGTCACTCACCCGCAACGACCTCGCCGATCCCTACCTGCTCGGGATCTCCGGCGGAGGTGGGGTCGGCGCGGTCGCGGTCATCGTGCTCGGGTTCCCCGTTGCCGGCATCCTCGGCACGGCGGCGCTGGCGATCGGCGCCTTCGTGGGAGCCCTCGGGGCGCTGGCACTCGTGCTGGCCCTCTCGGCCACCCGCGAAGGGGACCTGCCACCGGCTCGCACCGTGCTGGCAGGTGTCGCCGTGGGCCTGGCGTGCTCGTCGGCCGTCTCCTTCATGGTGACCGTGCTCGGCGACCGGAACACCGCCAACCAGGTCCTGCACTGGACCCTCGGGTCGGTGGCCGGCGTGCGCTGGTCCTCCGCCGTCTTCCTCGTGGTCGTCGCAGTCCTCGCCACGGTGGTGCTCATCGGTTTCGCCAGGACCTTGGACGCCTTCGCCTTCGGGGAGAACACCGCCCGCACTCTCGGGATCCACGTGGAGCGGGTCCGGTGGACGCTGCTGGGACTGACGGCGCTGGTGACCGCCTGCGCGGTCGCGTACGCGGGTCTCATCGGGTTCGTCGGGCTGGTCGTGCCGCATGTGGTCCGTTTGCTGATCGGGCCGGCCCACGGCGTGCTCCTGCCGCTGTCAGCGATCCTCGGCGCCACCGCGCTCGTGGGGGCGGACACGCTCTCACGCACCCTCGTGGAGAGCCAGGAGGTCCCGCTGGGCGTGGTGACCGGACTCGTCGGTGCACCGGTGTTCGCACTGCTGCTGCACCGGGAGAGGAGAAGGCTCGGATGAGCTGCATCACCAGCGCCGGCGTCGCCTGGGCGGCTCACGGCGTCTCGTGGACGGTCGACGACACGACCGTGCTGGACGGGGTGACGCTGTCGGGCGAGCCCGGCCGCGTGACGGCCCTCCTGGGGCCCAACGGGTCCGGCAAGACGACCTTCCTCTCCCTCCTCTCCGGGGTGCGCAAACCGTCGACGGGGCGCATCGAGGTGGGTGACCCGCCGCGCCCCCTTCGCCGGATGAGGCCCCGGACCCGGGCACGCACCCTGGCCCTGGTCGAGCAGCACGCGGACACCGGTCTGCAGCTGACCGTGCGCCAGGTCGTCGAGCTCGGGCGCATCCCCCACCGCAGGCGGGACGCCACGCACGAGGACCACTCCGTCGTGAGTGAGGCCATGCAGCTCGCCGAGGTCTCCCATCTGGTCGACCGCTCGTGGGCGACGTTGTCGGGGGGTGAGCGCCAGCGGGTGCAGCTGGCGCGGGCGCTGGCGCAGCAGCCGTCGCTGCTTCTGCTGGACGAGCCGACCAACCATCTCGACCTGCACCACCAGATCGACTTCCTCACCCGGATCCGCTCCCTCGGGGTGACCACGATCGCGGCCCTGCACGATCTCGAGCTGGCCGCTGCCTTCTGCGACGACGCCGCCGTCCTGGAGGGTGGCCGCCTCGTCAGATCAGGCACGGTTGATGAGGTGCTCACCCCCGAGCTCGTCGCCGACGTGTACCGCGTCGACGCAGACGTCGAGCGGCATCCGCGGGTCGCAAGGCCCCACGTGCGGTGGGCGGGCCTCATCGAGGAGGGCGCCCGATGAGCGCCGCCGCACGAGACGAAGGGGGGACGTCCTCCCCCTTCGTCCTCGTCGGTATGTCGCCGCGAGAGGCTGCTGACCGCTGTGATCTCGACCGGTTGGCCGCGGCCACGGGGGCGAGCGTCGCATTCCTGCAGATGGCTGATCCATCGCTGGCCGCCGCGCTGACCCGGCTGGCTGACAACGGTGCCGAGGACGTCCGTCTGGTCGCCGCGCGGCTGGGGTCCACGGGCCCTGCCAACTCCTGGCTGAGGCGCATCGCCGGCCACTGGGTGCGTGGACGCCGTGCCGCGTCCCTGCCCCTGCCAACCGTCCACGTGGCAACCACGATGCTGCGCCGGGACCCCACCGTCGAGGGCGTCATGACTGCGCTGCGAGAGACTCGGCGGATCACCGGTGACGAGGCCGGGCTGACGTCCGCGGCCTGGGACGAGGTCCCGGGCCATCGGCATCACGTCCTGGTCTGCCGGGGCCCGCGGTGTACTGCGGCGGGATCCGAGGGAACTCTCGGGGCGATCACTGCTGGGCTGCGCGCGGACGGCCACGCAGATGACCGGGCGCTCGTCACGGTCACCGGATGCCTCTTCCCGTGCAATCACGCACCGGTGGTGGTGGTTCAGCCCGATGACGTCTGGTACTCGGCGGTGGACCCCGATGGTGCCGGGAGCATCATCGAGCAGCACCTCCTGCGCGGTACGCCGGTCGCCGAACATCGCCTGGTACGGCCGCCAGAACTCGGTCGTGTGCCGGGGGCGGATTGACATAGCCTTGTCGGTCGTGAGTGGTGCAGCGATCGAGGCCGAGGGCCTGACCAAGAACTACGGGCAGGTCCGGGCCCTGAAGGGCATCGACCTCGCCGTCCCCGCCGGAAGCGTGCTCGGCGTGCTCGGGCCCAACGGTGCCGGCAAGACGACGGCGGTGCGCATCCTCTCCACCCTCATCAAGCCGGACTCGGGCCGAGCGAACGTCGCCGGCATCGACGTCGTCGCCAACCCGCTCGCCGTCCGCTCGCAGATCGGGGTCGCCGGGCAGTACGCCGCGGTCGACGAGTACCTCTCCGGCCGGGAGAACCTCGAGATGATCGGTCGGCTCTACCACCTCGGTGGCCGGGCGGCGCGGGGCCGGGCCGACGAGCTGCTCGCCGACTTCCGACTCGAGGACGCCGCGGACCGGCCGGCGAAGACCTACTCCGGTGGCATGCGCCGCCGCCTCGACCTCGCCGGTGCGCTCGTCACAAGACCACCGGTGGTCTTCCTGGACGAGCCGACGACCGGCTTGGACCCGCGCTCGCGCGGCGACATGTGGGAGGTCATCCGCGAGCTCGTCGGTAGTGGTGCGACCGTGCTGCTGACGACGCAGTACCTGGAGGAGGCCGACTTCCTCGCCGACGACATCGTCGTCATCGACCAGGGCGAGATCATTGCGCAGGGGAGCGCCGACCAGCTCAAGGCGAAGGTCGGTGGTGAGCGACTGACGGTCACCGTGGCCGACGCTGACCGCATCGGCGACGCCATCACCGTCCTGACGCCGGTGGGGATCGCAGACGCTGACGTCGACGAGCACACACGAACGATCACCATCCCCATCGACACCGGGACGAACGCGCTCGTCGACGCCGTGGGGCGGCTGGGTCGCGAGGGGATCACCGTTCAGGACATCGGTATCCGCCGTCCCACCCTCGACGACGCCTTCCTCTCCCTGACCGGTCACCGCGCCGAGGACGAGGGCGCCACCCAGGAGGAGAGCGCATGAACCACCTCGCCAGCGACTCCTGGACGATCGTCCGGCGCAACCTGATCAAGATCAAGCGGGTCCCCGACCTGCTCGTCTTCACCACGCTGCAGCCGATCATGTTCGTGCTGCTCTTCGGCTTCGTCTTCGGCTCGCTCGCGATGGGCAATGCAGACGGCTATCGCGAGTTCATGATGGCCGGCATCTTTGCCCAGACCGTCGTCTTCGGCGGCACGTACACCGGCTTCGGGATGGCCGAGGACATGCAGAAGGGGGTCATCGACCGCTTTCGTACGCTGCCGATGCACCCCGGTGCGGTCCTCATCGGTCGCACCCTGTCGGATGTGGTCAACAACGTCATCTCCCTCATCGTCATGGCCGTGACCGGACTGGCCATCGGGTGGCGAGTGCACGAGGGCATCGTCCCGGTGACGCTCGCATTCCTGCTCCTGCTGCTCTTCGCCTACGCGATCAGCTGGATCATGGCGTGGGTCGGGTTGAAGGTGCGCAGCCCGGAGATCGTCGGCAACGCCTCCTTCCTCGTCATCTTCCCGCTGACGTTCATCGCCAACACCTTCGTCCCCGCAGAGAACCTGCCTGCGGTGCTGCGGACCTTCGCCGGCTGGAATCCCGTCTCGACACTGGCGCACGCCGCCCGCGAGAACTTCGGCAACCTCGACTCCCTCGCCGGTCAGGGGATGACCGGGCAGGCGGCCCGTGAGGCCGCCGAGTACACCTGGGCTCTGCAGCACGCGGAGATCTACACGCTCGCCTGGGTGCTCCTCATCCTCGCGATCTTCGTGCCACTGTCGATCAGGACCTACCAGCGCACCGTCCTGCGCTGACCCGCCTCTCCAGGAGGAGCGATCACATGGAGCACTACTTCGAGCGCGCCGGTGCGCACTCCTACCGCGCGACCCGGCACACCACCGGAGCCTGGCGCACGAGTGAGCAGCACATCGCACCCGCTCTCGGCCTGCTGGTGCACGCGGTCGAGTGCGACCGTGAGGAGCGTGCCGGGGACAAGGTCATCGGGCGCCTCTCCTTCGACATCCTGGGCACGGTCGCGGTCGAGGAGGTCGAGACCTCCGTGCGCGTCATCCGGCCGGGGCGCACGATCGAGCTCGTCGAGGCGACGCTCGCGCACGCCGGCCGTCCCGCGGTCACGCTCCGTGCCTGGTTGATGCAGGCGGGCGAGACCGGTGAGTTGGCCGGTGACCACCACGCGCCCATGCCCTCGGTGGAGCAGACGCCGGTGTGGGACATGAGCACGGTGTGGCCGGGTGGGTTCATCGCCTCGGCCGAGGTGCGCCGCGCTCAGGACGCGCCGGGTCGGGCCCGGGCCTGGGTGCGCTCGGACGTGGCGCTCGTCGACGACGATGACGTGAGCCCGCTCGCCCATGCGGCACGACTCCTCGACATCGCCAACGGGATCGCCGTCCGGGTCAGCCCGCAGGAGGTCGCCTTCCCCAACCTCGACCTGACGGCGCACCTGTTCCGTCAGCCGCGGGGGGAGTGGCTCGGCTTCGACACGAGCGTCTCCTTCGGGCCCGGCGGGACCGGGGTGACGAGTACCGTCCTGCACGACGAGTCGGGTGCCGTCGGGACGATGGACCAGATCCTCACGGTGCGGCCCTGATCCGAGGCAGGATGGGGGCATGGATGACATCGAGGCCTTTTGGGAGCGTGCGCAGCAGCATGCTCAGCTGGCGACCCTGAGCTCGTACATGGGCGAGAGCGTCTTGGCGACACTGCGACCCCCGGCCTGGGCCTTCGGAGCCACGCCCGAGCAGGCCGATGAGCTGCTCGGCCTGGTGCTCGATGGATCGAAGACCGCGACGGCGTCGGCCCTGTGGGACTACGAGGCCGAGGGGGAGGACCTGCCCGTGGCGGGCACCCTGGGCATCGTCGTCGACAGCTCCGGGACGCCGCGCGCCCTCGTCGTCACCACGGACGTGCGCACCGTCCCCTTCGACGAGGTCGACGAGGACCATGCCCACGCCGAGGGGGAGGGGGACCGGACTCTGGCGTACTGGCGGCGCGTTCACGAGGAGTTCTTCACCGAGCACGCGGGCCACGACAAGGGTTTCGCGTCGGACATGCCGGTCGTGCTCGAGCGCTTCCGTGTCCTGCACGCCGAGTCCTCCGACGCCGACTGATACCCCACGCCCCCACTGCCCCGACGTGTCCACGGGCACGTCGAGTCATGGCGAGGGGTCGGAATCCGCAGTGTTCTGCGACCCCTCGCCATGACTCGGCGACAGGGGTTGGTCAGACGCGGTGGCGCAGGCCGGTGGCGCGCTGGGTGCGACGGGTGATCGCGGCGCGGATCGCCTCCTGCGAGCCGACGAGGAGGACTGACTTCTGCGCGCGGGTGATCGCGGTGTAGAGCAACTCGCGAGTCAGGAGTCGTGAGTCCGCGTCGGGCAGGAGCACGGTCACCGAGGTCGCCTGGCTGCCCTGGCTCTTGTGGATCGTCATCGCGTGAGCGGTGTCGACGTCCGCGAGGGACGTCGCGGCGTGCACCTGCGGCGCCCCGGGTTCGCCGAAGACCCCGACAACGCGGCCGTCCCGGCGCAGTGACATCACCCCGGCGTCGCCGTTGAAGAGCCCGAGGCCGCGGTCGTTCGCGGTCACGAGCAGCGGCCGCCCGACCTGCTGCCGGCCGTGGTAGTCGGTCGCCTCGCCGAGCCAGCGCTCGACCCGGTCGTTCCACGGGCCGACGCCCCAGGGGCCGTCGCGGTGGGCGCAGAGCAGCCGGTGCTCCCCGAGCTCGTGCAGGGCCGCCGCGTACTCCCCGTCGAGGGCGAGCCGACGCAACCGCAGGGCGTGCTCCAGCAGCCGTGGTCGCAGCGCCTCGTCGGCCTCGAGGACGTGGTCGACGTGGATGTGCTGCACCGGACCACCCGGTGTGGCCGAGGCGAGGGTCGACAGAGCCCTGTCGGCATCGCCGACCCGTACGGCTTCGGCCAGGGCTCCGATCTCCGCGCCGAACCGGTGCGACGTCTCCAGTCGCGCGACCGGGCTGCTGCCCCTCTTCGGGGCTTCCTTCGAGGGTGCTTCGTCGTACCACCCACTCGTAGCGTGGGACCCAAGGGCATCGCCCTCGCCGTCCCTCGGGGAACCGCCCTCGCCGTAGCCGGCGACGAGGTCGGCGAGCACCGCACCGGCCTCGACGGAGGCCAGCTGGTCGGGGTCGCCGACGAGCAGGAGACGGGTGTTGGGGCGTAGTGCCTCGAGGAGTCGGGCGGTGAGTGTCAGCGAGAGCATCGACGCCTCGTCGACGACGACGATGTCGTGCGGTAGGGGGTTGCCGCGCCCGCGGCGGAAGCGGTTGCCGCTGTCCGGGCGCCACCCGAGCAGGCGGTGGACGGTCACGGCCTCGATATCCGTGCCCAGACGCTCCCGGTCCTGGGGGGAGAGCCTTGCGAGGGACTCGATGACCGACTCCCGCAGGCGGGCGGCGGCCTTGCCGGTCGGTGCGGCCAGCGCGATACGTGGGCGGCGGCCGGTGGCCTCCGCCTGCTCGAGCAGCAGCGTCAGGAGGCCGGCGACGGTCGAGGTCTTGCCGGTTCCGGGGCCGCCCGCGAGCACGGTGGTCAGGCGGGTGACGGCGGTGCGCACGGCATCGCTCTGCTCGGTCCAGCTCGCACCGGGGAAGACCCGCTGCAGCCCGGCCGCGAGCTTCGCCTCGTCGACGGCCGGCGCGGGGGTGGCGGCGCGTCGGGCGAGGTCCTCGGCGACCTGCACCTCCTCGCGGTGGTAGCGGTCGAGGTAGACCAGGCCGTGCTCGACCCGCAGCACCCCGGCGGCCGTGAGTGCGCTGTCGGCCACGCGTTGCAGCCACTCATCGGCAGGCGGCAGGTCAGTCCAGGCATCTTTGGTGGCCACGTCACCGGTGGAGTTGCCTGCGGGCGAAGCTCCGCTCGCGAGAACATCAACCGAAAGGTCGTCCTCCTCGCCGGTCGCGGTCTCGGTGAGCAGCTCGTGAGCGTGCTCGGGCTCCAGGCACGTCGATCCTTCGCGGGCGGCGCGCACGACGAGTGCGAGCGTCACGCGCACGAGCGGGTCGTGCTCGTCGACGAGCTGCGCCAACCGGGTGGCGACGTGCACGTCGGCGGCCTCGATGATGCCAGCGGCGTTCAGGTCCGCGAGGTCGCCGGTCGCGCCGAGGGCCAGGCGACGGTCGTACCGGTCCTGCTCGACCGTGGTCATCGTGCCTCCTGGGTCCCGTGCTCGCGAGGTGCGTCGGTCGTCGCGGGGCGGCGCCCGTCGAGCAGGTCGGAGAGGGCCTCGACCAGGGCAATCGGCGGCTGCCAGGAGAAGACGCCCGTGGGGTGGCCGTCGACGATGGGCGTCTGGGTCCCGGCCATGCCGCGCAGGTACAGGTAGAGCACCCCGCCGAAGTGCTCCTGCGGGTCGTACCCGGGCTGGCGCCAGCGCAGGAAACGGTGCAGGACCACGCCGTAGAGGATCGCCTGGAGCGGGTAGGACGAGTGGTTCATCGCCTCGCGCAGGGCGTCCGGCTCGTAGTGTCCGGTCGTCAGCGGAGTGTCCGCGGGGCCGAGCCAGTTGCTCTTGTAGTCGACGACGAGGTGGCGTCCGCCCACGCGCAGGACGATGTCGACGGAGCCGGTGAGGTACCCGCGCAGGGCCTGGCCCCCGAGCAGCGGGTCCTCCAGCACGTCCGCGAAGGGCAGCACCGGGTCTCCCTCGGGCAGGTGCTCGCGCATGAGCGTCGCGAGATCACCGAGCAGTGCCTGGTCGACGGCGTCGCCCGCGTCGTCGCCACCTCCGAGCGGTAGCTCGAAGTCCATCTCGCACAACCGGTCGCTGCTGCCGATGTCGCGCAGGGAGGTCCCCGGCGCGAGCGGACCGAGCGGGGTGTCGATGACCTCGACGAGCGCCTCGGCGAGGGTGTCACGGTCGAGGTCGGGCACGGGCCAGTGGACGACCTGCTCCTCGACGTGCGCCCGCAGCTGCGTGAGCAGGTCGGGCGCGGACACGTCCGCCTCTTCCAGCACCGCGTGCACGAGGGAGCCGAAGCCGGCCCCGACGGGCAACTCGGCCATGGGCGAGGGGAGGTGCCCCCCTTCGTCATCGTCGGGGGCGTCCCCACGGACGGCAGCGAGCGGGACATCGCCCTGCAATTCACCCGGGCGGAGCATCGGAGCCGTTCCGTCGCGCCCCCGGGCGCCGCCCTCGTCGTCCTGGCGCTCGGTGACCTCCGGCTCGCTGACGACGAGCTCCTCCGCGGGGCGGGGCGCCTCGTCCAGCGGGCGGGTGAGCGCCGTGTACGAGGTGCGACGCCACTGGGTGTCGACGCTGCGGGTGAAGGAGCGCACGGACAGGTCCGTCACCGGCGCGGCCGCCTCGATGGTCATGGGAGCCGCCTCGTCGACGAGCTCGACACGCAGCGCCCCCCGGCGCTCCCACTCCTCGAGCCGGTCCATCAGGGTCTCGTCGCCGGGGACGGGGTGGCTGGCGGGAACCTCGCCCTGGCCCTCGCGACGTCCGAGGAGCACGCGGTGCAGGGGGGAGGGGGCGGTGTTCTTCGCCGACGGGAACCACCACGTCACGACCTGGCTCTGCGCGCGCGTCATCGCGACGTACAGCAGCCGCAGCGACTCGCCGCTCTCCTCGTCGGCCGCCCGCGTGAGCCGGTCGGCGCGCCCCTCGTCGGAGCGGATCCCGATGTCGAGGCAGCGGGTGCGGTCCTCGCGGTGGAAGTGCAGCACGTCCGGTGTCGGCAGCCACCGGTCGGCGACGAAGGGCAGCATGACGATCGGGTACTGCAGCCCCTTGCTCGAGTGGATGGTCGCCAGGTGCACGGCGTCCGCGTCGCTGTCGAGTCGCCGGGCGCGCTCCTCCTTGCGGGTGGCGCCGATCCGCTCGCGCAGCCACGCGGTGAGCGAGGCAAGACCGTCACCCTCGGTGACGACGCGCTGGTGGAGCGTCTCGCCGACGTGGCGCAGGTCGGTCAGCAGACGCTCACCATCGGTCCGGGAGAGCACCCGCGCATCAAGACCGTCGGCGCTGGCCGCCGCGAGCACCGCGGCCACCCCACGCCGTGAGAGCAGCCCCGCCCACGTGCGCATCCGGTGGGCGACCTCCTCGGTGAGGTCGTGGCCACGCTCGTCCAAAGTGGCGGCGTTCGCCCCGACGAAGGGGGTCAGCGCCGCCGCGCGCACCCGCTCGGGTCGGTGGCTCAGCTCCATCGCCTCGAGCAGGGTCAGCCAGGCCGCGGCGGCGGGAGAGGCGTAGATGCTGTCGCTGGAGACGATGACCGAGCGCAGCCCGACCGCGGTGAGTGCCCGGCGCACGTGGTCGAGCTGGCTGCGGGTGTGCGCGAGGACGGCGACGTCCCCGGCACGCAGGGGACGAGCGTCGAAGGTCGTGCCCCGTGCCAGCAGCCGGGTGATCTCGGCGGCGCAGTCGTCCGCCACGAGCGGGCGCACCGCCGAGATGGCGACGGACTTCTCGCCGGGCGGCAGGATCCGCTCGGTCGTGATCGCCCGTAGCCGGACCGGGGCGAGCATCCCCTCGGGGGCGGTGCGCTCTCTCGTACCCAGGCGCGATCCCCCCTTCGCCGCGCTCACCGGGTGGACGACGATCTCGGGGTCGCCGAGCTGAGAGCCGCCCAGAAGCACCCCGAGGCTGCGCACGAGTGGCCCGTCGGAGCGGTGGTTGACTCCGAGGGTGTGCTTGGTCGTCGCCGTGGCGGAGGCGGTGAGGTAGGTGTCGACGTCACCGCCACGGAAGCCGTAGATCGCCTGCTTCGGGTCGCCGATGAGCACGAGCGTGCTGTGCCCGGTGAAGGCGCGGTCGAGCACCTGCCACTGCACCGGGTCCGTGTCCTGGAACTCGTCGACGAGCACGACCTTCCAGCGCTGGCGCATCCGCTCGCGGGCGGGCGAGTCCTCGGCCTCGAGGGCGCTCGCCAGGTGGGAGAGCAGGTCGTCGTAGCCGAGCACCCCGAGGCGGCGCTTGCGACGGTCCATCTCCGTGCGCACGAGGTGGGCGAAACCCAGCATCCGCGCATCGGCGGACCCGTCGTCGCGCGTGTGCGGGTCGAGGGTGGCGTGGGGGTTCTCCGTGACGGCACGCGCGATCTCGCCGGCACGTGCCCGGGTGAAGGCGGGCGTGCCCCCACCGGCGAAGCCGCGCACGTACAGGTCGTCGACGACCTCGTCGCGCAGGTCGGACAGGTCCTCGACGAGCCGGGAGTGCGGGTCGGAGTCACCGGCCACGCCGAGCCCGCGCAGCACGAGCTGGCAGAACTGGTGGGTCGTGGCGATCGTCGCCGCGTCGAAGTGGGTCAGCGCGTCCCGCAGTCGACGCTCCTTCAGGGCCACCTCGTCCGGGCTCCCGTCCCGCAGGAGGGCCACGACCGGGTCGTCGCTGGTGAGGTCGGGGTCGACGAGGTGCTGGTGGACGTGGCGCAGGTGCCCGCGCACCCGTTCGCGCATCTCGCGGGAGGCCGCGCGGCCGAAGGTGATGACGAGCATCTCCTCCAGCGGTGTGCCGTCGGCGATGTAGCGGGCGACCAGGGCGCCGATAGTCCACGTCTTGCCGGTGCCGGCGCTCGCCTCGAGCAGGACCGTGCCGGTCGGCAGGTCTGCGGTCACGTCGAAGGGGGTCAGTGTGCTCATGCGGTCCCCGTGATGTTGTCGATGGCCGGGCCCCACACCTTCGGGGCGAGGGCGGCCAGGTTCGTGCCCGACCCGGCGACGTCGTCGAGCAGGACGGCGAAGGGGGCCCGGTTCCCGTGGACGAGCTGCCACCACGAGTCGTCCTGCTCGCCGGGGATGACCCCGCCGTTGCGCATCCGGGTCGGCTCCCACTCACCCCGGGCCCTGGTGGTCGCGACCCGGGCGAGGGTGTGGTTGCGCTCGATGGCCTGGGCCCAGGCGTGCGCGGTCTTGACCGGCAGGGGCAGCGGCGCGGTGAGGCCGAGCGCGTAGAGGTCGATCAGCGCGGACAGGTGCGAGCGGGCTGCCTCGCGCGGCAGCGGTCCGCGGGTGGCGCGGGCGACCGACCCCCGAGACCCTTTGCCCAGGGCTGACGCCTGCCACGGCTCGTCGTCACCACCAGTGGCGGTGAGGGCGAGCAGGCGGATCCACGAGCCGATCTCCTGCTTGGGGCCGAGGCGGGAGTAGGTGACGTCGACGAGGTGCATCCCGCGGACGCCGTCGATGGTCCCGGTCAGCCGGCGGTTGCCGAGCAGGGCGACCTCGACGTCGACCGACCGGTTCGGGTCGGCGGGGCCGCTGGCCACCTGGGCCATGAGCTGCTCGACCTGTCGACCGATCTCCTCGAGGGTGATCGCGCCGAGCCCCGCCGGCGGAAGCTCCCCCCGCAGCAGCTCGGCCCGGTAGATCTCGCGCGCGTCGTCACCGGCGAGCCGGGCGCGCAGGGCGCGGTCGCCGATGGCCCACTTCTGCAGGCCGTCGAGGTCGATCGGCAGCCGGTCACTGACCTCCTCGGCCTCCCGGGAGACCCCGACGTGCAGTCGGTCGCGCAGGAATCCCCGCGCCGGGTTCTCGAAGAAGGTGATCAGGTCGGCCAGCGCGACGTCCTCGACGGACTGACCGGGCAACGGCTGCGTGAGGAGTCGCCCCGGCTCGGTGCGCTCACCGAGGCTCGCGCGGGCGGCAGCCAGCGCGGAGCGGTCGAAGGTGAAGGGCCGTGGTGGAGCGGTCGACCCGTCCGACGTCGCCGCACCAGCCCCGGCCAGCGCTCCGGGAGCGAGGTTGCGGGCGTCGAAGGGCTGCAGCGGGTGCGCGACCACCTCGACCGGCGCGCTCGTCGTCTCGCGAGCGGCATCGATGAGCTCCCCGAGCGGTACCGCCGGCGGGCAGTGCTCGCCGCTGCGCTCGTCGGAGCCGGTGTAGGTGATGACGAGGCGCTCGCGGGCGGCGAGGACGGCGTCGAGGAGGAGCTGCCGGTCCTCGCTGCGGGCGTCGCGCTCGCCGGTCAGCGGCACGCGGGCGAGGACGTCGTCGCCGTCGACGGTCTGCTGGCGCGGGAAGGCGTCGTCGTCCATGCCGAGCAGGCACACGACGCGGTGGGGCACCGAGCGCATCGGGGTCATCGTGCAGACGGTCAGCCCGCCGGTGCGGAAGCTCGCCCGGCTCGGGCGTCCGGCCAGCTGGTCGGCGAGCAGGACGCGCACGTCGGCCAGTCGCAGCGGCACGCTGTCGTCGGCGTGGCGGGCAGCGCGGGTGAGGGTGCGCTGCAGGTCCCCGACCTGCCAGCGCTCGCGAACCGGGACATCGGTGAGGGACAGCACGGCCTCGGTCAGCCCGCTCATCCACTCGCCGGCCGTGCGGGCAGCCTCGAGGGTGTCGAGGCCGGAGCCGATTCGCTCGAGCATCTCGGTGACGCGGCCCACCAGGTCGACGGAACCGCTGCCGACGTCGTCGAGCGGCATGACCTCGCCGACCTGGAGGGGCCCGTCGGCGGACACGGCGACCCCGAGCAGCAGTCGATCGAGACCGAACCGCCACGTCCCCTGGTGCTCCACCTCCATGCGAAAGGGGGCGCGGTGCTCCTGGTCGTAGCCCCACCGGATACCGGAGTCGCCGACCCAGCCGGTCAGCGTCTCGAGGTCATCGTCGCCGAGGGCGAAGCGGCGGCGCACCGGCTCGCTCGCGGCCAGATCGAGCACCTCGCTCGCGGTGAGGCGACCACCGGCGAGGGCGACGAGTCGGTCGGCCACGTCGAGCAGAGGGTTGGTCGCCCGCAGCGAGCGGTCGGCCAGGCGCACCCGCAGCCGGTGCGCGGGGTGGGTGTCGACACCCTCGGCGTCGGTGCCGTGGTCGCCGAGGCCGAAGGCCGCACCGATGAGGGGCGCGTAGGTCTCCACGTCCGGGCACATGACGAGCACGTCGCGCGGCTGAAGGCTCGGGTCGTCCTCGAGGAGACCGACGAGCACCTCACGCAGCACCTCGACCTGACGGGCGGGGCCGTGGCAGGCGTGGACCTGGATCGACCGGTCGGCATCGGGGACGGTGCGGGCGGCCTGCTCAGCGGCATCGGGGACATGGTCCTCGCGCAGGTCCGACTGCAACCAGCCCAGGACGGTCTGCGGGAAGGCCGGGGCCGCCGCCGGGGCGGTGGCATCCTCGGCCCGGTCACCGAGGACCCGCACGAGCTCGCGGGAGTCGCGGCCGAGCGAGGCGAGCATCGGGTGGTGGACCAGATCGCTCGTGCGGTCCTGCGATCGTGGCACGACCCCGGTCGCTCCGGCGTCGGCGAGTCGGTCCCACAGCACGGGCGAGGGCTGCGGCAGCCACAGGTGCACGTCACGGGAGAGCCCGAGCGCCTCGAGCAGCTCGACCTCGGTGACCGCGAGGCGCGTGTGCCCGAAGAGGGAGAGCCGTTCCGGAAGGAGCCGCAGATCCAGCCCGTCGCGGTCATCCGCGTCAGCCGTGGCGGTCCCCCCTTCGCCCAGGGCCTGCAACCGGGCCACCGTCTCGCGGTGGCGCACGTCCGGCGTGGGTGCGTCGATGCGGGCCCGGAGGCGTCGCCACAGCTCGGGCTGCCAGGCCAGGTCGTCGGCCAGGGGGGCGGTGCCGCCGGTGCTGTCGCGCCCCCGGCTCCAGTCGGTGAGCATCGTCGGACGGCTCTGGCCGTAACGGTGGAAGAGTCGCGCCAGACGCAGCGCGACGGAGTAGCGTCGACCCGCCCGCACCTCGAAGAGGTCCTCGTCGGCAGAACCGTGGCCGAGGTGCCGGCTCAGTGCCGCGCACCAGGGCTCGCCGATGGCGGCATCGATGACCTCCAGCAGCGGCCACACCAGGTGCTGCGGCAGCCACGGGTCGTCCTCGTCGCGGCCGGTGAGCATCGTGACCAGGGAACGCGGCCGCAGGAAGCGGATGCCGGCGCACACTCCGTCACCGCCCCGCTCGCCCGTGCCGAGGCGGTGCGAGAGGCGCTGCGCCAACCACCGCTCGATGCCCTGCTCGGGCACGACCACGACCTCCTGCGCGAAGGGGTCGGGCAGCGGGCTCGCCAGCAGCTCACCGAGGCCCTCGGCGAGGAGGTCGGTCCGCTGCGCGCGGTGGAGGTGAAGTGCCACGATCAGACCGTATCCGTGGCCGGGGACAGCGTGGGCCCGCACGTCCACAGCAGCCTTGCCGTCCGAGGTCGTCGGCAGCGACTGACAGGATCACCGCATGAGCGATCGTCGTCACCACCGCACCGAGCGACTGCGCCTGGATGCGCCGACCATCGACGACCTTGACGTGCTCCACGCGATCTACAGCGACCCCAGGGTCTGGACGCACTTCCCCATCCTGCGCCACACGAACTCGCAGCGGACCCGGTCCATGCTCGAGGGGTGGATCGACGAGTGGGACCGAGACGGCTTGGGGCAGTGGATCGTCCGGGCACGCGATGACGATGCCGTGCTCGGCAACGCGGGCTGCTCGCTGCGTCCGCACGGATGGTGGAACCTCGGGTACCGCTTCGCTGCCGAGGTCCATGGTCGGGGCCTGGCGACCGAGGCCGCTCGGGCGGGGCTGGAAGCGGCCGTCGTCGTCCGTCCGCAGGCGCCCGTCGTCGCCCATCTGCTCGAGCACAACGTGGCCTCGCGCCGCGTCGCCGAGAAGCTCGGCCTGACCCTCCAGCAGCAGGGCCACGACGTCGGCAACCCCGACCCCGACGCGGTGCGTCTGGTCTACGCCGACCGGGATCTGACCGAGGAGCAGAGGGCGACGACCCTCACGTGATTGTGCTACGAGGTGCTACGCTTGGTTCATGTCCACGATCAGCCAGCGCGAACTGCGCAACGACAACGCAGAGATCATGCGTGGGGTCGAGCACGGCGAGTCCTACACCGTGACTCGGCGCGGTGTCCCCGTCGCCCGGTTGACGCCGATCGCTGTTGGCGAGGACCTGCGGTGCCTGCGGCCGGCCACGAGGCGGTCGAAGTTCTCTGGGATCCGCCGAGTCGCCCTCGAGGAGCCCACGTCCGAGCTGCTGGATGACTTGCGGGGCGATCGATGAGTCGGTGGTACCTCGACACCTCGGCTGCACTGAAGTTGATGGTCGAGGAGTCGGAGTCGACCGCGCTCGCTGATCGACTCGACACCGAGGCCCCGGACCTTGTTGCCTGTTTGCTGCTGGAGACGGAGCTACGTCGCGCGGCCCAGCGAAGGGAGGTCCTGTCGCAGGAGCGTGTGTCCCAGTTCCTGGAGTGGGTCGGCTTGTTCGAGGTGCCGGCCTCGCTCTTCCGCGAGGCCGGCCTCGTGACGGGCGCCAACCTGCGGTCGCTCGACGCACTGCACCTTGCAGCAGCGGTGCGGATCGGCGTCGACGCCGTGGTCACCTATGACCAGCGCATGGCAGAGGCCTCCCGTGCCCTGGGCTTCGCCGTTGTGGCTCCTGGCTGATCGGTGTCGGTCAGGGAGACCGGGAAGATGACCGTAGGGACCCGAGTCCTGTCCCTCTCCTCCATGCCGATCGACCGCTGACCGCCGAGCAGACACAGGCCCTCGGGTGACGATTGCGACGGCTCAGCCGGCGAGCACCTCGGCATAGACCGAGGCGTCGACATTGCCCCCGCTGGCCACGACGACCACGGTCTGCCCGGCGAAGCGCTCCCGCTGCGCGAGGACCGCTGCCAGCGCCGCCGAGCCGCCGGGCTCGAGGACGAGCTTGAGTGTGCGGAAGGCCGCGCGCATCGCCACCCGGGCGTCGTCGTCGGTGACCGTCAGCGGCGTCACGGGGTGCCGGGACAGGGCCGCCAGGGTGTGCTGTCCGACCGTCGGCGAGCCGATCGCGTCGAGGAAGACCGGCACCGCCGGCACCGTCTCCACCCGGCCGGACGCCAGCGAGCGCGCCATCTTGGGGTACCCGTCCCGCTCCACGACGAAGGGGGTGACCGCCGGGTGCGTCGACCGCACCGCCTCGATCGTCCCCGACGCCAGCCCACCACCGCTGCAGGGCAGGACGATCGCGTCCGGGGAGTGCCCCCCTTCGCGCAGCTGGTCGATGACCTCCAGGCCGACGCTCCCCTGCCCGGACATGACGCGCACGTCGTCGTAGGGGTGCACGAGCGTCAGGCCGCGCTCGGCGACGAGGCCGTGCCCGACGTCCTCGCGGTCCTGCGTGCTCGGGTCGTAGAAGACGACCTCCCCACCCCACCAGCGCACCCCCTCGACCTTGATCCGCGGCGCGTCCTGCGGCATGACGATCGTGGCGCGGGCGCCGGTCATCTGCGCCGACGCCGCGACCGCCTGGCCGTGGTTACCGGTCGAGAACGCGAGTACCCCCGCGTCCCGCTCGGCGGCGGTGAGCGACAGCAGCGTGTCGAGCGCACCGCGGATCTTGAACGAGCCGGTCAGCTGGAGCGACTCCGCCTTGACGAGCACCTGTGCGCCGGTGAGCTCGTCGAGCATCGGGGAGGACAGGAGAGGGGTGACGCGGACTCTCCCGTGGAGCCGCTCCGCGGCCGTCCTGATCGTGTCGATGCCGAAGTCCATGTGGCCATCCTGCACCGTGGTCCCTTCGAGATGCTTGCTGAGCAAGCTCCTCAGGGACCGTGGGGTGGGGGTCAGTCGAGCGGCTGCGCGCCACGCCTGTCGAGCATCTGCGTCATCGTCTCCACCTCGGCGGTCTGGGAGGTGATGATCGAGCGCGCGAGGGTCTCCACGGCATCGTTCTGCGAGTAGTCCACGGCCACCTGCGCCATCGGCACGCCGGCCTTGTGGTGACGGATCATCAGCTGCAGGAAGAAGACCTCGGCCTCCTCGCCGGTCAGGGACTTCAACTTCTCCAGCTGCTCGGGTGAGGCCATGCCGGGCATCGTGCCGTCATCGGTCAGCTGGGCGTCCGGGTCGTCCTCGTGGTCGTGCCCCAGCCCCTGCATCCACTCCATCTGCGCGCCGGGCCCGGTCGGGCTCAGCCCCCACACGTCGAGCCAGCCGGCCATCTGCCCGGACTGGTTCTCCTGGGTGCGGGCGATGTCGTAGGAGAGCGAGCGCACGAGCTCGTCGTCGGTGCGCTCGCGCACTATCCACGACATCTGCACCGCCTGGTCGTGGTGGGTCTTCATGTCCCGGGCGAAGCCGGCGGCGACGCTGTCGTCGGCGGGCAGCTCATCCGAGCCGACCGTGCTCAGTGCGAGTCCGCCGACCAGCCCGAGGGCGAGCGCGACGACGACCGCGATGATGGCCCTGGGGCTCACTGGGACACGACTCCGGACGCGTCCACACCACCCGTGCAGGCCGCTCCCGGCTCAGGGGTCTGGGGCCCCTGGCGATACTCCTTGATGAAGCCCTGCAGTCGCGGGTCGTCCGCGGACTCCAGCGCCAGCTGGTGTCCCCAGGCGCTGGCGACGACCTTCGAGGGCATCTCGCCCTCGTAGGGGGAGAGGAGCGTGTAGGTGTCGGGGAGCGCCTGCTCGAGCTTCTCGACCTCGCTGTCCGGCAGCTCGGGGTCGTAGGTCACCCACACGGTGCCGTGCTCGAGGGAGTGGACGGCGTGCTGGTTCGGCACCGGCTCGTCGTAGACCCCGCAGTTGAGCCAGATCGGGTTGTGCTCGCCGCCAACGGGCGGCGACTCCTGGTAGTCGATCTCGCCCTGGACGTGGTTGCCGCCCTCGTAGTCGTACTCCTTGACCGCCGCGAGGTCGCCGGCGGCCTCGCGGTCGTCGGCCTCGCTGACGACCGCGTAGCCGACCATGGCGACGATCGCGACGATGATCACGGCGGTCACCCCGACGAGGAGGTAGGTCCGGCGGCGCTCCTTGGCCTGCTGGTCCCGGCGTGCCTGTGCCAGCCGGGCATCGCGGGCGGACGTCGGCTTCGACTTCTTGCTCATGGGTCCCTCGGGTCGGGGGGCGGTGGTAGTCGCGAGGAGTATTCCACTGCCAACTGAAGGTCCCCTGTGCAGCACTCCTCGTTACGCTGTCGTCATGCGCGCCGACACCACGACCGTCGTCTCCCCCCACGATGGTTCCCCTCTCTTCGTCAGGACCTGGCTCCCCGAGGGCGAGGCGAAGGGGTCCGTGCAGCTGGCCCACGGCATGGCCGAGCACTCCGGCCGCTACGAGCGGTTCGCGCAGGCGCTCACCGACGCCGGGTACGCGGTCTGGACCCACGACCACCGTGGTCACGGCGAGACGGCGAGCCGACCCGAGGACCGCGGTGTCTTCGCCGACGACCACGGCTGGGACGCCGCCGTCGAGGACATCCACGCCGTCGGCGAGGCCGCGCGGGCACAGCACCCGGGGTTGCCGTTCTTCTTCTTCGGGCACTCGATGGGCTCCTTCCTCGGCCGCGACCACATCACCCGCTACGGGCAGCACCTCGACGGCGCGGTCTTCAGCGGCACCGGCGGCGACCAGGGCTTGCTCGGCAAGGTGGGGCAGACCGTCGCCGCTCTCGAGTCCCGGGTGCGCGGTCGACGAGCCACCTCGCCGTTGATGAACACGCTGACCTTCGGGCAGTTCAACCTCGGTTTCCGTCCGACGACGACGCAGTTCGACTGGCTCTCCCGGGACGCCGACGAGGTGGCGAAGTACATCGCCGACCCGCGCTGCGGCGAGGTCTTCACGGCTGGTTTCTTCGCGGACATGCTCGGCGGCGTCAACAGCCTGCCGAAGAAGGCGTACCTCGTGCCCGTCGACCTGCCGGTGTACTTCGTCTCCGGCGACCGCGATCCGGTGGGCGGCAAGGGTGGCCAGGGCGTGCGCGAGGTCGCCGACGCCTTCCTCGCGGCGGGAGTGCGTGACGTGACGGTGTCGCTCTACCCCGGGGCACGACACGAGATCCTCAACGAGACCAACCGTGACGAGGTCACCGCCGACGTCATCCGATGGTTCGACGACCACCTGCCCGCGTGAGTGACCTCGAGGCTCCTTCGTCGCACCTCGATCAGCGGGATCACGGACGAGCGAGCGTGACCCGGTACCGCCTCGGTGGTGTCCTCCTGCTGCTCGCCGGTCTGTACTTCGTCGGGGAGGCGTGGGCGGCCACCGGCTGGGAGGGGCGCCCCTACCGATGGACGATCGACGCGATCAGCGAGCTCGGCGTCCCCGAGACGCGGTACGCGGGGGGCGACGCCTTCGCCTCGACCAGGCACGCGGTGATGAACGTGACCTTCGTCGCCACGGGAGTGAGGGTCCTCCTCGCCGGGCTGGTCCTCGCCCCCTTCGTCCCCCGGCGCGCACGCCGCACGGTGCTCGCTCTCGCCGTCGCCTACGGCCTGGGCACGGTCGTCGTCGGGCTCTTCCCGACCGGGATGCCGTCGACGCGGGCGGACGTGCACGGCGTCGGGGCCGTCCTGACCATCCTGGGCGGGAGCCTGCTCCTGCTGGCGCTCGCCGTGTCGCTGTCGGGCACCTACCGGCGGCTGGCACTGGTCACGGCGGCCCTGGGTCTGCTCTCCCTGGCCGGCAGCGCCTGCGGGATGCTGGGGATCGGTGGCTTCGGCCTCGTGGAGCGGATCGCCGTCTACTCGGTCCTGGTGTGGCAGGTCCTCGCCGGCATCGCCGTCCTGCTGGGCCGACCACGCGCGGACCCGCCCGGCTGATCAGTCGCTCGTGGACAGCGGCAGCGAGGTGCTCGCCCCGAGCCCCTGCTCGGCTGCCGTGGTGCGTACCGCGTCGATGAAGAGGTCGATCGAGCGGCGCGGCGCCGAGGACGCCCGGTGGGCGACCGAGATCGTGCGCATCACCGGCTTGTCCAGGGCGACGATGTCCACTCCCTCCGGCCGGATGGCCAGCGCGAGGTCCGAGACGAGGGTGACCCCGAGACCGGCGGCCGCCAGGGCCAGTGCCGTCGGCTGCTCCTCGACGGTGTGCGCGATCCGGGGCTCGAAGCCCTGCTTGTGGCAGGCGATGCGCACAGCCCGGCCGAAGTGCGAGCGCGGGCCGGACAGGATCCAGGGATGCTCCGCCAGCTGGAGCAGGGAGACCGTGTCGCCGAGCACCGTGCCCGCTGCCACGGCCGCGTGCAGCCGCTCCACGGCAACGACGGTCCGGGTCAGGCTCGGGTCCCAGTCCATCTCGTGGTCCGAGTAGTCGATGACGAAGGCGGCATCGAACTTCCCCTCGAGCACCGCGGCGGCACTCTGCTCGGGGACCAGCTCGGTGGTGTGCACCTCGATCCCCGGGTGGTTGGCCGCCAGCGTCGTCAGGGCCCGGGGCAGCAGGCCGGCGGCCACCGAGGCCCACACACCCACGGTCAGGCGGGCGGTCACCCCCTCCTGCGCCGACTCCAGAGCCGCGGTCGCCCGCTCGACCGCGCCGAGGATCTCCTCGGCGTGCTCGAGGAGCACCAGCCCCAGGTCGGTCAGCTGGACCCGTCTGCCGAAGCGCTCGACGAGCGTGACGCCCACCTCCCGCTCGAGCTGGGCGAGCTGCTGCGAGACCCCCGACGGGCTGTAGTGGAGAGCTGCCGCCGCAGCGGTGACCGTGCCGCGACGATGAAGTTCGCGCAGCATCTGCAACCGACGCAAGGACAGCTCCATTGACCCAATGTAGAGCCACTTCCCCATGTTTAAGGGGAAGTGCACATGATCGTGCAGGTTCACGCGCTGGACGCCCCGCTGTGACCGGGCCCACGCTGGGAGGACAGGAACCTGCAGAAAGAGGTGGTTGACGTGACGATCATGCACAGTCCGGGATGGGACTCGACGAACCAGGCCGAGCCGCAGGTCCTGCGCGTTCCTGATCATGCCGTCGACGCGAGCGTCGACGCCGTCCCCGGGCGCGACCTCCTCGACGGGGCCCCGGCCCACGAGGTGACGTGGGTCGACCCGGTCACGGGCGCCCACGGATTCCTCGTCGTGCACACCCTCGTCGGTGGTCTGGCCACGGGCGGGACCCGGATGCGTCCCGGGTGCACGATCACCGAGGTCGGTGACCTCGCCCGTGGGATGGCAACCAAGACGTCCGTCTTCGGCCTGCCCGTCGGCGGAGCGAAGGGGGGCATCGACTTCGATCCCCGCGACCCCGAGGCGGTGGGTGTGCTGGAGCGCTTCTGCGCGGCCATGCTGCCGTGGCTGGACAGCCACTGGGTCACCGCGGAGGACCTCGGCGTGGCACAGTCCCGTATCGACGAGGTCTTCGCCAACCTCGGCCTCGGGCAGTCGTACCACGCGGCGATCGAGCGCTCGGCCTACCCGAGCCGGGCGATGCAGCGCGTGCGCGCCGGCCTCGATGCCCTCACCGACGACGGCCTGCAGCTGGGCGAGATCATCGGTGGCTACGGCGTCGCCGAGGCCTGCCTCGGAGCCGCCGACTCCCTCGGCTGGGCGCAGGAGGAGACGACGGTCTCGATCCAGGGCGTCGGCACGATGGGTGGTGGCGCGGCCTGGTACCTGCACGAGGCAGGTGTGAAGGTCGTGGCTATCGCGGACGCCGCCGGCACCCTGTCCGACCCGGCTGGCCTGGACATCCCGCTGCTGCTCGACCTGCGTGACGAGTACGGCGAGATCGACCGCGGCCGGGTGCCCGCGAGTGTCGAGCAGCTGCCGCGCGAGGCGATCCTCTCGGCCCGGGCCGACATCTTCGTCCCCGCCGCCATCTCCTACGCGATCCGCGAGGAGAACGCCTCCGAGATCACGGCCCAGGTCGTCGTCGAGGCGGCCAACTCGGCCACGACGCCGGAGGCCGAGGAGATGCTCACCGTCCGTGGAATCCCGGTGATCCCGGACTTCGTCGCCAACGCCGGCGCCGCAGCATGGGCCTGGTGGCTCCTGCAGGGCCAGGTCGGCGACGACCCGCAGGACTCCTTCACCCGCCTGAAGTCGGAGATGCGCAGCAAGGTCGCCGTCCTGCTCGGTGAGTGGAAGGGCATGGGCATCGCCCCCCGGGAGACAGGTCGGGTCCTCGCTGCGACCAACCACGAGCAGCTCGTCGGAGCGGAGATCACCGTTCCCTGAGACCGGGCTCTCAGTCCCCGTTGACCGGCTCGTCACGCTTGCTGACGAGCCGGTCAACGGCGTCGTCGAGGTGTGCTAGCAGCGCGGACTTCACCTTGGCGGGGGACTCGTCGAGGAAGGCCTGGGCGAGGGCCTCGTGCTCGTGGACCTGGGTCTCCAGGTCGGGGTACGTGGTGCGCAGCTCGCCCAGGCACATGCGGGTCTCGACGAGCAGTGTGCGCATCGCGCGGATGAGCCGAGGGCTGTGCGAGCACTCGACGAGCGCCTCGTGGAAGGCCTGGTCGGCGTCCGAGACGGCCGGTCCGTCCCCTCTGGCCGCGGCCCGACGCATCTGCCCGATGCTGCGTTGCACGCGGCGGTGCAGCTCCGCCCGCCGGCGCTCGTCGAGCGCGATCTCCACGGCACCGCGTTCGATGACCGAGCGAGTGCGGTAGACATCGCGCACGTCCTCGAGCGTCAGCTCTGCGACGAAGACCCCGCGGTTGGCGATGGCGAGCAGCACGCCCTCGGACACCAGACGCTGCATGGCCTCGCGCAGGGGCCCGCGGGAGACGGAGAAGCGCTCGGCGAGGTCGGCCTCGCCGAGCTGGTCGCCCGGCTCGAGTGAGCCGGACATGATCGCCGCACGGAGCTCGCCGGCGATGTGCTCGACCGTCGAGCGGCGTCTGACGGGTTTGAGGTCTTCGAGGGTCATGAGCCTGCCTTCGCCCGGAAGAGGGTGCCGAGCTGCGTGGCCGAGGGGGTGACCCCGGCCAACCGCAGTCCCTGCCAGATCGTCACCTGGTTGGCGGTGAGCACCGGCTTGCCGAGCCGGTCCTCCAGCTCGGGCACGACCGCAAGGGTATGCATCGCGGTGTCCGGCACGAGCAGGGCCTGCGCGTCGGGGTGGTCGTTGGCCACGGCGAGCTCGATGACCTGCTCGGAGGTGAGGGTGCCGACCTCGGCGGCCGTGTCGATGCCCGCGCTGGACAGGGCCACGACCCGGGCACCGTTCGCGTCGAGGTAGTCGACGAAGAGCGAGGCGACGTCCTGCGGATAGCTGGCGGCAACCGCGACCCGTGTCACCTGCAGGTGCGCCAAGGCCGCGGCGAAGGCCTCGCTCGTGCTCGAGGCGGGCACGCCGGCGGCGTGGGTGAGGGCCGCGATCTGGCTCTCGACCCCCTTCGCCCCGTAGACGAAGCTGCCCGAGGTGCACGCCCAGAGCACGGCATCCGGCTCGTACTGCGCCAGCTGCGCGGCGCCCTCGGCGAGGCGCTCCGGGCTGCCGAGGTCGAGCAGCTGGGGGATGGCGTGCAGGTCCGTGCCGTAGATGTGGGCGACCGGGAGACTGACACCGAGCAGCTCTGCGGCCCATGGGTACTCGTCCTCGGCGGCGTGGTCGGGGTAGATCATCCCGATCGTGGTCATGGCTCCTCCTGGAAGACGTCGCGCAACCACTTCCCGGGGCCGACCATCGGTAGCCCCATCCGGCCGAGGCTGGCCCAGACCGTGAGTTGGTTGGCGGTGAGCACGGGCTTGCCCAGCTCGCGCTCGAGCGGCGTGATGATGTCGTAGGTCGGCAGGTTGGTGCAGGAGACGAAGATCGCCTCGGATCGCGGGTCGTCGGCTGCGAGGATCTGCTCGACGACGGTGCGGTAGTTGACCCGCCAGATGCCGCCGCCGAGCCCCAGGTAGTGCGAGTGGATCACCTCGACGTCGAGGTCGCCGAGGAAGGCCACGAGACGGTCGGTCAACTCGGCGTCGTAGGGCGTGACGATCGACATCCGGCGCAGACCCAGCTTCCCGACGGCCTCGACGAGGGCGCCGGAGGTGGTGACCGCGGCGGGGGCACCGGCATCGAGGATCGCCTGTCGCAGCGAGGTCTCGTACTGCGGTCCGTGGATGAAGCTGCCCGACGTGCACAGGTAGGCCACGACCTCGGGGTCGACGCCGAGGACGTCGCGGGTGGCCTTCTGCAGGTGTTCCTTGCCGGAGACGAGCTCGGCCTGCTCGAGGCTGACCGCGACGGGCTCGAAGGGGGTCCGTGCCAGGTGGAAGCTGACGTCGAGCGGCGCCCAGCGCCACAGCTCCCGTTCCAGCGCGAGGTCGAAGGGCGCGATGATGCCGATCCCGCGCTGGGCCAGCGGTCCCTCGAACTCGACGTCTGTCAGCTCCACGCGTGGCCCCTCTCTCGTCGGGCAGCGGGATTGCCGGATTGTTGACAATCTAGGGAGCGCGCTCCTAGGTTGTCAACATGTCGACAAAGCCCGTCGTCGTGGTCCTCCACAACGAGAATCGCCCCTCGCCGGATGCCCTTGCGCCGGTGACCGACCGGGCCGAGGTCCGCTTCACGCAGGCCGACGGGCTCGCCGATGCGATGGACGGCGCCGACGTCGTCTTCGCCTACGACTTCCTCAGCACGGCACTCGCGGATGCCTGGCACGCGGCCGGGTCGGTGGAGTGGGTGCACATCGCCGCTGCCGGGGTGGACCCGCTGATGACGCCCGAGGTCCGTGCGAGCGATGTCGTCATCACCAACTCCCGAGGGGTCTTCGACGACGCGATCGCCGAGTACGTGCTCGCCCAGGTGCTCTCGTTCGCCAAGGACCTGCCGCGCTCCCTGCGACTGCAGGACGAGGCCAGGTGGCAGCACCGCGAGTCCGAGCGGGTCGCGGGGACGCGCGCGCTCGTCGTCGGGACCGGGCCGATCGGCCGGGCCGTCGCTCGTCTGTTGCGCGCCGCCGGCCTCGAGGTGTCGGGGTCCGGGCGAAGGGAGCGGACCGGCGACCCGGACTTCGGTGACGTCAGCGCCACCGAGGACCTCCACGAGGCACTCGGACAGGCGGACTGGGTGGTGGCGATCGCGCCGCTGACCGACCAGACCGCAGGGATGTTCGACACCGACGCCTTCGCTGCCATGCAGCCACATGCTCGCTTCATCAACGTGGGCCGTGGCGAGCTGGTGGTCACCGACGACCTGGTCGCCGCCCTTCGCTCCGAGCAGGTCGCCGGTGCGGCCCTGGACGTGGTCGACCCGGAGCCACTGCCCGCGGACCACGCGCTGTGGACCTTGCCGGACGTCATGATCACCCCCCACAACTCCGGCGACTTCGTCGGCTGGCGCGACGCACTGGTTGATCTCTTCGCCGAGAACTTCGTGCGCTGGGTCGACGGTCGTCCGTTGGACAACGTCGTCGACACGTCGCTGGGCTACGTTCCGACCACCGGGAGCTGAGAGATGAACCCAACCGAGATGACCGCCGTCGAGCTCGTCGCCGCCTACGGCGCGAAGGAGCTCTCGCCCGTCGAGGCGACCAATGCGGTCGTCGACCGCATCGAGGAGGCCGACGGCGAGATCAACGCCTTCTGCCTCGTCGACCGGGAGAGCGCCCTGGAGCAGGCGCGTGCCTCCGAGGCCCGCTGGCAGGCCGGGACGCCCCAGGGTCTGCTCGACGGTGTGCCGACCTCGATCAAGGACATCTTCCTCACCAAGGGATGGCCGACACGGCGTGGATCCAAGGCGATCGACCCCGACCAGCCGTGGGAGGTCGACGCGCCCGTCACCGCCCGGCTGCGCGCCGACGGGATGGTCTTCGTCGGCAAGAACACCACGCCCGAGCTCGCCTGGAAGGGCGTCACCGACTCACCGTTGACCGGCATCACCCGCAACCCCGTCGACCCCCGAACGACTGCCGGGGGGTCCTCCGGAGGGGCCTCGGCCGCCATCGCTGCCGGGATGGGTCCGGTGTGCGTGGGCACCGACGCCGGTGGCAGCGTGCGCATCCCCGCGTCGTTCTGCGGGATCGTCGGCTTCAAGCCGACCCACGGCCGCGTCCCGATGTATCCGGCCAGCCCCTTCGGGCCCCTCGCCCACGCCGGTCCGATGACGCGCACCGTCGAGGACGCGGCGCTGCTCATGGACATCATCTCGCTGCCCGACCATCGCGACCCGACCCAGCTCGCCCCACCACGGTTGACCTTCCGGGGCGAGTACAACCGTGAGGTGACCGGGCTGCCCGTCGCCTACTCCAAGACGCTCGGATACGTGCAGGTCGACGAGGAGGTCGGACGGATCTGCGACGCCGTCGTCGCGAAGATCGACGCAGCGGGCATGCCCGTCACTGCCGTCGACCCCGGCTTCGACGACCCGCTCGAGCCCTTCAAGCTGCTGTGGGGCGCCAGCGCCGCGACCCTCCTGCGGACGATGCCCGGTGTGCGCGAGACCATCGACCCCGGCCTGGGGGAGGCGTGGGACGTCGGCGAGGCGGCGAGCGCCGTCGATGTCTTCGAGGCGCGTGCCGTGGCCGCAGCGCTCGGCATCACGATGGGTGCCTTCCACGAGCAGCACAACGTGCTCATCACGCCGACGATGCCGATCCCGGCGTTCGAGGCCGGCCACGACGTGCCGCCGGGGAGCGGGATGACGCACTGGGCGGACTGGACCCCCTTCACCTATCCCTTCAACATGACCCAGCAGCCGGCGATCAGCATCCCCGTCGGCACCACGTCCGCGGGGCTGCCGGTCGGGCTGCAGATCATCGGTCCGCGCCACTCCGACGACCTCGTCCTGGCCGTCGCGCGCTTCGTGGAGTGGCTGCTCGCCACCTGATCTCACCCGCCGCGACATGGCGAGGGGCCGCTACTTCTCAGAAGTAGCGGCCCCTGACCATGTCTCGGATCGGAGGGGTCGGTCAGGCCCGGGCGAAGAGCAGTCGCTCCCCGGCGAAGCCGTTGCGCCACAGGTCATTGCACGCTTCGGCCATCTCGGGCAGGCCCTCCTCGATCGCGCCGAAGACGGACCCGGGCACCCAGCCCAGGTCGCCGTTGATGAGCAGGTTGTTGCGCCCGTAGAAGATCGCCAGGTCGCTCGCCCCCTGCTCGGCATGCGCCGTCGAGCCCGGGTCGTACCCGTAGGCGGGGTTGCCGATCTCCCATGGCTCGAAGTCGAAGAGGCACACGTCCCCCGGGATCGGGGTGATCGTCGGGTTCTCCCGCCGCGGGGCCGCGGTGATCCGGGGGACGAGTGTGTAGACCTCGTTGCGCGCGTACTTGGCGTGGAAGGCGTCACTACCCGCCGGTAGCGCGTCCCACACCGCCTCGCACGTCAGCGGTGCCTCGTCGTCGAGCAGCCGTGCCCGGCAACTCACCCCCCGCGACTCGAGCGTGATCGTGAAGTACCGGGCCACCACCTCACACCTCCGCCAGGACCTCGGACCAGATGCCCAGGGCCTCGTCGACCTGCTCGGAGGTGACCACGAGCGGCGGGATCATCCGCACGGTGTTCATGTGCGCGCCGCAGGTGAGCAGGAGCAGGCCCTTGGTCGCCGCGAGCTGCTGCGCCGCCTTGGCCCGCTCGGCGTCGGGCATGCCATCGGACGTGGTGAACTCGCTGCCGACGAGCAGGCCGAGGCCGCGCACGTCACCGACGCCGTCGACTGCTGCGGACTTCGCCCCGTCGAGCAACTGGTGACCGCGCTCGGCCGCATTGGCGACCAGCCCCTCCTCCTCGATGACGCCGAGGGTGGCGACGGCCGCGGCGCAGGCCACGGCGTTGGCGCCGTAGGTGCCACCCTGCGAGCCGGCCCACGCCTTGCTCATCAGCTCCTCGGTCGCGGCGATGCCGGAGATCGGGAAGCCGGAGGCGATGCCCTTGGCGAGGGTGATGATGTCCGGCTTCACGTCGAAGTGCTGGTGGCCGAACATCTTGCCCGTGCGCCCGAAGCCCGCCTGGACCTCGTCCATGACCAGCACGATGCCGTGCTTGTCGGCCCGCTCACGCAGGCCCTGGAAGAAGGCGGTGTTGCCCGGGACGTAGCCCCCTTCGCCGAGGATCGGCTCGACGATGAAGGCGGCGGTCTCTTCCGGGGAGGTGAGCGTCGCGAAGATGTAGTCGAGCTCCTGGAGGGCGAAACGGGTCGCCTCCTCCTCGCTCCACCCGTAGCGGTAGGCGGTGGGGAAGGGGGCGACGTGCACCCCACCCATGAGCGGCGAGAAGCCCGCCGAGAACCGGGTGCCGGACGTTGTCATCGTCGCCGTCGCGACCGTGCGCCCGTGGAAGCCGCCGTGGAAGACGATGACGTTGGGCCGGCCCGTGGCCTGGCGGCTCAGGCGCAGAGATGCCTCGAGCGCCTCGCTGCCGGAGTTGGCGAAGAAGAGCGAGTTGAGGTGCGAGGGCAGAACCCCGTCGAGCTTCTCCACCAACTCCATGAGCGGCTTGTGCATGACGGTGGTGTACTGCCCGTGGATGAGCTTGCCGGTCTGCTCCTGCGCGGCGGCGACGACCTTCGGGTGGCAGTGGCCGGTGCTCACGACGCCGATGCCGGCGGTGAAGTCGAGGAAGCGGCGACCGCCGCTGTCGAAGAGCTCGGAGCCGAGTGCGTGGTCGACGACCACGGGGGTGGCCTGCTTGAGAAGGGGGGACAGCGCTGTCATCGATAACCTCCAGGTTGGTTGTCTGATTGTTGACAATACTTCTAGGATGGTGGCAACGGCAAGGACGCGACGAAGGAGCCATCGATGCAGGACACCGAGATCACGCAGGACCGCGAGCGGGAGGCCATCGAGTCGGTGCCCACCGGCCTCTTCATCGACGGTGAGTGGCAGCCGACGGCCGCGACCCTGCCGGTGATCGACCCGTCCACCGGCACGGTTCTGTGCGAGGTCGCCGACGCGACGCCGCAGGAGGCGGCCGCCGCCCTCGACGCAGCCGCCGAGGCGCAGTCCGAGTGGGCCGCGACGGCACCCCGGGAGCGCAGCGAGATCCTCTCCCGCGCCTACGACCTGCTCTTGCAGGACAGCGAGCGCCTCGCGCTGATCATGACCCTCGAGATGGGCAAGCCCTTGGCCGAGGCCCGCGGCGAGATCAAGTACGCCGCCGAGTTCTTCCGGTGGTTCGCCGAGGAGGCCGTGCGCATCGACGGCGGGTTCATGACGGCACCCGCCGGCGGGTCGCGCTTCATGGTGTCCAAGGAGCCGGTCGGTCCGTGCATCCTGATCACGCCGTGGAACTTCCCGATGGCCATGGGCACCCGCAAGATCGGTCCCGCCATCGCCGCCGGGTGCACCTGCGTGATCAAGCCCGCCTCGCAGACGCCGCTGTCGACGCTCGCGCTGGTCGACATCCTCGAGCGGGCCGGTCTGCCCAAGGGCGTGGTCAACGTCGTGACGACGAGCAAGACGGACGACGTGATGACGCCGATGATCCTCGACCCGCGTTCGCGCAAGATCTCCTTCACCGGGTCCACCCCGGTCGGCAAGCACCTGCTCGAGCTCGCCGCGAAGACCGTCATGCGCACCTCGATGGAGCTCGGCGGCAACGCACCTTTCATCGTCTTCGACGACGCCGACCTCGACGCCGCCGTCGAGGGGGCGATGCTGGCGAAGATGCGCAACATCGGCCAGGCCTGCACGGCCGCCAACCGGATCCTGGTCCAGCGCCCGGTCGCCGAGGAGTTCTCCCGTCGCCTCACCGAGCGGATGGGTGCGCTCGCGATGGGGCGTGGGGTCGAGGACGGCGTCGTCGTCGGGCCGCTGGTCAACCAGGGCGCGGTCGACAAGGTCGAGGAGCTCGTCCAGGACGCCGTCTCCCGCGGCGCCACGGCGAAGCTCGGTGGGGAGCCCTCCGACCGGGAGGGCTACTTCTACCCGGCGACCGTCCTCACCGGGGTCCCCGCCGACGCCGAGCTCGCGAGCACGGAGATCTTCGGGCCGGTCGCCGCGATCGGGGAGTTCGACACCGAGGAGGAGGCGATCGCGCTGGCGAACGACACCCCCTTCGGCCTGGTCTCCTACATCTTCACCCAGGGCCTCGACCGGGGCTTCCGGGTCAGCCAGGCGCTCGAGGCGGGCATGGTCGGCCTCAACATGGGCGTCGTGTCCAACCCCGCCGCGCCGTTCGGTGGCGTGAAGGAGTCGGGCGTCGGCCGCGAGGGTGGCTTCACCGGTATCGACGAGTTCCTGGAGACGAAGTACATCGGCGTGAAGATGTGACTGACGGGTACCCGTCGTAACGTGACCGCATGACCCTCCAGCACATCGCCACGGAGTCCGACTGGCACGCGGCGCAGGACGCAGGCACCTATCCGGTCTCCACGCGGGGTCAGTTGATCGCGGATGTCGGCTTCATGCACTGCAGCACCCCGGAGCAGACCGCCGGGGTGCTGCAGCGCTTCTACGCCGACGTCGTCGAGCCGCTGCTCCTGCTCACGCTGGACGAGGCCGCACTGGCCGACCACGGGCTCGAGATTCGCTGGGAGCCGCCGGCCCCGGGAGTGATCGAAGAGTTCCCGCACATCTACGGCGGGAACTTGCCAGTGGTGTGCGTGGCCGGGGTCGAGCGGCTCTGACCAACGGTGTGTCGCGCGGCAGTTCACGCCGGAGCCGGGCCAGGGCCCGCATGGCCCCGTCTGCGCGTCGCTGAACTGCCGCGCGACACGCGGGGTCAGGCCCGGGCGATGCCGGCAACAGTGGCGGAGGTGAGCGCCACGAGGTCCGAAGGGGGGAGCTCCAGGTCGAGGCCACGTCGCCCCCCGCTGACGAAGATCGTCGCGTGCTCCAGGGCGGAGTCGTCCAGCACGGTGTTCAGCGCCCGCTTCTGTCCGAGCGGGCTGATCCCGCCGACGACATAGCCCGTCGTCTTCTCCGCCAGGGCGGGGTCGGCCATGGTCGCCTTCTTCGCGCCGACCGCGGCGGCCAGGGCCTTGAGGTCAAGCTGACCGGTCACGGGGACGATCCCGACGACGAGGCCGTGGTTCGCGGCGAGGTCGGTCCGGGCGAGGAGCGTCTTGTAGACCTGCTCGGGAGGTGCCCCGATCGCCTCCGCTGCCTCCAGCCCGTAGGACTGCGCCGCCGGATCGTGCTCGTAGGGGTGCTCGGTGTACCCGACCCCGGCTTCGACCAGGGCGCGGGTCGCGGGGGTGGCGCCGCCCCCCTTCGCTCGTCGTGCCATGTCCCCAGCCTGCCACCGAGGACCTCGCCACACGTCGGCTAGGTCCCGCAGTAGGTCACGTAGCCGTGCGTGAAGTCGGGGTCGGCGGGCTCGGCGTAGCGCTCCTGCCCCTCCTGCTGCACGAAGGGGGAGTTGAGCACCTCCAGGAGCTGCTCGAAGGGAGCGAGGTCCCCTGCGTGCGCCGCGGCGAGGGCCTCCTCGACGAGGTGGTTGCGGGGGATGTGGATCGGGTTGGTCTCGTCCATGATCTCGGCGCTGGACCCGGTCGGCTTGCCTTCGCCCTCGAGGCGGCCCAGCCACCGCTGCCGCCACGTCTCCCATCGCGGCACGTCCGTGACCCGGTCCAGGGTCGGTGTCGGCTCCCGGCGCAGCACCCGAGCCAGGTCCCGAAAGAGACCCGTGAAGTCCAGCGCCTCCTCCTTCGCGATCACCAGCAGGTCCTCGACGAGCTCGCGGTCCTCGCTCCCCACCCGGACGAGGCCGAGCTTGAGACGGAAGGCGTCCAACCACTCCTGCTCGTAGATCCCGGTGAACGCCTCGACGCGCTCCTGGGCCTGGGTCATGAGCGCATCCGGTTCGCCGTCGGCCAGCGGCAGCAGGCACTCGGCCAGGCGGGCCAGGCCCCACATCGCCATCGATGGTTGCGCGCAGTAGCGGTAGCGCCCCATCGCGTCCACGCTGCTGAAGAAGGTCTGCGGGTCGTAGGCGTCGAGGAAGGCGCACGGGCCGTAGTCGATCGTCTCGCCGGACAGGGTCATGTTGTCGGTGTTCATCACGCCGTGGATGAAGCCGAGGGACATCCAGCGCGCGACGAGCCGGGCCTGGCGCTCGACGACCGCCGACAACAGCGCCATCGGGTCGTGCGGCGGCAGGTCGGGGTAGTGCCGCTCGCGGACGTGCTCGACGGCGTCGGCGAGTTGCTCGCGGCTGCCGCGGGTGGCGATGAGGACGAGGGTGCCGACCCGCAGGTGCGAGGCGGCGACCCGGGTGAGGACGGCGCCGGGGAGTCGGCGCTCGCGCAGTACCTGCTCGCCGGTCGCGACGGCGGCCAGGGCCCGGGTCGTCGGGACGTCGGCCGCGTACATGAACTCGGCGACGAGGTACTCCCGCAGCACCGGGCCCATGACCGCGCGCCCGTCACCGGCTCGGGAGAAGGGGGTGCGCCCCGACCCCTTGAGCGCGATGTCCCGGCGTCGGCCGTGGGTGTCGACGACCTCGCCGAGCAGGTGCGCACGGCCGTCGCCGAGCACCGGGGTGAGCTGCCCGAACTGGTGCCCGGCATAGGCCTGAGCGATCGGCTCCGAGCCCTCGGCGAGGGCGTTGCCTGCCAGGACCGCCACCCCGTCCGGGGAGCGGAGCGCGGCCGGGTCGAGGCCGAGCTCGACGGCGAGGTCCTCGTTGAGCGCGAGCAGCTCTGGAGCGCTCACCGGGACCGGGTCGACCCGCACCCCGAGCCAGCCGAGGTCGCGGACGAAGGTGTTGTCGAAGGGCCACCTCATCCGTCCACCATCGCACGTGCGGTCAACGGCAACTCCTCCCGCGTCGGGCGAAGCGTGGGCTCACGCGTGCTCTGCGGTGTAGCTCAGCTTGAGCTGGCCCTTCTTGGTCCGCACGCGGGTGATCTCGATGCCGGTGAGGTCGCCCGTGGTGCGCACGTGGGTGCCACCGCACGGGTCGCTCTGGAGGCCCTCGATCGTCACCCTGCGCACCCCGTCGGCGTCGATCTCGGCCCCATAGGGCAGGTCGGCGCCGACGAGTTCGTGGGCCCGGGCGAGGAGGGTCTCGATCAGGGCAGTCTTGGCCTCCTCGCCGTCCGGGAGGGTGCCACCGTTCACGTCGTAGAGCAGGAAGGCCTGTCCCGGAGTGTGGCTCAGCCCGACGTTGACGAAGCCGAGGGGCGCCACGCAGGCGTCGAGGAGGTGCCCCGCGGAGTGGAGTGCGGCATGTCGGCGCCGCACCTCGGGGTCGATCGCGACGTGCACCACGTCGCCGATCGCGGGGAGCGCGCCCTCGGGGTGCAGCCAGACGGTCTCGGCGTCCTTGCTCACCGATACCGGCCGCATCTCCACGGTGGCGATGTCGTCGGGCTGACCACCCCCCTTCGGATGGACGATGCCGTCGCGCACGGCGATGCCGGGTGCGGGCTCCTCACGCACCGCGACGACCTGGGTGTCGACGTCGAAGAGGTAGGTGTCCTCCCAGTACCTGCGGTGCTGCTCCATGACGCCATTGAAACAGGAGCGCCACGGCGTCATCCGATGGCGCGACGAGCACCCGCGCGTCACCCGGGTGTGGTAGTGGTCGTTCATGCAGCAGAACCTCCGCGAGTACATCGATCGGCTCATGGCCGAGGGGTACACGGTCCGCGACGACCAGGGCGACGACCCGCAGCTGATCGCCCCGGACGGCAAGGCCGTGGAGACGTGGCGGGAGAACTACCCCTACGAGACGTTGATGACCCGCAACGACTACGACGTGGAGAAGTACCTGCTGCAGATCGAGCTGCTGAAGTTCCAGTACTGGGCGCAGGACAGCGGGAGGAAGTTCGTCGTCCTCTTCGAGGGGCGGGACGCGGCCGGCAAGGGCGGGACGATCAAGCGCTTCACCGAACACCTCAACCCCCGTGGGGCGCGGGTCGTGGCCCTGACGAGGCCGAGTGAGCGCGAGGAGGGGCAGTGGTACTTCCAGCGCTACGTCCAGCACCTGCCCACCAGCGGTGAGATCGTTCTCTTCGACCGGTCCTGGTACAACCGCGCCGGCGTCGAGCGGGTCATGGGCTTCTGCACGGACGAGCAGTACGAGACCTTCATGGACCAAGCACCCCGGGTCGAGCGGATGCTCTCCGAGGCCGGGGTGCACGTGACCAAGCTGTGGTTCTCGGTGACCCGTCAGGAGCAGCGCACCCGCTTCGCCATCCGCCAGATCGACCCGGTGCGTCGGTGGAAGCTCTCGCCCATGGACCTGGAGAGCCTCGACAGGTGGGATGCCTACACCGAGGCCAAGGAGGCGATGTTCGAGCGGACCGACACCAAGCGCGCCCCGTGGATCGTCATCAAGTCCAACGACAAGAAGCGTGGCCGGATCAACGCGATCCGCTTCTTCCTCAACCAGTTCGACTACGAGGGCAAGGACACGTCGGTCGTCTACGCGCCGGACAAGAAGGTCGTCGCCCGAGGCAAGAAGATCGTCGGCGACTGACCCCCTACGCCCATCAGGCGGCGGCGTCCACGGGAGCGAAGGGGGTGGCCCTGCCCTCCCGGATCCCCGCCCGATGGGCAGCCACCGCCAGCACGACGGCCGCCGCTGCGTAGGCGAGCCCGAAGGCCATCCGGCCTGACGGTGGCAGGTAGAACTGCGGCAGCACGAGCGCCGCGCCGATGCCCAGTGGCCACGCGGCCCACGACGGTGCCGTCCATCGACCGGAGCGTACGGCGCCACTCCATGCGAGGGCCGTGGTGATCCCGCAAACGGCGAGCAGCAGCAGCCCGATGCCGAAGGTCGTCAGCGCTGCCGGGTGCCCACGCACCTCCTCGACGAGCGCCAACGCCGCCGGGTCGATCAGACCGACGCGGCCGATCGCGTGCAGCCCGAAGGTCTCCGCGCCGAAGTAGGGCAGCACGAGCACCGCCCCGGCCAGCCCGCTCCACCGGGCGATCGACGTCGTGGTCGTCCCGAGCAGGTCGTCGATGCGCAGCCCCACGCGGGCGAGCTGGACGAGGGCGAGCGCTCCGGCGAGGTGGGCCACGACCCACCATCCGCTCGCGAACGCCGCGGCGGCCTCGGGTGAGGTCGACGACCCGGCGTCGCCGTAGGGCCGCAGCAGCAGGTACGCGACCATGAGCGCGCCGGACGCCGCGGCCGGCATGACCAGGTGGTGGGTGGCTGATCGCATGGCGATCCCTTCCATGAGTGAGAGCGGTGCTCTCGATTACGTCAACCATAAGTGAGAGCGCCGCTCTTGACAAGAGCGGCGCTCTCACTTTGTGTCATGATCGACCCGTGGTCGGAATCAGGGAGCAATCGAGGGCGCGCACGACTGCAGCGATCCTTGCCGCCGCGCGGGAGGAGATCGCCGAGCACGGGGGAGGGGGGCTGTCCATGCGAGCCGTCGCCCGCGAGGTCGGCATGGTCAGCTCGGCGGTCTACCGCTACTTCCCGACGCGCGAGGCGCTGCTCACCGCGATGATCCTCGAGAGCTATGAGGGTCTCGCCGCGGCGCTCGCCGAGGTGGGCGCCGGTCGCGCCGACCGCCGCTGGGTCGGGCTCGGTCACGCGCTGCGCGCCTGGGCGCTGGAGCGCCCGCACGAGTTCCAGCTCATCTACGGCACGCCGGTGCCGGGCTACGTCGCCCCTGACGAGACGGTCCCCGCGGCGGCCGCGGTCGCCGCCCCCTTCCTCGAGGTGGGGGCGAAGGGGGTCGGGGCGCACCCCTTCGCCGATCCTCACCTCGTGCGGCAGATGGCTGACGTGAGCGTCCTTGCCGAGGGGCTGACCGGGGCCGGGGCCGCCACGGTCATCGCGGAGCTGGCTGCCCTCATCGGACTCGTGACGATGGAGCTCGGGGGCCACCTCGTGGGCAGTGCCGACCCGGCCGGTCACCTCTTCGCCGCGCTCCTCGCGAGACAGGTCGACACCCTCGGCCTCGTGGGTGTTGGGTGAGCCCATGACCAACGACGGGACGACCACCACTCGGCGCGGCCGCGAGCTCGCCGACATCGGCCCCCTCGCCCAGCTGCGCGCGGGGCGGCTCGGCGTCCGGTTGCCGATGCTGCTCGTCGGTCTTTTCCTCTACGGCACGTCGATGGCCATGGTCATCCGGGGCACGCTCGGGCAGATCCCGTGGGACGTGCTGCACGTCGGCGTCTCGAAGCACGTCCCGTTGACCTTCGGCATGATCGTCATCGGGGTCTCCCTGCTCGTCCTCCTCAGCTGGATCCCGCTGCGCCAGAAGCCCGGTATCGGCACGATCGGCAATGCCCTGCTCATCGGGCCCTCCGCCGACATCGTCCTGTCCCTCATCGAGCCCCCCGAGGCCCTCGGCTGGCGGATCGCGCTCCTCGTCGGTGGCGTCGTCCTCAACGGGATCGCCACCGGCATGTACATCGGCTCGCAGTTCGGCCCCGGTCCGCGCGACGGCCTGATGACCGGTCTGGCGAAGGCCACCGGCGGTTCGCTGCGGGTGGTGCGTACCGGTATCGAGGTCACCGTCGTGGTCGTCGGATGGTTCCTCGGTGGTGTCGTCGGGGTCGGCACGGTGCTCTACGCCGTCGCGATCGGTCCTCTCGCGCAGCTCTTCCTGCCGCTCTTCACCGTCGATCTGCGCGTGCCGCGTCCGGATGGCGGACGCACGGAAACATAACTAGACATTATGCGTGCGCATGTGTGAGGTTATGGCTTGGTCATGAGTCCCAGCGCGAAGCCCCGGCTGGCTGGGCGGCAACCCTCCACCCTCGGTGGGGTGCCCCGGGTGAGGACCTGGACGCGTGCCGACCGGCCGCGTCAAGCGCGGGTTCACCAGAGCCCTGGACGAAAGAGTCATGCCATGAGCCAGACGATCGACGACACCACCAGCCCGAACCTCCTGACCACGTCGGTCACGGGCGCCCTCAAGCGCGGCACGGCCACCGAGGTCACCCTCTCGGCGCGTCAGCACACCTTCACCATCGACGAGCCATCCGGTCTCGGTGGCACCGACCTCGGCGCCAACCCGGTCGAGCACCTCCTCGCGGCCCTCGCATCCTGCACCGTGATCAGTTACCAGGTGTGGGCGGAGAAGCTCGGCCTGACGCTCGAGGGAGTGGACGTCACCGTCGACGGCGACGTCGACCTGAACGGTTTCTTCGGCGCGGTCGACGGGGTCCGACCCGGCTTCCAGGGCATCGACCTCGCGGTCACCCTGACCGGCCCGGAGAGCGACGCGAGCTACCGCAAGCTGGAGGAGGCCGTGGCCACCCACTGCCCTGTCGCGGACAACCTCACCAACGGCGTCCCCGTGCGCACGACGCTCGAGCTCGCCGTCTGATCGACCTGGCTCCCGTCCCGGCAGGGGGAGTCAGCCACAGTTCGTATGGCCGGCCGCAGCACGTGCTGCGGCCGGCCCTACGAAGTGCAGCCAGCAGCACTTCGTAGGGTCAGCGCACGACTTCGCGCAGGCTGCCGTCGACCCGTCGGGTCCAGCCGCGGGAGTCGAGGTGCTCCATCAACGGCACTGCCACGCGTCGTGTCGTCCCGAGGGCCTGCCGCGCCCGGCTCAGGGTGAAGGGCTGCTCCAGCCCCGCCAGCACGCGCATCGCCCGCGCCGGAGCGTCGGGCAGCAGGACGACGTCGTCAGGCAGGCGCAGGACCCGACCCACCCGCTCGGCTGCGGCGAGCTGCGTGCTCCCGAGCCGGAGCTGCGACAACTCATCCCGCTCCGGAGCGACGAAGGGGGTCTCCCGCAGCTTCTCCTCGACAGCCCGGACGCCGGCCTCCGCAGCCCCAAGACCTCCGGCAGAGGGGTCGTGGACACGCCCTTGGCTGATGACCAGACCGGGGTCCTCGGCGAGGGCCCGCACGAGCTCCTGGCCGAGGGCGGCCGGTAGGTGGGTGGGTAGACCCAGCGACCGAGCAGCCTCGGTGAGGGGCATGCCGGCACTGAGCGGGTCGGCGGCGTGGAGTGCCCGGACGGCAGCGCTCAGGCGTGTCCCCCACTGCGCCAGGGCGTCGGCGTCGATCCACCACTCGCCCTGTCGCACAGCATCCTCCGGTGCCGGAAGCCCGAGCCGGGCCAGGTCGTCATCGCGGTCGGCCGAGCGCGAGCGCAACCGCACCGCCCCCAGGTCCCCCGTCGCCAGCTCCTCGCTCCGCCGCTGCGCAGCGCCCCGTCGCGTGAGCGGCAGGGGGTCGACGTCGAGCACCCGCACCGACCACAGTCGGCGGCTGCCGGGATCACGCAGGATCGCGCGGTCCCCCACGCGCCAGGGCAGGTCCGCGTCAGTGGTCAGGCGTGCTGCACCTGCGCCGAGCGGACGGACGTGCACGCCCACGTCGGCGGATCCGACGTGCAGCGTCGCCCCCTCGGGCGGGGAGTCCGCATCGCCGGAGGTGCCCCCTTCGTCCCCGGCGATGCGGACCAGGCCGACGTCGACCACACGGGCGAGGACGAAGGCGCCCGGCGTCAGCAGCGCGACCGAGCGGGAGACCCCGTCGGTGCGGCGCAGGTTGACCGCGACGCGGGACACCGGCTCGACCGAGTCGCGTGCGCAGTCCTGGCTGTGCAGGCCCCGGACGGTCACCTCGCGGGTGGTGCCGTGGTCGAGGAGGGTCAGCCGGTCACCGCTGCGCAGGGTGCCCGCGCCGAGGGTGCCGGTGACGACGGTGCCGGCCCCGGAGATCGAGAAGGACCGGTCGCCCCACAACCGCACCGGCGCGTCGGGGGCGGGTGTCGGCATCCGGGCGACGAGCGCGTCCAACTCACGGCGCACCGGGTGCAGGCCGTCACCGGTGACGGCAGAGACCTCGCAGACCGGCACGTCGAGGCCCGCGGCGCGGAGGCGACGAGCCGCCTCCGCTCGCACTGACGCCCGCTGGTCGGCAGCCGCGAGGTCGCACCGCGTGAGGACGAGCAGCCCGTCGGTGATGCCCAGGGCCTGCACTGCGGCGAGGTGCTCGCTGCTCTGCGCCTGCCACCCCTGGTCCGCCGCGACGACGAAGACCACCGTCGGCGCCGGTCCGAGGCCGGAGAGCATCGTCCCGACGAATCGTTGGTGCCCCGGTACGTCGACGAAGGCCACCTCAGCCCCACTCGGCAGCGTCGTCCACGCGTAGCCGAGCTCGATGGTCAGGCCCCGCTCGCGCTCCTGCGCCAGCCGGTCCGGGTCCCGGCCGGTAATTGCCCGCACCAGGGTGGACTTGCCGTGGTCGACGTGCCCGGCCGTGGCCAGTACCCGCCTCATGAAGGACGTCCGGGGAGCTCCGCCCCCCGGATCCCCCCCGAGTCTTCCTGGGCAGGGTGTGGAGCATCGGCGTCCCCGAGGGCGATGCGGACAGCAGTCGCGACGTCGCCGTCGCGGTCGGCCGGGACGCAGCGCAGGTCGATCAGGCCGCGCCCGTCGTCGACCCGGGCGAGGACGACGGGGACGTCGGCCGGCGGTGTGCGCAGGCGCTCGACCACATCGGCGGGGACCTCGACCGCCCAGCCGAGCAGCGGTACCCCGGGCGCGCCACCGCCACCGACCCGGCCGTCGACGCCCACGACCTCGCGGCCGAGGGCGGCAGCCAGCTGCTCGGCCCGGGGGCGGAGCTCGTCGGCGCTCGTGTGCAGCGCAGTGGCCACCGGCGTCGCCGGTGCGCGCACGGTCGCCTCGAGAGCGGCGATGGTCAGCTTGTCGACGCGCAGCGCCCGGGCGAGCGGGTGGCGACGCAGGGCGGTGACGACGTCGGCATCCCCGAGCAGGATGCCCGCCTGCGGCCCGCCGAGGAGCTTGTCGCCACTCGCCGTGACGATCGACGCCCCTTGGCGCAGAGCGGTGCTCGCGTCGGGCTCGTCGGGCAGGAGCGGGTCGGGTGCGAGCAGTCCGGAGCCGATGTCGGCGACGAGGGGGACGGGGGATCCGTCCGGGCGCATCGCCCCGCGCAGCTCCTCGTGCCCCACCGACGTGGTGAAGCCGTCGACCCGGAAGTTGCTCGGGTGTGCCTTGAGGATGCAGCCGGTGTCGGGGCCGATCGCCTCGAGGTAGTCCCGCGGGTGGGTCCGGTTGGTCGTGCCGACCTCGCGCAGGCGAGCGCCGGTCGAGGAAATGAGGTCGGGCAGACGGAAGCCATCGCCGATCTCGATCATCTCCCCGCGCGAGACGATGACCTCCTTGCCGCTGGCCAAGGCGGTGGTCGCCAGGACGAGCGCGGCGGCACCGTTGTTGACGACGAGGGCGTCACCCGCGTCGGGGACGGCCTCGCGCAGCGCCGCCAACGCCCCGGCGCCGCGACGGCTGCGCCCCCCGGTCGCCAGGTCCATCTCGACGTCGACATAACCGGCGGCATCGACGACGGCAGCGACCGCGCTGGGAGAGAGGGGTGCTCGACCGATATTGGTGTGGATGACGACGCCGGTCGCGTTGAGGACGGGCGTGAGCGAGGAGGTCCGTACCGGCAGGGTCGCGGCGGCGGCCTCGATGACCTCGCCCGGGTGGATCTCGCCGCGACGCGCTCGCTCCTGCGCTGCGGTGACGGCGGCGCGGACCGTGGTCCGACCGAGGCGCTTGGTTGCCTCCGTGAACTCGGGTGCGGCCAGGGCGACGTCAGTGCGCGGGATGGCCCGGCGCGGGTCCTCGTTCACCGGCCTGCTCCCTTCGTCCGGGCGAGGGAGCACACGCCCCCTTCGAAGTGGTGGCGGAGGCGGACGGGAATCGAACCCGCCAGACCGAGGTACTCGGCCTCGCCGGTGTTGAAGACCGGGGGGACCACCAGGAACCCAGACGCCTCCATGGATCACTGTAGATGTGCCCGCGGGGGAGTGCTGACGCGGTTCGCCGGGACACCCACCGCGAGTGCGCGATCCCTGGTGCCTCGCACGAGGCACCAGGGATCGCAGGTGGCCATCCAGTCAGCCGAGTGTGCGGCCGGCCGCGGTCACGGGTTGTCCGCCTTGGGGGCCCCGATGCCCGGATCGATCGCGTGCAGACCATTCTTCGACGGGGTGACGTCGAATTCGAACATGGCCGTCGGTAGGTAGACCGTGGCGCACGAGTTGGGGATGTCCACAACCCCGGACAGACGTCCTTCGATTGGCGCCGACCCCAACAGGAGATATGCCTGCTCCGGGCTGTACCCGAACTTTGTCAGGTAGTCGATCGCGTGCAGGCAGGCCCTCTGGTAGGCGAGATCGGAGTCGAGGTACTTCTGCTCGCCGTCGAGGGTGACCGAGGTGCCGCTGAATGCGAGCCACTCGCTGTACTGCGGACCGGAGATCCCGGGTTGGAAGATGGCATTTTCCGATACCCCGTACTTGTCCATGCCGCCCTTGATGAGGTCAACCTTGAGATCAAGGAACCCGCCCATCTCGATGCCGCCACAGAAGGTGATTTCTCCATCGCCCTGGCTGAAGTGCAGGTCGCCGAAGGAGAGGTTCGCCCCCTTGACATACACCGGGTAGAACACCCGGGTGCCCTTGGTGAAGTTCTTGATGTCCTGGTTGCCTCCGTTCTCCCTCGCCGGGGCGGTGCGGGCCCCTTCCTTGCTGACCCGGTCGTAGTCGTCACCCGTGAGGGTTCCCAGGATGGCGTCCTGTGGCTCGGGCGGTAGCGCCAGTGGCGGAACCCGGTCGGGGTCGGTGGCGATGAGCGCAGCCTCGCGTGTGTTCCACGTCGACAACAGGTCCTTCGAGGGGGCGACTCCCATGAGGCCCGGGTGGGTGATCCCTGCATAGCGAACCTCGGGGACGTGCCGCGACGTGGCGTAACCACCTTCGAAGTCCCACACCGCTTTGTACGCGTCCGGGAACTGGTCGACGAGGAAGCTCCCGCCGTTGTTCTTCGCGAAGATCCCGGTGTAGCCCCACCCTTGGCCGGCCAGGGGTCCCTCCTCGCTGGGGATGGGGCCGACGTCGAGGATGTCGACGATGAGCAGATCGCCCGGTTCGGCTCCCTCGATGGCGAAGGGGCCGCTGAGGGCGTGCACGATGCTCATCGGGGCCGAGGCGATGTCCACCGCGGAGTCATCGTTCTTGATGTAGCCATCAAACCACTCTCGACAGTCAGCGCGGAAGACATCACCGGGCTTGACGGTAACGGCGGGCGGGATGTCGCCGTGCCATCGGTTGTGGCCGAGGATGGCCTGCTCGGTGAAGGGTTTGGTGGAGTCCAGGGGGAAGAGATTCTTGGTCACGATATTTCCTCTCGATGCACGTGTGTGAGCCACATCGGCTCGGGGCGGGCGCCCATCACGGTCTGACGGGTGAGCCTCCACAGCAGGGATCGGTTCAGGGGGCCTCCTCGCGTGTCGCAGGTTGGCGGCTCCACAGGATTCCCAGCGCGACGACGAACACCACGGTCAGGGCGACAGCGACCACACGGCCGTCCAGGTCCTGCCACACGCCGGTGAGCAGAAGAAACGCGGGGATGGCCCCGGTGATCCACCCTTCAACCGCGGCGACGCCGCCGGTGAACCAGGTGAGCCTGGTCAACCCCTTGCCCAAGGTGAGGTAGAAGAGGAACCACAGGACGGACCACAGGAGCCAAATCACGAAGAATGCGTAGTCGTCGAACATGAGGAGATTCCCCACCGCATAACCGACCGCCATGATCGCGACGAATAACGAGAAGTAACCTAATCCGGTGGGGTCGTGGCCCCATGTATTTCCCATCGCCACGTACAAGTAGGTGAAGCCAAAAAGGTAGAGGCCACTCGCCAAGAAAATTGCGTCGGCATCTCCGTTGGCCGTGAATATGAGGTACGTCGGAGTCAAGACCTGCAGGAATCCGACAAACCAGTTTATGGGCGTTGCTCCGGTGCCCTTGATGATGCCCATCAAGGCCAGACCATTGAGGTACAGAACCGCACCGACGTAGAGGAGGCCGACGGAGCTCATGCCATCAATCCCTTCGTGCAGCCCCGAGTCGAGCTTCTAGTTGCGCGGCAACCTCTGGGCTCGGGGGTCATAGGTGACCCGTTGAGGTCTGCGGGGTATGGAGGGTGGTGAGCTCACAACCCGTGGGGTGTCAGCGGTGGCGCCGGTCGCGTCCAGGAGCTGACGCGCGCGGGAGTCGCCGAGGTTCAGGCGCGGAGTGCTGAAGACCCTCTTGCTTCTGCCTGAGCACATGGGACACAGCGCGAAGTGGGGAATGTCGCGGATCGACGCATGGATGTCGAAATGCCCATGGTCAGCACACGAAAATTCATACGTGGGAACCGCAAACACCCCCTGAATGATACCGCGCAGTAGCGTCTCTAAAGGGAGACGACCAATTGCTGCGCTAGTGAAGTGTCAATGAGGCTAGCAGTGCAATGTGACGTGGGCAACAGTAGGTTTCAGGGTTTTTGCCTGGGCCCATCGCACGACCGCTGATGGCCCCTTCTGGTGGCACTCTCGCAGGCTGGGCGGCCGTCGTGCACGGAGCGATTACCCTGAATGCATGAGTCCGGTTCGGCTGACCCAGTACGCCCGCGGGGGCGGCTGCGCCTGCAAGATCCCCCCCGGAGAGCTCGAGGAGATCGTCGCCGGCCTCCACGGTGCGAGCCCGCCCGGCGCGGACGTCGTCGTCGGTCTCGATGACGGTGATGACGCGGGCGCCGTGCGCATCCGGGGCGGGCAGGCGGTGCTCTCGACGTCGGACTTCTTCACGCCCGTCGTCGACGACCCCTACGACTGGGGCCGTATCGCCGCGGCCAACGCCGTCTCCGACATCTATGCGATGGGTGGCGAGCCGGTGATGGCGATCAACCTCGTCGCCTGGCCACGCGAGCTGATCTCGACCGACCACCTGCGCGAGGTGCTGCGTGGCGGCCTTGACGTCGCGACCGAGGCCGGGTTCCCCGTGCTGGGCGGCCACAGCATCGACGCCCCCGAGCCCATCTACGGCATGGCGGTCACCGGCACCGCGGACCCCGAGACGATGATGCGCAACGACGCCGCCGAGGCCGGGCTGCCGATCAGCCTGACCAAGCCCCTGGGCGTCGGCGTGCTGAACAACCGGCACAAGGCGACGGGTGAGCGCAGCGAGGAGGCGATTGCCTCGATGGTCGCCCTCAACCGGGACGCCGCCCGCGCAGCGCTCGATGCCGGGGTGCGTGCGGCGACGGACGTCACGGGCTTCGGGCTGCTCGGCCACCTGTACAAGATGTGTCGCGCCTCCGGCGTCGCGGCCCGAGTCGAGGCCTCGGCCGTGCCTTACGTCGACGGCGCCCGCGCAGCGCTGGCTGCCGGTCACGTCCCCGGTGGGTCCCGCCGCAACCTCGACTGGGTGCGTCCGCACCTGTCCGCCGAGGGCATCAGCGAGGACGACCTGATCCTGCTCGCCGACGCCCAGACCTCCGGTGGGCTGCTTGTCCTCGGTGAGGTCCCCGGGGCCCCGGTTGTCGGTGAGACACTCCCCGCCGGTTCGCTGCCAGATGGTGCGCTCGTCCAGGTGACGTGACCCTGGCTAGTTGAGGGGCTGACTAGTCAGGGCTACTATCTAGCCATGGATGAGGAGCGCTGGCCCAGGGAGTGGCTGCGGGGCGTGCTCGGTGTGTGTGTGATGCGCGTACTCCTCGACGGCCCCAACTATGGCTATGCGATCACCCAACGGCTCTCCGGGGTCGGCCTGGGTGCGGTCAAGGGTGGCACGCTCTACCCGCTCCTGGGGCGTCTCGAGGAGGCCGGCTACGTCGAGGTCGAGTGGCGACCGGGCGAGGGCGGCCCCGGCCGCAAGTACTTCGCGCTCACGGCGGCCGGCCGTGAGCACGCCCACGACCAGGCCGCCCGCTGGGCCGCCTTCACGACGACCACCCGGGAGCTCACCGACGGTGCTCTCGTGCCGGTAGCAGGGAGGAACTGACATGAATCGGACTCGGAGTGCCTTCGGTGACCCCGGTCGGATCGCCCCGAGTGTCGAGAAGGAGTGGCGCGACGACTTCATCGTCGAGCTGCGCCTGCTCTCCGCGCCCGGCCACCAGATCGGGGACGAGCTGATGACGGTCGAGACCCACGTCGCGGAGTCGGGTGAGCCCGCCGCACAGGCCTTCGGCGAGGCGAAGCCCTACGCGCGGGAGATCGCCGAGGCCACCGGGGCGACCGGCCGCGGTGGGAGCATCGGTCCGGCGACCATTGCCGGGAACGGACTCGGGCTGCTGGGGATGTTCGCCACGGTGCATGCGGTCACCCACTGGCTGGAGGGTGGCCCGGCCGGCGTCACCACCGGTGAGCTGGTCGGCCTGGGAGTGATCCTGCTGCTGGTGAGCACGCTGCTGTTCACCCGCACGCTGCGGGTCATCGTCGAGCACCCCCGGCTCGCCCTGCTGCTCCCCGCGCTCTTCATCGGCGTCTTCGTCGGTATCTTCGCCCTGCTCTCCGACCCGCTCTTCACCGTGCCCACCGTGCCGCTGGGTGTCGCCGGTGCCCTCCTGCTCCTGGCCGGCATCGCCGTGAACTGGCTCGACCTCCGGGTCGACGCGAGCGAGATCATCGCACCGGGCGAGGTGCCGAGTGGTCAGCGGCGCGGCCGACTGCTGGCCGCCCTGGCGATGCCGCTGATGACTGTGCTCCTACTCACCCAGGTCTGGGTGATGCACGCGCTCACGTCGTGATCGGTACGGCTGAGGCAGCCCCTGGCGTTGGCGGACGCGACCTCACCGTGACGATGCTGTCGACGAGGTGACGTGAGCCGTCACGGGTCGTGGATGACCGAGCCGTCCTTGGCGTCGATCTGTACCTCGACGTCGTCAGACGCGTCGTCGGGCAGGATATCGAACTCGTACTGCACGCTGCCGTCGTCCTTGCCCTCGATCTTCCACGACGTGACCGCGCCGTCCTGCTCATCACGGGCGGTGCCCACCGCTTCATCGAGGTCGATGAGGTCGTTGATGTCGAAGGTCTGCTTCTGTGCCTCCGCCGCGTCGTCGGGGTCCAACTCATCCCGGTCCTCGCCCAGCTGGTCCAGCGTGTCGGCGTCGAACTGCGCCGAGTACTCCATGTCTTCGGAGACGAGCTCGATCTTGTACGCGAGTCCACCGGTCTCGGCCGACTCGAGCTCGATCTTCGACACGGCCCCGGGCAGGCTGTCGCGGGTCGCGTCGAGAGCGGCGTGCATGTCCTCCGTGGGTGGGCTGTCGACCACATCACGCGTGTCGGAAGGTGACTGCGACTCGTCGGTCTCCCCGGTGGTGCGGCTCGATCCCGCGCTCGTGGTGGTCTCGGCGGAGGAGCCATCGGATGAGGCGTCGTCGGACCCGGAGCACGCTGTGAGACCGAGGGCCGCCGTCGCGACGAGGGCGGGGATCGTTGTGCGGCGCATGAGTGGTCCTTTCGTCGAACTGTCGCGCCGACGCTGCGGCGCAAGACGTCCATTCGACGTTACTCCTACGTTCTGTAGCAGTGCCAACCGCGCAAAGTGACGGTGCGGATGGGCCGACTCCGGGTCCATTCGGTCTCGCAGTCGCGTCAACGACCCAACCGGAGTGTCACCAATCTGTCGGCCGAGTACACCTACTGCACAGTGACGATGCTGTCGTCGACGACGCCGTTGCTGCGCCGTGCCTCCAACCGGTCCTTCTGTACCCGGACCGTGTACTTGGGGTCCTCTGCCGACTCGATACCCGCCTCGACGATTCCGGCACGCGTCAGGGCGGAAGCGGTGGCCAGCGCGGCGCCCGAGGTGAGAGCCGCCAGCCGGTTGCGGCCGGACAGCAGTGTCCCCACGCCGCCGGCGATGGCGAGCACCTTGGCCAGTCGCAGCTTGCCGGCGCCCTTCCCCGAGACGATCGGCTCATCGATGCGCAGTTGCGCGAGATGCTCCTCGAGCTGGTGCATCGCGACCAGCTCGGTGGCGACCCCGAGCAACGCGAGTCGGCGGGCCGGGCCAGCGTGGGCAAGCGGGGTGAGCAGCATCTGCATGCCGCCGGAGGCGAGGGCGGCGGAGCCGACGAAGACGAACGGCAGTTGCTTCCGGCTCTCGTGCCACACGGGGTGGGCGGTGTCGGCGAGCAGCACGGCGGTGTAGGCCGCCAGCGGCGCGCCCATCAGGGCCTGGCCGATCGTGGCCGGCGCTGTCACCGGCGCCAGTGCCCGGGAGAGAGGGCGAAGGGGGCCGCGCGCCGGCAGCATGCCGAGCACCTCGCTCGCCGTGGTCACCCCGGCGAAGGCGGAGTAGCCCGACAGGATCCACGTGCCGACCGACATCGGGGAGGTCAGCTTGACCGTGCGCATCATGTTCAAGAAGCGCTCGGGCCGACCGAGGTCAGCGACGAGTGCCGCGCCACTGAGACCGACGGTGACCATCGAGGTCAGCCGTGAGTTGCGCCGCAGCACCTCGTTGCCGGTGGCCGCCGCGCCCGCAGCGATGATCCCGGAGGTGCCGGCGATGCCGCCGACGAAGAGGTATGCCGAGATCCGGTGGTCCCACGGCACCGGCTTGACGACGGGTTGCCCGTAGTAGCTGGAGAACTCGGCATCCGGGACGGCCGGCGCCTCGCGCTGGCCCCCGCCCTCGCGATTCATCCAGCCGCGGCGCGCCCCCTTCGCCACGTCCTTGGCCGCACCGCTGACGGCACCGCGCACACCCGAGGCGCGGCGACGTCGTCGCCCGGACTCCGGGGGGCGGAAACTGTCGAAGGGAGAGGTGGTCACGACTTGCTCCCGAGGAAGGCCAGCGCCGCGGCACCGAGCAGGCCGAGGCCGGCGGCCCCCGCTGCGCGGAACATCTCGGGCAGCCTCGCGGTGGGGACGATCGGGTCCGGCGGGAGGCCGTAGACCTCCGGCTCGTCGAGGAGGAGGAAGACCGACCCGGTGCCGCCGACGCCGTCGTCCTCGTTGGCGCCGTACAGCCGGGCCTCGGTGAACCCCTGGTCGTGCAGGGCGACGACCCGCTCCTTGGCGGAAGCGACCATGTCGTCGTGCGTCCCGAACTTGATCGACGTGGTCGGACAGGCCTGGGCGCACGCCGGCGTCTGGTCGTGGTTGAGGCGGTCATGGCAGTGCGTGCACTTCTGGGCGACCCCGATGTTGGGCACGTGGTCGTCCGCGGTGACGCTGACGCTGTCATCCGTGCGCCGCTCGATCACACCGAAGGGGCAGGCGCCGACGCAGTAGCCGCAGCCGTTGCAGATCTCGTCCTGGACGACCACGGTGCCGTGCTCGGAGCGGAAGAGCGAGCCGGTGGGACAGACATCGAGGCAGCCTGCGTGGGTGCAGTGCTTGCACACGTCCGAGGACATCAGCCACCGGAACTCCGGCACTGGACCGACGATCGGCACTCCCTGGGCGGTGAGTCCGTAGTCGCCCGTGCCGCCGGCCTCGACGGAGGCCTTCTCGTTGAGCATGTCCGACAGCGCGGGGCCGTGTCCTTCGATCGGTGCCGGCAGGGTGCCGTACCCGGCCGGCTGCGCGCTCGTCGGCTCCGGTGCAGGTGCAGGAGCCCCGACGCTCGGCATCCCGAGGTCGACGAGACGTTTGCCGGACTCGCGAGCCGCCTCGATCCGGTCCTGGCTCTGCTCGACGAAGGCGACGTGACGCCACGTGCTCGCGCCGAGGTCGCCGGTGTTGTCGTAGGAGTTGCCGCTGATGGTCAGCCCGTCGAGGGGGATGCCGTTCCACTCCTTGCACGCCACCTCGCAGGCCTTGCAGCCGATGCATATCGAGGTGTCGGTGAAGAAGCCCTTGCGGCTGGGCGGGTCCTGCCACCCGGCGTCCTGCGCCGGGTTGGTCCGCCCGGCGAGCTGGCGGCTCAGGTAACCCATCAGCCCTCTCCTTCGCTCGTGGTCGTCTGTCGGGTCGCAGCGCGCTTCTCGCGCATCTGCGGGTCGACCTCGGTGACGTGCTCGTTGCCGGTCTGCGCAATGGTGCCCGCCCGTGACTGGTACTCGGCGACGAGCTGCAGCAACTTCTCGCCGCGCGGGCGCCGACCCGGTCGGATGTCGCACGAGCCGACCTTCGACTCCTGGATCTGCACGTTGGGGTCGAGCACGACCCCGAGCAGGTCGTTGGCGCCGTCACCCTCGACGACGGCGTCACGGCCGACGCCCCAGTGGTACGGCAGCCCGATCTGGTGGATCGTGCGGCCCTTGATCGTCAGCGGCGTCATCCGCTGCGTCACGAGCACCCGGGCCTCGATCGCGCTGCGGGCGGAGACGATCGTCGCCCACTCGCCGTTGACCAGGCCCTGCTGCTGCGCCAGCTCCGGCGAGACCTCGCAGAACATCTCCGGCTGCAGCTCGGAGAGGTACGGCAGCCAGCGGCTCATCCCGCCCGCGGTGTGGTGCTCGGTCAGCCGGTAGGTGGTGAAGACGAAGGGGTAGACGTCCGCGCCGGGCTCCTCGCCGGAGGGGCTCCACAGGTTGTCCTTGCGCGGGTAGACCATGCGACTGGGATTGGCCTGCTGCGTGTACAGCGGGTTCGCGACGGGAGACTCCTGCGCCTCGTAGTGCGTGGGCAGGGGGCCATCGACCATGCCCTTGGGGGCGTAGAGCCATCCCTTGCCATCGGCCTGCATGACGAAGGGGTCGTCGCCGGCCAGGGCGGCCGGTCCACTCTGGTCGGGGCCGGGTCGGAACGAGGGGGCCCGGTCGACCGGGAAGTCGGGGACGTCCTTGCCGACCCATTTCTGCTCGCCCTCGTCCCACCAGATGTACTTCTTCCGCTCGCTCCACGGGCGGCCCTGCGGATCGGCCGAGGCACGGTTGTAGAGGATGCGGCGGTTCATCGGCCACGCCCAGCCCCAGTCGAGAGCGACCTCGTCCTGCTCGGAGCCCGGGACGCGGTTGGCCGATTTGTTGACCCCGCCGGCGAAGACGCCCGTGTAGATCCAGCAGCCACCGGCGGTGGACCCGTCAGGCCTCATGTCGGCGAACTTGTCGAGCAGCTGCCCGGCCTTCTCCCCGGTGAGGTGGTAGCCGTTGATCTCCTTCAGCACGGCCGCTGCGTCGGTCTCCCCGTGCTCGTCCTTGGGGTAGTCCCAGGTCAGGTCGAGCAGTGGTCGGTCGCGCTCGTCGGTCGACCCGGCGAGGCGCTCGCGGATGCGCACCCCGAGCTCGTGGAAGAACTCCAGCTCGCTCTGCGCGTCACCCGGGGGCTGTACCGCCTGGTGGTGCCACTGGAGCATCCGCTGGGTCTGGGTGAAGGTGCCCGACTTCTCCACGTGGGTGGCCGCGGGGAAGAAGAAGACTTCGGTGTCGATGTCCTGCGTCTTCAGCTCGCCGGTGGCGATCTCTGGGGAGTCCTTCCAGAACGTCGCCGACTCCAGCAGCTGGAAGTCACGCACGACGACCCACTTCAGGTGGGTCATCGCCATCCGCTGCATCTTGCCGTGGGCGGAGCCGACGGCGGGGTTCTGACCGACGACGAAATAGCCCTCGACCTCGTCCTCGAGCATCGCCATGACCGACTGATAGGTCCCGTGGGCCCCGGTCAGGCGGGGGAGGTAGTCGTAGCAGAAGTTGTTCTCCTGCGTCGCGGCGTCGCCCCACCATGCCTTGAGCAGGCTCGCGGTGTAGGAGGGCGCCTCGGTCCAGAACCCCTTCTGGTCCGGGGAGGCGATGCTGCTCAGGTACTCCTGAAAGGTGTCGTGCGTGCCTGCGGTCGGCATGGGCAGGTAGCCGGGCAGGATGTGGAAGAGGGTCGGGATGTCGGTCGACCCCTGGATGCTCGCGTGCCCACGCAGCGCCATGATCCCGCCACCGGGTCGGCCCATGTTGCCCATGAGCAGCTGGAGGATCGCCGCGGTGCGGATGAACTGCGCGCCGAGGCTGTGCTGGGTCCATCCGAGGGCGTAGGCGAAGGATGTCGTGCGCTCCCGACCGGAGTTGCTGACCAAGGCGTCGGCGATCTGGTGGAACTGGTCCACTGGGATGCCGCAGACGTCGGCCACCATCTCGGGGGTGTAGCGCGAGTAGTGCCGCTTGAGTACCTGGAAGACCGAGCGCGGGTGCTCCAGGGTCTCGTCGCGCACGACGTTGCCGTGCTCCAGCGCCGGTCCCGCCGCGCCGTGGAGGTCGCCGGTCGCCCGGGCGGCCCCGTGCTCACCGTGCTCGTGTCCACCGGTGGGATCGCCGATCGTGCCGTCGCCGTTGTCGGCCGACTGGTATGCCCAGGACGACGTGTCGTACTTGCCGGTCTGCGGGTCGTACCCGGAGAAGACTCCGTCGAGGTCCTCCGTGTCGACGAAGTCCTCGCTGACGAGTGTCGCGGCGTTGGTGTAGGAGACGACGTAGTCGTGGAAGTACAGGTCCTTGCTCAGCACGTGGTTGATCAGCGCACCGAGCAGGACGACGTCCGTGCCCGCCCGGATCGCGACGTGGGTGTCCGCGATCGCCGAGGTGCGGGTGAAGCGTGGGTCGACGTGGATGACCCGAGCGCCCCGGGCCTTGGCCTCGGAGACCCACTGGAAGCCCACCGGGTGGCACTCGGCCATGTTCGAACCCTGGATGATGATGCAGTCCGAGTTGGCCATGTCCTGCAGGTACTGCGTGGCGCCGCCTCGGCCGAACGAGGATCCCAGACTGGGAACCGTGGAGCTGTGTCAAATACGCGCTTGGTTCTCGATCTGGATCGCCCCCGAAGCCGTGAACAGCTTCTTCATGAGGTAGTTCTCCTCATTGTCGAGGGTGGCTCCCCCGAGGGAGGCGATCCCCATCGTGCGTCGCAGCAGGCGACCCTTGTCGTCAACCTCCTGCCACTTGTTGGCGCGGGCCTGAAGATAACGGTCGGCGACCATGTCGACGGCCGTGTCCAGGTCAAGGCGTTCCCAGTCCGTGGCCCCCGGCGCGCGGTAGAGCACGTGCGTCTGCCGGGAGGGGGAGTTGACGAGTTGCTCGCTGGCGGCACCCTTGGGGCACAGCCGGCCCCGGCTCACCGGAGAGTCCGGGTCACCCTCGATCTGCACGACCTTCTCGTCCTTGACGAAGACGCGTTGCCCGCATCCGACGGCGCAGTAGGGGCACACGCTCTGCACGACGCGGTCGGCGGTCGAGGTGCGTGGTTCGATCTCACGGGTCCGGCGGGAGGTGACTGCGTTGCCGCGGCCGAGGAAGTCCCCCGACGCCAACTGCCGCAGAACAGGCCAACCCAGGAACGTCGAATCCTTCGGCGCCATGGTCGCCGCTCCCTTCGTCCGCCGGTGTGACTGCCCTCACCGTAGCCAACTTTGTTCCTTTTGTCGGCTCCCACCAACCAGCAGCACTTCGTATCGGGGAGGGCGAAGGGGGTGGCCGCCGGCGCCGAAGCAGTTACCAGGGGTGCGGCCCGAAGTCCTTGAGGAAGACGCCGTGCAGGTCCTCACCACGCTCGCCGCGCACGATCGGGTCGTAGACGCGGGCGGCACCGTCGACGAGGTCGAGGGGTGCGTGCCAGCCCTCAGCCGCGATCGCCAGCTTCTCGTGGTGGGGGCGCTCATCGGTGATCCAGCCGGTGTCGACGGCCGTCATCAGGATCCGGTCACTGGTGAACATCTCGCCGGCGGAGGTGCGGGTGAGCATGTTGAGCGAGGCCTTGGCCATGTTGGTGTGCGGGTGGCCCGCGCCCTTGTAGCGGCGGGAGAACTGCCCTTCCATCGCGGAGACGTTGACGACGTACGCCCTGGCGGTGTCCTCGTGGGTGAGCTGCTCCCGTCGCCGCTCGACGGCCGCCCGCAGCGCCGGGCGCAGCCGGGAGACCAGCAGGAAGGGGGCCACCGAGTTGCACATCTGCACCTCGAGGAGCTCCAGGGGGTCGACCTCGTCGACGGTCTGCTTCCACGAGTTGGTCGTGACGACGTCCGGCAGCAGCCCGCCGGCGTCGATGGCGGTGCCGGCCCGGTGCGCCTCGAGACTGGCGCTGCCCGCGCTCAGCGCCAGCCGCGTCATGTCCGCTGCTCCCGGGGCTTCGAGGCTCGGCCGCGGACGGCCTCGCACCTCAGCCACCGGAGCAAGGAACTGCGGTCCCTGAGGTGCGACGGAGGAGCCTCGAAGGGACTCCAAGGAGAGCATCGTCGGCATCGGCACGCCGCTCGGCAGCGGCTGCGACTCGCCCTCGACGAGGTGGGAGTAGGCGCCGGGGGAGCGGCGAACCGTCTGGCAGGCGTTGTTGATGAGGATGTCGAGCGGCCCTGCGGCAGCGACCTCGTCGGCCAGCGCGACGACCTGCGTGGGGTCGCGCAGGTCGATGCCGACGATCGTCAGCCGGTCGACCCATTCGGGCGAGTCGGCGAGTTCGGCGAAGCGCCGTGCCGCATCGCGCGGGAAACGTGTGGTGATCGTCAGGTCCGCGCCGTCGCGCAGCAGGCGCAGGGCGATGTACATGCCGATCTTGGCCCGCCCGCCGGTGAGCAGCGCGCGCCGTCCGGTCAGGTCGGTGCCCTGGTCGCGTCGCACGTGGTTCTGCGCGGCACAGTCGGGGCAGAGCGCGTGGTAGAACGCGTCGACCAGGGTGTAGTCGACCTTGCAGACGTAGCAGCCGCGTGGGATCTGCAGCTCGCCCGCGAATCGCTGCCCGCCGGCCACGGACGAGGTGAGGGGGACCCCCTTCGTCTCGTCGTCGATGCGCAGAGGTGACCCCGTCGCCGTCTGGTCGAGGACCGCCTGATCGTGCGCGAGTTTCGGGGCGCGCTCGGCGTGCCGGGCCCGGCGTCGGGCCGCCTTGCGCACCCGGTTGTGCATCGTGCCGGTGGCCCGCTTGACCGTCTGGATGTCCTGGTGGCCGGGAGGCAGCTCGTGGAGCATCCCCAGGACGCGAAGGGTGGTGGTCAGGTCGTCGGGGTCGACGCCGGTGGGGTGGTCGGTCACGAGCAGTGAGCGTAGATGGCCGGCTGCGGAGGGGTTGTGAGGGGGCGATTCGTCGCTCAGGTCAAACCCTTGTCATGATGTGAGACATGACACACCCGGACACCACGGCGGTCCACGGTGGACGCGAGGACCTCGCGGCTCTCGGCGTGCACGTGCCCCCGATCGACCTCTCCTCCACCTACCCGGTCACCGACCTCGGGTCGGGTGGAGGCTCCTACGAGACACTGGCCACGGGCGGCCGCCCGGAGGAGGAGAGCGTGAGCTCGCTGGTCTACCAGCGGCTGTGGAACCCCAACGTCGATCGCTTCGAGCAGGCGCTGGCCGACCTCGAGCATGCTGATGAGGCGGTCGCCTTCGCCTCCGGCATGGCCGCGTTCACCGCCTCGCTCATCGCCTGCGTCTCCGCCGGCACGCCGCACGTCGTCGCCGTCCGCCCGCTCTACGGGGGCAGCGACCACCTGCTGGCCACCGGGATGCTCGGGACCGAGGTCACCTGGGCCGACGCCGACGGCGTCGCCGCCGCCATCTCGGCCCGGCCGCAGGACACCGGCCTGGTCGTCATCGAGACCCCGGCGAACCCCTCGCTCGACCTCGTCGACATCCGCGCAGTCGTCGAGGCCGCCGGGGACGTGCCGGTGCTCGTCGACAACACCTTCGCCACCCCGGTGCTGCAGCAACCGCTCGACCTCGGCGCCGCCCTGTCCCTGCACTCCGCGACGAAGTACATCGGCGGGCACGGCGACCTGATGGGCGGGGTGATCGCCACCGGCAGCGCGTGGGCGAGCCGCCTGCGGCAGGTGCGTGCACTCACCGGTGGCCTGCTGGACCCGATGGCCGCCTACCAGCTGCACCGCGGGCTGCAGACGCTGCCGGTGCGGGTGCGGGCCCAGCAGGAGAGCGCGCAGGTGCTCGCGGACTGGCTGGCGCAGCACGAGCTCGTCGAGGAGGTCCGCTACCCGGGCCTGCCCGGGCAGAGCGTGCCGGAGGGCCAGATGCGCGGTCCGGGCGCCATGATCGCCTTCCGTCCGCGGGGAGGTTTCGACGCGGCGGCCGAGCTGGTCACCCGGTGCGAGCTGATCACCCATGCCGTCTCTCTCGGTGGTGTGGACACGCTCATCCAGCACCCTGCCTCGCTGACGCACCGACCGGTCGAGGCGAGCGCCAAGCCCGGTGAGGACCTGCTGCGCCTGTCGGTGGGCCTGGAGGGCGTGGCGGACATCCGTGCCGACCTCGACCGGGCGCTGCACGGCTGAGCGTCCGGTCTCACGTACGTCCACGCTGGGTCGAGGTATTCGGGCGCCTGCGAAGGCGCGTGGATACCTCGACCCAGCCGGCGTCGGGAGACGCTCAGGGCCGGCGTGCGTGCAGTGCACGCACCCGGTGGGCGAGCTCCTCGTCCGGGCCGTCGACGGCGGCACCGGGAACGATCGTCGTGATCGGGATCGCCGCGACGGGGGCGGGCGGCAGGCCCAGCTCGCCCGCCCACTGCGCCAGCTGCGCGGAGCTGCTCGCGTAGACGATGCGACCCAGGCCGGCCCAGCCGTGGGCGGCCGCGCACATCGGGCAGTGCTCGCCGGAGGTGTAGACGGTCGCGGTGGCCCGGTCCTCGGGGGTCAGGTGCTGTGCCGCCCAGCGGGCGATCGCGAACTCGGGGTGCTGGGTGTGGTCCCCACCGGAGACACGGTTGCGGTCCTCGAGGAGGACCGTGCCGTCGGCGGCGACCAGCAGCGATCCGAAGGGTTCGTCCGCCGCGTCGAGCGCCTCCTGCGCCAGCTCCACGGCCCGGGCCAGGTGACGTCGGTCGGTCGAGTCGATCATGGGGACATCATGGCAATGACGGACTGGCCCCTCTGATCACTGCCCGGCCTGGCGCGGAGCCGTGGCGTCCACCGCGCCGGGTCCCATGTCGCGCTCGACGTAGGTCTCGATGTCGTTGAGGGCGTCCCCGCTGCGGCGGGCGACGGCCAGGAGGTCCTGCATCTTGGAGACCTCCTCGACCTGCTCCTTGATGAACCACTGCATGAACTGCTCGGCCGCGAAGTCGTTCTCCTCACGCGCGATGCGGGTCAGCTCGTTGATCTGGGCGGTCACCGTCTTCTCCTGCTCGACGGCGAGCTCGATCGGCGCGACGACACCGTCGAAGTCGCACGTTGGTGCGCTGGTGCCCGGGATGCGCACGGGCTGGTCGGTGTCGAGCAGGTACTGGACCATCATCATCGCGTGACCGCGCTCCTCGGCGGCCTGGCGGTAGAAGCACCCGGCCAGCTGGGGCAGGGTCAGGCCCTCGTAGTGTGCGGCGACCGCAAGGTACTGCTGGTGCGCATCGAACTCCTCACCGATCTGCGCGGTGAGCTGGGCGGCGAACTTCGATGTGGACATGTCTCAACGCTAGGCCCCTTATTGGAATGCTTCCAGTAAGGCAAGGCGACCCTCCCCGCGCGAGCAGGCGGTCAGGCGAAGGGGAGGTCCGTCGCCAGCCCCTCGGGTGACCCAGGCTCCGCGTAGTGCTCGACGCCGAAGGCGGCGGCGAACACCTCCGGGGGCATGGCCAGCATCTGCTGGACGTCGGCCTGGGAGGCGTGGCAAGCGAGCGCCGCCCGTTTGCCGTCGATGACCTCGGAGACGTCGACGGCATGGTGGATCTCGCTTTGCGGCAGGCCCATCGGGTTGCCGTCGTCCATCGGGTCGTCCGCGTCGAAGTCCGCGTCGACCCCCATCTCCCGGGCTGCAGTGAGCAGCTCGCGCATCCGGTCCCGATTCATCGTGTTCTCCAGGACCCGAGGACGGCGGGCAGCCAGCTCCGCGGCGCGGTGGGCGACGTGGTGGACCTTGACGTGGTCGGGGTGGCCGTAGCCGCCGTGCCAGTCGTAGCCGACGAGGATGTCCGCGTCCTCCTCGTCGAGGATCGCGGCGAGCCGTCGGGCCGCTTCGTCGAGGTCGGCCCCGTGGAAGGAGGTCGCGTGGCCGTTCTGCTCCCACCCGGTCATCCCCGAGTCGCTGTAGCCGAGCCACTCGACGCGGGCGGCACCCGTGATGGCGGCGGAAGCCATCGCCTCGGTGCGGCGGTGCTCGGCGAGGGAGCCCCCTTCGTCCATGTCCGACGGCACGGTGCCGTGCTCGCCGAAGGTGGCGTAGACGAGGACGACGCGGTGCCCGGCCCGGGAGGTGAGGATCATCGATCCGGCGGTGCCGCTCGCCTCGTCGTCGGGGTGGGCGTGCAGGAAGACGGTGGTGGTCACCGGCACGATTCTGCCGTGCGCGAAGGGGGTCTGTCGCACCCCCGTGCACGAGCCATAGTTTGGTGAGGCTAGCCTTAGCGAGAACTTCCGGGGGCGCCGATCCGTGCGCTCCCCTTCTTGCGTCGAAAGGACACGGTGATGACGCGCACTCGTTCGATCGCCCTCATCGGTGGATTTGCTCTCGCCCTCAGCGCCTGTGGCGGCGCCTCGTCCGGTGACACCGGGGCGAGCGAGGGCCCGACCACCGAGGTCGAGGACAACAACGGCACCCAGACCGTCCCTGCTGACCCGGCCTCGGTCGTGGCCACGGACAACCGCACCTTCGAGACCCTCGCGGACTGGGACGTCGAGCTGTCGGCCGCTGCCGTGTCCCTCATGCCGGAGACGAACGACTACACGAGCGACGACTCCATCGTCGACCTGGGCATCCACCGGGAGCCCGACCTCGAAGCCGTCGTCGCCGTCGAGCCCGACCTGATCATCAACGGCCAGCGCTACGCCGACCACCACGACAAGCTCGCCGAGCTCGTGCCCGACGCGACGATCCTCGAGCTCGACCCGCGCGAGGGCCAGCCCTTCGACGAGGAGCTGAAGCGGCAGACGAGCGTTCTCGGTGAGGTCTTCGACGAGCAGGACTCGGCACAGCAGATCAACGACGACTTCGACGCCGCGATCGAGCGCGCCACCGGGGCCTACGACTCGGGCGAGACCGTCATGGGCCTGAACACCTCCGGGGGTGAGTTCGGCTACGTCGCCCCGGGCAACGGACGCGTCATCGGGCCGATGTTCGACGTCCTCGGTCTGGAGCCGGCGCTGGAGGTCGAGGACGGCAGCGACGACCACCAGGGCGACGACATCTCCGTCGAGGCCATCGCCAAGGCCGACCCCGACTGGATCCTGGTCATGGACCGCGACGCCGCCATCAGTTCCGACGACGAGGACTACACCCCGGCGAAGGACCTCATCGAGAACTCCGAGGCCCTGCAGGACGTCACCGCGGTCAAGGAGGGCAACGTCCTCTACATGCCCGCCGACACCTACCTCAACGAGGGCATCCAGACCTACACCGACTTCTTCGACACCTTCGCCGACGCACTCGAGGGGAAGAGCTGACGACCGCACTCACGCGCGGAGCCGCCCCGGCCAAGGGGCGGCTCCTCGACGGCAAGCTGGCCCTGGGCACGCTTGCCGTCGTTGTGCTGCTCGCCCTCTCCCTCGTCACCGGCGTCTATGACGTCTTCGGCGCCGAGGACGGCGCCGAGATGTTCGCCATCACCCGGGTCCCGCGCACCATCGCCCTCGTGCTCGCCGGCGCGGCCATGTCGATGTCCGGGCTGGTGATGCAGCTGCTCACCCAGAACCGCTTCGTCGAGCCCACGACGACGGGGACGACCGAGTGGGCGGGCCTGGGCCTGCTCGCCGTGATGATCCTCTTCCCGACCGCCTCCCTGATGGAGCGAATGGTCGGGGCGGTCATCGCCGCCTTCATCGGCACGATGATCTTCTTCCTCTTCCTGCGCCGGGTGTCGTTGCGCTCCTCGCTGATCGTCCCGATCATCGGCATCATGCTCGGCGCCGTCGTCGGCTCCATCTCGACCTTCATCGCCCTGCAGACCGACATGCTGCAGAACCTCGGCGTGTGGTTCGCCGGCAGCTTCACCTCGGTGCTGCGCGGTCAGTACGAGGTGCTGTGGATCGTCGCCCTCGTCGGGGTGGCGGTGTTCGTCGTCGCCGACCGATTCACCGTCGCGGGCCTCGGCGAGGAGATCGCGACGAACGTCGGACTCAACTACAACCAGGTGCTGCTCATCGGTACCGGCCTGATCGCGATCGCCACCGGGGTCGTCACGGTCGTCGTGGGCAACCTGCCCTTCCTCGGGTTGATCGTGCCCAATGTCGTCTCGATGGTCCGTGGCGACGACCTGCGCAGCAACCTGCCCTGGGTCTGCCTGCTCGGTATCGCGATCGTCACCGTGTGCGACCTCATCGGGCGGACGATCATCGCCCCCTTCGAGGTGCCGGTCTCCCTGATCCTCGGGGTCGTCGGCGCCGTCGTCTTCATCACCCTCCTGCTCAGGCAGCGCAGCCGTGGCTGAGGCACCCGCTCGCGCGCGACTGACCCCGCCGACGCGGCCCCCGATGACGCAGCGGGCCTCGGGACCGTTGCCGACGGCCCGCTCGCGGCGGCGCTACCGCATCGTCCTGACCACCCTGCTCGTGCTGGCCATCGGTTTCGGCCTCGGCCTGCTTGCCTGGGACAACCCGATGCCGGTCGGCTCCGACGGCTTCTGGCGGATCGCGCAGCTGCGGGCGACGATGGTCGTGGTCATGCTCGTCGTCGCCTTCTGCCAGGCGCTGGCCACGGTGAGTTTCCAGACCGCGACGAACAACCGGATCGTCACCCCCTCGATCATGGGCTTCGAGGCCCTCTACGTCGCCGTGCAGACCGCCGCCGTCTACTTCCTCGGCGTCGCCGGTGCCGGGCTGCTCAAGGGCCTGCCGCAGTTCGTGCTCATGGTCGTGCTCATGGTCGGCCTCTCGTGCGCGCTCTACGGCTGGTTGCTCTCCGGGCGCTACGGCAACATCCAGATCATGCTGCTCATCGGCATCATCATCGGCGGCGGGTTGGCCTCCGTCGCCTCCTTCATGCGGCGCCTGCTCAGCCCGAGCGAGTTCGACGTGCTCACCGCCCGGATGTTCGGCTCGATGGCCAATGCCGAAGCCTCCTACCTGCCCGTGGCGATCCCCCTGTGCCTGGCCGCCGGCGGCGCCCTGTGGTGGCAGGCCAAGCGGCTCAACGTCGTCGCCCTCGGCCGGGAGACCAGCACGAACCTCGGGCTGAACCACCGCCGCGAGATCATGCGGGTGCTCTTCCTCATCTCCATCCTCATGGCGGTCTCCACGGCGCTCGTCGGGCCGATGACCTTCCTCGGCTTCCTCGTCGCGACGCTCGCTTACCAGTTCGCTGACACCTACGACCACCATCACCTCTTCCCGGTCGCGGTGCTCATCGGATTCGTCGTGCTCGCCGGGTCCTACTTCGTCCTGAAGAACGTCTTCTACGCCGAGGGCGTCGTCTCGATCATCATCGAGATGGTCGGTGGGTCCGTCTTCCTCTTCGTCATCCTGAGAAAGGGGCGCCTGTGATCACGCTGAACGGTGTCGGCAAGAGCTACTCCAGCGAGGTGCGGATCGGCCCGGTCGACCTGACGATCCCCTCCGGCGGCATCACGGCCTTCGTCGGGCCCAATGGTGCGGGCAAGTCGACTCTGCTGACGATGATCGGTCGCCTCCTGGACATCGACGAGGGCGTGATCGAGGTGGCCGGGTACGACGTGGCGAGCACCAAGTCGAAGGACCTGGCGAAGATCCTGTCGATCCTGCGCCAGGAGAACCACTTCATCACCCGCCTGACCGTGCGCCAGCTCGTCGGCTTCGGGCGGTTCCCGTACTCGCACGGCCGGCTGACCGCGGTGGACGAGGAGGCCATCTCCCGCTCGATCGACTTCCTCGACCTGACCGACCTGGAGCACCGCTATCTCGACGAGCTCTCCGGCGGCCAGCGCCAGCGCGCCTACGTCGCCATGGTCCTCACCCAGGACACCGAGTACGTGCTGCTCGACGAGCCGCTGAACAACCTTGACATGAAGCACTCCGTGCACATGATGAAACACCTGAGGCGGGCCGCCCAGGAGCTCGGTCGCACGGTCATCATCGTCATCCACGACATCAACTTCGCCAGCCACTACGCCGACCACATCTGCGCGGTGAAGAACGGCTCAGTCGTCGAGTTCGGCACGCCCGAGGAGATCATGACCGACGACGTCCTCACCGCCGTCTTCGACACCGACGTCCAGGTGATCGAGGGCCCCAACGGCCGGCTTGCCGTCTACTACTGAGCCCGGGACGCAGAAATCGAGTCAGGACGTAGGGGTGACTGCGTCCCCGCTCGATCTCTGCGTCGTGGTTGCTGCGGAGAACCTCCTTGCCAGCGGCTGCGGAGCGGGGAAGAGTCGTCCCCATGAGGCCTCACCCCGAACAGCACTGGCTGCCGATGGACACGTACCTCGAGGCGATCGAGCGGGAGTCACGGCGCTTCCGGGAGGTCCTCGTCGACCAGCCCGCCGGCACCCCGGTACCCAGCTGTCCCGGCTGGGACGTCGACGACCTGCTGTGGCACCTCGGGGGAGGGGACGTCCAGCACTTCTGGGCCTGGATCGTCGCCAACCGACCGGAGGGGCCCCAGGACTACCCTCAGCCGGAGCGGCCGACGGACCGGCACGGGATCCTCGCCGTCCTCGACCGGGCGCAGGGGGACCTCATGCTCCGGCTGCGCAACGCCGACCCGGCCGACGGGTGCTGGTCCTGGGCGTCGGACACCTCCCTCCACACGGTCGCCTTCACGATGCGTCGGCAGGCGCACGAGGCACTCATCCACCGTGTCGACGCCGAGCTCGCGGCGGGTGAGCGCACCCCGCTCGACCCGCACCTGGCCGCCGACGGCGTCGCCGAGTGCCTCGAGATGATGTACGGCGGGCTGCCCACGTGGGGGCACTTCGCGCCCGACGGCAGCCGCATCGCCGTCGACATCGACGACACGGGACATCGCGTGGTCCTGGGCCTGGGGCGATTCGCCGGGACCGACCCCGACACGGGCACGGTTGAGGACGAGGACGACGTCCAAGTACTTGCGCACGAGCACACCAGCGAGCCCTCGAAACCCTTCGACCTCAGGGTCAGCGGCACCGCCGAGGACCTCGACCTGTGGCTGTGGCACCGCGCCGGCGCCTTCGAGCCCGGCATGAGCGGCGACGAGGAGATCGCCGGGCGGCTGCGGGCGATCCTCGCCCAGCCGATCGGCTGAGCCCGGGCTCGTCGTACCCGTCAATAGTGGCGGGGTCAGCCCATGACGGGCTGGGCCACGTGCGGCGCTGCCGACCCCGCGGCGGAGGCCAGTTCCTCCCGCCGCGCGTACGCCCACCCCGGCCCGCGCAGCAGGAACCCGAACCGCCCTGCCCACGTGGTCGCGTCGGCAACGTCAGCGGCGATGTCCCGCCACTCGTGGGTCGCGATCACCGCGGGGTGGTACGAGTCGATGTTGCTCGTGAGCCCGTAGCGCACCGGCTCGCCCTCCGGCTCGAAGGTCCCGAAGAGCTTGTCCCACAGGATGAGGATCGAGCCGTGGTTGATGTCGAGATACTGCCGCTGGCTGCCGTGGTGGGCGCGGTGGTGACTGGGGGTGTTGAGGACCTTCTCCAGCCAGCCGATCGAGCGCACCGCCTCGGTGTGGATCCAGAACTGGTAGATCAGGTTGATCGCTCGCGCGTCCTCGATGTAGCGCGGCGGGATCCCGGCCAGGGTCAGCACGCCGTACGGCAGCGCCATCGTGAAGGCCTCCGCCACCGGCTGCCGCAGCGCCGTCGAGAGGTTGTACCGCTCGCTGCTGTGGTGGACGACGTGCACCGCCCACAGCCACCGGGACTCGTGGGAGAGGCGATGGTTCCAGTAGTAGATGAAGTCCCACCCGGCGATCGCGGCCAGGTACGTCAGCGCACCATGGCGCGCTGCGACCGGTGCCACGCGCGTGAGCCGCGTCGCGCTCGTGCCCAGCGCCCAGATCGAGGCGGCCGCGACGGCCGTCGAGCCGACGGCGACGACGGCAGACCGCGAGGTCATCAGGGAGAGCGCGTCGACGCGCGAGCGCACGGTCACCGGCGCGGAGGAGGAGGAGGGGAGCGTGCCCGCCTCGGGCAGCTGCCCGCCGCACTCCCGGCGACGTCGTACGACGTCGCCCACCGTGGTGACCACTCCGGCAGCCGCGCCGAGGGGCAGCAGGGCGGCGCCCCCCTTCGTCCGGCCGGGGGCGAGCCGCCGCACCACCGGACCGGTGACGAAGGGAGCGACCAGGCTCCCCACGCCCATCGTCAGGGACGCGATCGTGTCGCCCAGCTCGTAGTCACCGGCGCGCGTCGTCCCGGGCGCGGCGGGGTTGCGGCGCTGCCACCAGTACTCCGCGCCCATGGCGCCGATGAAAGCCGGGATCGCCAGGACGGTGAGGTCGGGTCGCTGCATGCCTCTATTCTTCACCGGTGATCAAGCCTTGGTCGTCGGTCACGCCACGTCCACGGCAACGGTGTGCCAGCCAGTGGCGCCGTCGGGCAGCACACCCTGCCGCTCGCTCGTCTGCGTCTCTCCCTCGGCGTTGGTCGCACGCACGGTGAGCCGGTGCTCGCCCGGCTCCGCGTCCCAGGTCCATGCCCACTGCCGCCAGGTGTCGACGTTCGGCACGTCGGCCAAACGAGCGTCCTGCCACGGGCCGTCGTCGACCCGTACCTCGACGCGGTCGATCCCCACGTGCTGGTCCCAGGCCACGCCCCCCACGCCGACCCGGCCGGCCGGCACCGTCGCCCCGCCCGCCGGCACCTCGATCCTCGACTGGGTCTTGATCGGCCCCAGCTCGCCCCATCCGTGCTCGGTCCAGTACGCAGAGATCCGGTCGAACCGGGTCACCTCGAGGTCGACGAGCCACTTTGTCGCCGAGACGTAGCCGTAGAGGCCCGGCACGACCATGCGCACGGGGAAGCCGTGCTCCACGGGAAGGGGTTCGCCGTTCATGGCGACGGCGAGGAGGGATCCGCGCTGATCCGTCAGTGCCCGCAGCGGCGTCCCGCACGTCCACCCGTCGACCGAGGTCTGCAGCACGGCGTCCGCCTCCGGTGCCACGCCGGCACGGGCGAGGAGGTCGGCGATCGGCACCCCGCTCCACCAGGCATTGCCGATCAGGGGACCACCGACCGGGTTGGACACGCAGGCGATCGTCAGCCATGTGTTCTCCAGCCCGAGGTCGACGAGCTCGTCGTAACCGATCTCGATCTCGCGCTCGACCAGGCCGTGGATGCGCAGTCGCCAGTCCTGGGGTGTGACCTCCGGCGCGCCCAAGGCGGTGTCGATGCGGTAGAAGTCCTCGTTCGGCGTCTGCCACGGCCCGATGCCCTTGACGTCGACGGCCACCTCTGTCGGAACCTCTGGTTCCTTGATCGGAAGACGCAGTGTCCGTCGGGCCTCCTCGACCACGCGGCGACCTTCGCCCAGAGCTCGTCCGGCGAGCGTGACCGCTGCGGCGCCCATCGCGGTCGCGCCCGCGAGGAGGAGGAATCGACGGCGGTCGGCTCCGCCGGACGTGACACGGTCGGTGTGCGGAACTCGTCGGGTCAGGAGGGACAGCGCCGCAGCCGCGACGCACACGCCAAGCACGCTCGGGATGGTGTCGGCGACGCCGCCGTCCTCGGAGGCGATGACGGCCCACGCGGCGACGGCTCCGAGGGCGGCCAGCAGGGCGACCCCGCGGCCGAGTCGGGTGAGAGCCAGTACGCCGGCGATCGCCCCCACCAGCAGGGCGATGAGCACCGTGCCGAGGACGAGCAGGGGCTTGTCTGCCGTGCCGACGAGCTGGATCGCGGCCTCGGACAGGCCGCCGGGGGTGAGCGCGATGACCGCCTCGCCCGCGGCCAGGACCGGGGAGGCGCCCAGCTCTGCTACGCCTGAAGCGAACTCCGCCACGGCCAGGCCGGCGCCGACGCTCACCGCACCGCCCAGTGCGGCGTAGCTCCTGCTCCTGCTCATGGATTCACCTTCGCCGAGAAATGACGGGTCCACCAGTCCCATAGGGACTTCGTTGGCGACCGGCCGTGTGGATGGGTCCGGTGTGCTGAGCGCGCGGGTACCGTGCCCGGGTGATCAAGCGACTGACCTGCTTCACCGGATCCACCCCCGGCAACGACCCCAAGTGGGTCGATCTCGCTCACACGGTCGGGGCCGACCTCGCCGGACGCGGCATCGGCATCGTCTACGGCGGCGGGGGGAGCGGGCTCATGGGCGCGCTCGCCCAGAGCGCGCTGGAGCAAGGGGGTGAGGTCATCGGCGTGATCCCGGAGTTCATGGTCGACCGCGAGTGGGGAAGGGGAGACCTCACGCAGGTGCACGTCGTCGCCTCCATGCACGAGCGCAAGGCGCTGATGGCCGACCTGACGAGCGCCTTCCTCGCGCTACCTGGCGGCATGGGCACGCTCGAGGAGGTCTTCGAGGTGTGGACCTGGCGGCAGATCGGGCTGCTCGACAAGCCGGTCGGGTTCCTCGACGCCGACGGGTTCTGGACGCCGCTGCTGGACTCCCTCCGCGGGATCGCCGACGCCGGCTTCATGTCCGAGGCGAGCCTGGCGGACGTGGTCGTCGAGCCCGACCTCGACTCGGCCCTGATCGAGCTCGAGGCGCGGGGAACCGGCACGCGGATGCTCACCGGCCGGACCTGACGGCTTTGTGCGCGACCGTGTCCCGAAATTTCGCGTGCCGGGTGCGCACAAAGCCGTAGGGCTCGCTCGGGGCGTGTCGGGACGGCCGAGTAGCGTGGGCCGCATGACTCAGACGCGCGCGGAGAAGGACAGCATGGGCACCATCGAGGTGCCCTCGGACAAGTACTGGGGCGCGCAGACGCAGCGCTCGCTCGGCAACTTCGACATCGGCCGGGACACCTTCGTCTGGGGTCGCTCGATGATCCGCGCGCTCGGCACGCTGAAGAAGTCGACCGCTCTGGCCAACGCCGAGCTCAGCGAGCTGCCGCAGGACGTGGCCGACCTGGTCACGCAGGCAGCGGACGAGGTCATCAAGGGTGACCTGGACGAGCACTTCCCGCTCGTGGTCTTCCAGACCGGCTCGGGCACGCAGTCCAACATGAACTCCAACGAGGTCATCTCCAACCGCGGCATCGAGATCGCCGGCGGCGAGATGGGCACGAAGGCGCCGGTCCACCCCAACGACCACGTCAACCGCGGTCAGTCGAGCAACGACACCTTCCCCACCGCGATGCACATCGCGATCGTGCTCGATCTGAACGAGCGCCTCTACCCGTCGGTGAAGCAGCTGCGGGACACCTTCGACGCCAAGGCCAAGGAGTACGCCGACATCGTCATGGTCGGGCGCACCCACCTCCAGGACGCCACGCCGGTCACCCTCGGCCAGGTCATCGCCGGCTGGGTCGCCCAGATGGACTTCGCCCTCGAGGCCGTGCGGCACGCCGACGAGCGGGCCCGCGAGCTGGCCATCGGTGGAACCGCGGTCGGGACGGGCCTGAACGCCCACCCGAAGTTCGGTGCCCTCACCGCAGCGAAGATCAGCGGGGAGACCGGGTACGACTTCACCCAGGCGGAGAACCTCTTCGCCGCGCTGTCCGCGCACGACGCGCTCGTCGAGGTGAGTGCCTCCCTTCGCACCCTCGCCGGCGCGCTGATGAAGATCGCCAACGACGTGCGCTGGTACGCCTCCGGCCCCCGCAACGGCATCGGCGAGCTGGCCATCCCCGAGAACGAGCCGGGCTCCTCGATCATGCCGGGCAAGGTCAACCCGACGCAGGCCGAGGCGATGACGATGGTCGCCACGCGGGTCTTCGGCAACGACGCGACGGTCGGGTTCGCCGGTAGCCAGGGCAACTTCCAGCTCAACGTCTACAAGCCGGTCATGGCGCACGCGGTCCTGGAGTCGATCCGCCTGATCGCCGACTCGTGCGTCTCCTTCGACACCAACTGCGCGGTCGGCATCGAGCCGGTCACCGAGGTCATCGAGGGGAACCTCGAGCGCAACCTCATGGTCGTCACGGCGCTCAACCGTCACATCGGCTACGACAAGGCAGCCGCCATCGCCAAGAAGGCCCACAAGGAGGGCACGAGCCTGCGCGAGGCGGCCGTCGCCTCCGGGGACATCAGTGGCGAGGACTTCGACGCCTGGGTGGTGCCGGCCGACATGACCCACCCGAGCGCGGGCTGAGCCCGATGGTTGAGGTGCGAGGTACGAGCCTCGAAACCACAGCATGCGGGACGGTCTTCGAAACCACCTCACGATGACTCCGAAGCGTCGGCCGTCCCGCCGCGAGGAGCCGCACCTCAGTGGCCTCGTCGACAAGGATCCCGTCGCACCGCTGGTGACGGGCACCGTCGTGCTCGGTGTGCTCGCGGCGCTGGGCATCTTCGCCACCGGGTGGTTGCCGTGGACGATGTGGCCGCCGTCGGGGGAGGACGTCACCGGCCTGCTGATCGCGAGTCTCGTCGCGGCGCTGGTCGGTTGGACGTCGCTCGCCTATGGGATCGTCATCACCGCGGCGAAGATCGACGACCTCCACGAGATGCTGCGCGCGCGCTCTCAGGAGCCTGGGTCGCAGACCTCTGCGGCGCCCGACGACGTCTCGTAGCCACCGAGCAGCTCGGCCAGACGAAGGGGGCCCCTCGCCTCGTCCGGCCGGCCCGCCCTCTGGAGGGCGCGACCGAGCAGGAGGTGGGCGTAGGGGTCGTCCGGTGCCTCGTGGAGCACCTGCCGGGCGGCCGACTCCGCGCGGGAGAACTGCGCGGAGTGGAAGTAGGCGCGGGCCAGCAGCAGGTGGGCCTCGGCCGTGCCGTGGCCGACCGGGTCGTCGGCGTAGGTCGTGCTCTCCTGCTCGGCGCGGGCGGCAGCCAGGTCTGTGAAGAAGCCCTCGAGCTCATGAGCAGCCTCGAGGTACTGGGCCTGGGCGAAGTAGCCTTTCGCCCGCTCGTACCGTTCGTAGCCGTGGACCGGGGTGCTCATGTCCGGGCCAACGCCGGCGGTGGGCGGACTCTTCCCGGGCGCCGTCGCGTTGCGCCGACTAAACTCGCCGCGCTCTCACCCCGACGTGGAGGTCCCCACCCGTGACCATCGTGTCCAGCCACGAGTACCCGGCCACGCGCGATCGCCCCAGGCCGTGGGACGGCGGGCGCGATGCCGCCGTCGATCTCGTGCGCGGCATCGCCGTCATCTTCATGGTGATCGCCCATGTGCGGGTGTGGGCCCCTACCCCGCCGGCCCCGGGGAAAGCAGCCCTGCTCGTGATCAACAATGTCGCCTCGCCGCTCTTCGCGCTGATCATGGGGGTCTCCGCCGGCATCGTGCTCACGCGTGCCCGCAGACCGGTGACGGGGACGACCTTCATGCTGCGCAACCTCGTCCGCGGTGTGGCCCTCATCGCGATCGGGGTGGGCCTGGAGCAGCTGGACACCTTCGTCGCGATCGTGCTGCAGTCGCTCGGGGCGACCCTGATCGTCGCGGCGCCACTGGCACTACTGCCCGCGCGGGTGGTCGCGGTGGTCGCGGTCCTCGCCTTCGTCACTGGCCCGGTTGTCAACGCTGCGGCGCGGGCCGGCTTCGACCCCGCCCGCGTGTACTCCGAAGCCTGGATCGACCAGGTGCTCCAATGGATCGTCCTCTCCACGCACTACCGCGTGGTGAGCCTGCTGCCCTTCGTCCTCATCGGGGTGGTCCTCGCTCGGTGGGGCCTGACGCGCCGGGTGGCGGCAGGGTCGTTCGTGGTGGGACTCGTCGCCGGCGTTGCCGTCGTCGGCCTGTGGCTCACGGGCACCGGCATCGGCCGGAGCGAAGTCGTCTCCGGGGACCTGGCCGATTCGCTCCTCGACCTGGCGCTGACCGGCTGTGCCTTCGGGGCGATCGTCCTCCTCGCGCGCTGGCCGCGAGCCTCGTCGGCGATCACGGCAATGGCGCCGGTGCGGGCCGTGGGCGCATTGGCGCTCACCTCGTACGTGCTGCACGTGGTCCTGATCGCGGTCGTGACGCGGACGGTGGATTGGCAATCGCGTGCCGAGTCCTGGCCCCTGCTGGCCGGGGGCGTCCTCGTCGGGACCGTCCTCGCCTGCTGGATGTGGTGGCGACTCGTGGGCCGCGGCCCGGTCGAGCGACTGATGGCGATCCCCACCGATCGCATCGTCTGACCTCGCGGGCCGGGTAACGAATGCGCAACGGAAGCGGTCATCGAGGGGTTAGTGACTGACGGGTCAGTAGTAGACGTGCATGGTAGGCCCCGCACCGAAGCGGAGACCTCACTGTCTGCTGCACGTCTACGAGGGAGTACATGCATGTCGTTTGATCAGTCCCACCTGTCGCGCCGGGCCATCACGAAGGGGGCTGCCTGGAGTGTGCCCGCGGTTGCCGTCGCTGCTGCCGCCCCGTCCTTGGCCGCCAGCACGAACTGTGAGACCACCTATCAAACCATCACCAAGGAGTTCATCTACCAGACGGATGTCCCGTTCCTCGGCTTGCGAGACATCACCGTCGAAGTGACGGCAAACAACGTGCCGCTGGTCACGCACCCCGGTGCCACGCTCCTCCCGATCGAAACGTCCTCGACAGTCACCATCCCCGAAGATCTCGCCGGACTCCTCGGGTCCGTCATGCTCGGCAACGCAGCCAAGGTCAGTGGGACATCCAGTTCAGAGTCGACCCTCAGCGGTGTCATCGACACGGTCACGAGCACGCCGCTGACCATCCCGCTCACCGATTTCCCCGCCGATGGCGAAGATCTCGTCACCGTCGCGAGCGGGGCTGGTGACCCTCTGGATGTGGACAGCGCTACTTCGCCTGGCCTCGTCGTCATCACGATGGGCGAACCGTCGTCCACGCTGGTCGGTTACGACGAGAGTGGCGACCCGAACGGGAAGACCTACGACTCGAACCTGCAGAAGGATCCTGCGCGAGACGAAGGCGGCTACTACGATCTCGCCACCTTCACCGTGGAGGAGTGTGCGTAGCGCGTACCTCATGCTGAGGGGCCCGCATCCACTTGGGTGCGGGCCCCTCAGCGCTCTGCGGCTCTCGGACATGCTGGGTTCCTAGGTGTATGCGCCGACAGTGCTGGACCGCCCCCGCGGCGGCGTAGTCGCTGACCTTGTTCGTCGATTGGATGAGGGGTACACCTCCAGCGGAGGAAGTTGAGAGTCGCGGCGGCCGGTGGGCCGGCCCTGATTGTCAGCACACCACGCGCGCGGAGGAGAAGCGGACTGTGTCGTCACCGCCTTCTGATGAAGGCTGACACCCAGTTGCCCAAATCACGCGCGCACCCGTCGACCGCGGCCGACCAGTCGTGCGCGGTCTCGTCGGCGTTGTCGCTGACGACCTTCACCAGGTGGACGGGCACGCCGAGCTCGGTGCAGGCGAGCGCGATCGCGTAGCCCTCCATGTCCACGAGGTCGGCACGCTGTGCGAGCGAGTCGCGCACGGCCGGATCGGTGACGAAGACGTCGCCACTGGCGAGTGTGGTCGAGTGGGTGCTATCGAGCTCGAGCCGCTCGCGGGGGTCCAGGCCCAGCTGACGAATCGCCTCGGCCGACAGGTCGTGGTTGGTGACCGTCCCGATCTCGTGCAGCCCGGTGACGCCCTCGCGCAGGGCACCGGCCGTGCCGATGTTGACGACGACGAGCTCATCCCGCCGCGGATGCTCGCAGATCGCCCGGGTCACGGCGACGGCTGCCAAGGTCTTGCCGACCCCGGTGATGAGGACTTCCACGTCGTCGGGAAGGTGGGCGGCCTCGGCCTCGATGGCGGCAACGACGAGAAGGTGCATGGCGGGAGGTTATCCCCACGTACAGTGCGAGACATGGCCAACCAGGTCCCGCACGCGCTCCTCACGGGCGTGAGACTCCGCTCCGGCAGCGACCCCGTCGACATCCGCGTCCGCGGCGGCGTGATCGCCGAGATCGCCCCGCGCCTGAGCCATTCCGGTGCCCAGGTCCACGACGGCGGAGGGGCCCTGGTCATCCCCGGGCTGTGGGACGCACACGTGCACTTCGGTCAGTGGGCGGCCATGACACGACGTGTCGACGTCTCCGACACCTCGGGCCCACAGGAGGTCACCGCCCGGATCGCCCGGCACATCGCCGAGACGGACCTGGAGCCCGGTGCGGTGGTGCAAGGATTCGGCTGGCGCGTCACCGATTGGGACCGACTGCCGACGACCGCCGAGCTGGACGACGTCGCCGGTGACCACCCGGTCATCCTCATCTCCGGGGACTGCCACGCCGGATGGCTGAGCAGCGCCGCCTTCCGTGCGCTCGGCCGCCCCCACCAGCCCGGTCACCTCGACGAGGACGACTGGTTCCCCATCTACAGCCACCTGAGCGACCTGCCCGAGGACCCCCGGATCGTCCACGGTTCCATCGACGCCGCCATGCGTGACGCCGCAGCCAAGGGCATCGTCGGCATCGTCGACATGGAGTTCGAGTCGGGCCGTACCGCCTGGCCCTGGCGCACCGCAGCCGGCCTGGACCGGCTGCACGTGCGCACCTGCACCTACCCCGAGGGCCTCGAGGACGTCATCACGGCCCGCGCGCGCACCGGGGACGTCCTCGACGAGGCCGGCATGGTCACGATGGGTCCCCTGAAGGTCATCAGCGACGGTTCGCTCAACACCCGCACGGCGTGGTGCTGTGAGCCCTTCCTCACCGACACGACCCTCGGTGACCCGCGCGGCAAGCAGAACGTCGACCGTCAGGAGCTGATCGAGCTGCTGACCCGAGCCCGCGAGAACGGCCTCGTCGGGGCAGTCCACGCCATCGGCGACGCGGCTCTGGTCGACGCCGTCGCCGCCTTCGCCGCCAGCGGCGCCCGCGGCAGCATCGAGCACGCCCAGCTCGTGCGCCGTGAGGTCCTGCCGCAGATGGCGCAGCTCGGTCTGGTCGCCAGCGTCCAGCCGGCTCACCTGCTCGACGACCGTGACTCGACCGAGGACCTCTGGCCCGACCGACTGGACCGATGCTTCGCGCTGCGTTGGATGGCGCAGGCGGGGGTCTCCCTTCGTCTCGGGTCGGACGCACCCGTCGCACCGCTCGACCCGTGGCTCGCCATGGCCGCCGCCGTCCACCGCAGCGCCGACGAACGCGATCCCTGGGCGCCGGAGCAGGCCCTCACCCCACAGGAGGCGCTCGCGGCCTCGACCGATGGGATCACCGCGATCGAGGTCGGCGGGCCCGGCGACCTGGTCCTCCTCGAGGAGGACCCGATGCCCGAGAGCCTGACCGGGACCGCCGAGCAGGCGGACCGCCTGCGTGCGATGCGCCCCCTCGCGACCTTCGTCGGGGGGCGCATCACGCACTCCTGATGAGACATGGGCTCTGGCCCCCACCGGGCGTGAGTAGGAGCCAGGGCCCATGTCTGCGCGAAGGGAGGGTCAGCTCACCGTGTCGATCGTGACGCCGTAGTAGTTGGCTGCGTCGACGACCGGCTGGAAGAAGCTGTACGACCCGGCGTTGTGGCCCTGGTTCCAGCCGCAGTTGGCACCGACCGGACCGCCGGAGGTCATCCCCTGGGCGAGGTTGCCGACGCCGATGTAGGCGCCGCCGGAGTCACCGCCCTCGGTGCACACGCTCGCCTCGGCCAGCCCGGAGACGACGGTCCCGCCGTAGTTGACCGTCTTGTTGTAGGCCGTGATCTCACCGCACGTCCACCCGGTGGTGTTGCCGGCCTTGCAGATCTCCGACCCGATCGCGTTCTTGCTCATGCCCTTCACCCCGTAGTAGCCGGAGTGGCCGCGGCTGTCGACCTGCGGCACCCCGGTGTCCTCGGAGTCGATGTCCATCAGACCCATGTCGACGCTGCTCGACCCGCTGTGGAACCGGGTGTGCACGCCCTCTCCGATGTGGGTGCCGTTGCCGTCGAGGATCGCGGGCAGGCCCTCCACGCAGTGACCGGCGGTCAGCAGCACGTTGTCGCCGTTGGACAGCCGACCCGGGTACCCGAGGCTGCAGTTGGTGCCGGGGGAGAGGTCCATGATCCGGCCCGGGACGACATCGGCCTGGGTGGTCAGTGCCTCGCCGGTGCTCACCGACACCTTGTCCATCGCGTCGAGGCGGTGGCGCAGCCCGCGCGGAGCGTCCTCGGCCAGACGGACGTCGACGACCCCGTCGGGCAGGTTCGCGCCGACGGTGAGCACGTGTGCGGAGTCCTTGCCGGCGTGCTCGAGGACCTTCTCGGCGAGCGAGTCGAGCTCGCTCTGCGACGAAGCGGTCTCCGGACGAAGGCCGGCGGCGCGTACCTGCGCGGCGTCGGTGCGAGGCACGCCCACGACGAGCTGGGTCCCCTCGAACCATGCCCCGTCCACACCGACCCCGCGCTTCTCGAGGGTCTGCAGCGTCTCCTGCTTGTCGTCCTTGACGGCGAGGTACCTCTCGGCCTGGGCCTGACTCTTCCCGTCGCGTTCCATCACGTACTCGGTCAGCGGTGCAGCCATGTCCTTCGAGACCCCGGGATCCCCCGGCGTCGGGGCTGCGCTTCCCATCGGGGCGAGCACCACGCTCGCTGAGATGAGGGCACCGGTGAGGCTGAGTGAGTTGCGCAGGTTCATGCCATCTCCTTGATGTCGACCGTGGCCGGGTTGTCCGGCCAAGATCGACCGTGGCCCAGCGAGAGGTGGTCCGTCATGTGAGATAACTGATTCGATGAGCGAAGGGGGAACTTCCGTCCTGGGCGGGAACCCCTGCTGACCGTTTGGTCACCGGGGCGGGAAGGTCGGGGCCTCGAGGTGCCACGATGAGGCCATGGTCGATGTCGAGCTGGCGGAGGTCGCCGACTTCCTGGCCGGGCACGCGCCCTTCGAGGCCCTGCCCGGGACGGTCCTGCGTGACCTGCCTGCCCGGATGACGAGCCGCTACCACCGGCGGAGCACGAGGTTGATGACCGTGGGTGTCGACAACAACGACCTCATCGTCGTGCGCTCGGGTGCGATCGAGATCCGCGACGCCGACGGTGACCTGGTCAGCCGCGGCGGGGAGGGGACGACTGCGGGCTCGACGACCCTCGTCGGGACCAACCCGTCGCGCTTCGACGTCGTCGCCATCGAGGACACCCTCGTGCTGCTCCTGCCGCGAGGGGTCTTCCACGAGCTGTCGGCGGCGCACCCCGACTTCGCCGACCACTTCGACGCCGAGCGGGCGGACCGGCTGCGGATGGCGGCCTCCTCGGTCGCGACGAACGCCGCCGGCCAGGCGATCCTGCGCTCCTCCGGCCGCGACCTCATCCGCCAGGCGCCGATCGTCACCGTCCCGATCGACGCGACCATCAGCGAGGCGGCAACGGTGATGACGACGCAGGACTCCTCCAGCGTCCTCGTGCTCGACGGCAAGCGGGTGGCTGGGATCCTCACCGACCGGGACCTGCGTCGGCGGGTGGTCGCCCGGGACATCGACCTGCACGGGCCCGTGGCGCCGGTGATGACCCCCGACCCCGTCGTCGCCCCGGCGGAGACCGCCGCGGTCGAGCTGCTGCTGACGATGGTCGAGCGACACGTCCACCACCTGCCGCTCGTCGAGGACGGGCAGCCGATCGGGGTGGTGACGTCGACCGACCTGATGCGCCTGGAGCGGGTCAACGCCGTCCACATCGTCGGCGACATCACCCAGCAGCGCGACGTCGCCGGCGTGGTCGAGATGGCCGGGCGGGTTCCGCGGCTCGTCGAGCAGCTCGTCGAGCAGGACGTCGGCGCCCACGACATCACCCGGATCGTCACCTCCGTCGGTGACGCCGTCGAACGACAGCTGATCGCCCTGGCCCAGGACGAGCTGCGCGAGGACCACGGTCCACCGCCGCGCTACTGCTGGATGGTGCTGGGCTCACGGGCCCGGCACGAGCAGGCACTGGGCAGCGACCAGGACCACGCGGTGATCCTCGCCGACGACGCCCCCGACGGCGCCGAGGAATACATCGCCGCGCTGGCGGACCGGGTGGTCGAGGGACTCGAGGCCGCCGGCTACCCACGCTGCGAGGGTGACGTCATGGCGACCAACCCCCGCTGGCGCCAGCGCCTGCGCGGGTGGCGGCGCGAGTTCCGCCAGTGGATCCATGAGCCGGTCCCGGATGCGGTCCTCGGCGCGAGCATCTTCTTCGACTCCCGCCCACTCCACGGCGACGAGGCGCTGCACGACCGGCTCGCGGAGGACATCGCGACGTGGGTGCCGCAGGGACGCAAGTTCCTTGCCCACCTGACGAAGGAGGCGCTCGCCCACGAACCCCCGCTGGGCTTCTTCCGTGGCTTCGTCCTCGCCAGGGCAGGGGAGAACAGGGCCACTCTCGACCTCAAGCGCGGTGGCGTGGGCGCCATCGTCGACCTCGCCCGGGTCCACGCGCTCGGTGCCGGGCTCGTCTCGGTCAACACCAGGGCACGTCTGCTCGCGGCAGGGCGCGTCGGTGCCATCGATGCCGACACGGCCGCGAGCCTCGTCGACGCGCTGGAGTTCATCTCGCACGTGCGGCTCGCCCACCAGGCCAGACAGGCCGCGGCCGGTACCTGGCCCGACTCACGGCTGCGCCCCAGCGATCTGACCGCATTCGAGCAGCGCTCGCTCCGGGAAGCCTTCCACGTCGTGCGTGGCGCGCAACAGACTCTCTCCCAACGCAATCCGACGCAGTACTACACGTGATGATCGGCCTTCGCAGATCACCGCAGCGTCGTCGGGAGTCCGCGGCGGCTGCCGCCCCACACGGCCCACTACGCGACTACCTGTCCACCCCCTTCCCCGATCAGGGCACGCCGTTGGCCGAGTTGCCGCTGCTGGCCATCGACGTCGAGACGACCGGCCTCGACGTCGGGCGTGACCGCGTCATCGCGGCCGGCTGGGTGCCGGTCGACGGCACCACCATCGATCTCTCCGGCGCGCAGCGGCGCATCGTGGGGATGCGGATGGACGTCGGTGACTCCGCGACGGTGCACGGGATCACCGACGACGCGATCGCTGCCGGGGCCGTCCCGAAGGAGGTCCTGGTCGAGGTGCTCGAGGCCCTCGCCGGTCGGGTGCTGCTGGCCCACCACGCCTCGATCGAGATCGGCTTCCTCTCCGCCGCGTGCCAGCGGGTCTACGGCGCCCCCCTCGTCGTCAGCTGCGTGGACACCCTCGCCCTCCAGCATCGCGTGCTCACCGAGGGGGTCGGCGCACCGGCCGACCCGTTGCCGGGTGCGGTTCGGCTGTGGGCCTCCCGCGAGCGGTACGGCCTGCCGCCCTACCGCGCCCACGAGCCGCTGACGGACGCCCTGGCCTGTGCGGAGCTGTACCTCGCGCAGATGGCGGAGCTCTCCCTCCGCTCGGCAAAGCCGTTGTCCCTCAAGGCCGTCCAGCGGATCTGACCGCCCGGGCGAAGGGGGTCGGACCCGGATTTGCGTGCTCTCACCAGAGTGGCTAGTCTGGAGTCATTCCAAAACACGAGGTCCTCCAAAGAGTCCTCGTGGGTGGGAAATCCAAAACCCGAGAGATGCACAGGAGTCCAACGCATGTCCCTCATCAACACCCAGATCCAGCCCTTCGAGGCCACCGGTTACATCGACAGTGAGTTCAAGGACTTCTCCCAAGCGGACATCGCCGGCAAGTGGGCGATCTTCTTCTTCTACCCGGCGGACTTCACCTTCGTCTGCCCGACGGAGCTGGAGGACCTCGCCGCTGAGTACGACAGCGAGCTGAAGGACCTGGGCGTCGAGGTCTTCTCCGTCTCGACCGACACGCACTTCACGCACAAGGCGTGGCACGAGACCTCCGACGCGGTCGGCAAGGTCACCTACCCCATGCTCGGCGACCCGACCGCTGCGATCTCGCGCAACTTCGACATCCTGCGTGAGGACGAGGGTCTGGCCAACCGCGGCACCTTCCTGATCGACCCGGACGGCGTCATCCAGTTCATGGAGATCACCGCCGAGGGCATCGGCCGCAACGCCAAGGAGCTCGTGCGCAAGGTCAAGGCCGCGCAGTACGTGCGCAACAACCCGGGCGAGGTCTGCCCGGCCAAGTGGGAAGAGGGCGCCGAGACGCTCGCCCCGAGCCTGGACCTCGTCGGCAAGATCTGATCGTCCTGCAGCATCTCGGATGAGGGGTGACGCGCCCCGCGCGTCACCCCTCACCCACCCCGTACATCCCCTTCGTCCCACAGGAGTCGTTTCCGCCATGGCCCTCGATCCGAATCTCGCCACCCAGCTCACGGCCTACCTCGAGAACCTCCGCGAGCCGATCGAGCTCGTCGCGACCCTCGACGACGGGGCGAAGTCCATCGAGCTCGACGAGCTGCTCGTCGAGATCGCGGGTATGAGCGAGCTGATCACCCGTCGTGTCGTCGAGGGTGCGGAGCGCGATGAGCGCGTCCCGTCCTTCGCGATCACCCGCACCGGCGCGCCCGAGGTGTCCGTGCGCTTCGCCGGTATCCCGATGGGCCACGAGTTCACCTCCCTGGTCCTCGCGCTGCTTCAGGTCGGCGGCCACCCGAGCAAGGCATCCCAGGACGTCCTCGACCAGATTCGGGGACTCACCGGTGTCCACAAGTTCGAGACCTTCTTCTCGCTCAGCTGCCAGAACTGCCCGGACGTGGTCCAGGCCCTCAACCTCATGAGCGTGCTCAACCCCGACATCGAGCACGTCGCCATCGACGGCGCGGTCTTCCCCGACGAGGCCGACGCCCGCGGCGTCATGGCCGTGCCCACCGTCTTCCACAACGGCGAGAACTTCGGCTCCGGCCGGATGGAGCTGCCCGAGATCGTCGCCAAGGTCGACGAGCTCTCCGGCGGTGACGCCGCCGAGCGCGCCGCCCAGGAGCTCAACGCCCGCGAGCCCTACGAGGTGCTCGTCGTCGGTGGCGGCCCTGCCGGCGCCTCCGCCGCGATCTACGCCGCCCGCAAGGGCATCCGAACCGGGATCGTCGCCGACCGCGTCGGCGGCCAGGTCCTCGACACCATGTCGATCGAGAACCTCGTCTCCGTCCCGCACACCGAGGGGCCGAAGCTCGCGGCCGACCTCGAGCGCCACATGTCCGACTACGACATCGACCTCGTGCGCAGCCAGCAGGCGGCCGGCCTGAGCGAAGGCCGGGACGGTCTGACCATGGTCGACCTCGCGGGCGGCGCGGCCCTGTCGGGCAAGACCGTCGTCCTGGCCACCGGAGCACGCTGGCGCACCATGGGTGTCCCCGGCGAGGAGGAGTACCGCAACAAGGGCGTCACCTTCTGCCCGCACTGCGACGGCCCTCTCTTCAAGGGCAAGGACATCGCCGTCATCGGCGGCGGCAACTCCGGCGTCGAGGCCGCGATCGACTTGGCCGGCATCGTCGGCCACGTCACGCTCATCGAGTTCCTCGACGAGATGCGCGCCGATGAGGTCCTGCAGCGCAAGGTCCACTCCCTGCCCAACGTGGACGTCCGCCTCGGCACCAAGACCACCGAGGTCATCGGTGACGGCGGCAAGGTCACCGGTATCGCGATCGAGCCGCGCGACGGTGGCCAGGGCGAGCAGCTCGACGTCGAGGGTGTCTTCGTCCAGATCGGCCTGCTGCCCAACACCGAGTGGCTGGGAGATGCCGTCGAGCTGTCCGAGCGCGGCGAGGTCGTCATCGACGGCGTCGGCAGGACGAACCTGCCCGGTGTTTTCGCCGCGGGTGACTGCACGATCGAGCCCTACAAGCAGATCGTCACGGCCCTGGGCGCTGGATCCACCGCTTCGCTGAGCGCATTCGACCACCTGATCCGCAGCAGCGCGCCCTCCGAGGAGGCGGCCATGGCCGCGACGAAGGTGGCCGACGGCCCCATCGAGGCCGGGGACCAGATCGACGTCCCGGACTCCGTGGGCGCGAACGCCTGAGGCTCTGGACAACCTTCACCGTGCGCTGAGGCGCGAAGGCCGTCAGCGGCCGTAGCCTCGAAGCGACCAACCCCCTTCGTAGCCAAGGAGATCCACATGAGCGAGCAGATCGACCTGTCCGACCACGGCCCTGCGCCCTACGTCGTCAACATCGAGGACGCGACGCTGGAGAACACCAACTACCGCTCCACGCTGTGGACCGGCACGTACATGCAGCTGACCGTCATGGCGATCGCGCCCGGTGACGACATCGGCCTGGAGGTCCACGAGGACCACGACCAGTTCCTGCGCATCGAGGAGGGCCGCGGTCGCGCCCAGCTCGGGCCGGCGCAGGACGACCTGTCCTTCGACCGCGAGGTCGGCGACGACGACATCGTCATGGTCCCCGCCGGCCAGTGGCACAACATCACCAACACCGGTGACGTGCCGCTGAAGGTGTACTCGCTCTACTCCCCGCCGGAGCACGTGCACGGCACCGTCCACGCGACCAAGGCCGACCAGGAGGCCGACCCCACCGAGGACTGACCGAGGACCCGGTCAGCCGCGGGTGGTGCACGGGTCAGGTCGTGTTCGATCCGCGCGGTGGCGCCTCCTCGCCGCTGGGATCACGGTCCTGGCGTTGTCCGAGCTGCTGCACGTCCTCGGCGCTGACGGTGTCACGCAGTCGCTTTGACCTGGCGTCGCTGCGCAGCCGACGTACCAGTTCCAGGCGTGCCCGGGCGGTCTCGGACTCCGGCCAGACGCGGTCGCAGGCCGCGTTCAGCGCAGCCCCGATCAGGATCGCGACGGCGGTGAGGTACAGCCACAGGAGTAGGGCGATGGGCGCGGCCAGCGGACCGTAGATCGACGTGCCCCCGATGACGCCCTGCAGTGCCCAACGCAGGACGTAGCTACCCAGGATCCACAGCAGCAGGGCCAGGCCTGCTCCGGGGAGGTCGTGGCGCCACGAGGTCCGCACCGGTACGGACAGGTGGTACAGCGAGGTGAGGAACGCGACGCTGAGCAGGATCACCGTGGGCCAGTACAGGGTGGTCAGTGCCTGCAGCTGGTCCGGAAGTACCGAGTCGATGATCCGCGGACCGAGCAGTATCAGCGGGACCACGATCACGCCGACGACGAGACCGACGACATACAGCCCGAACGAAAGGGCCCGGGTACGGACGATGCCGCGTCGTCCGGCGAGGCCGTAGAGAATCGTGATCGTCTCCACGAAGACGTTGAGTGCCCTCGACCCCGACCACAGGGCGACCACGAAGCCGATGGATACGACGTCGAAGCGCCCACCCCGGAGAACGTCGTCCAGCGTCGGCCTGATGACGCTCTCGATGCTGTCTTCGGTCAGCACCCGGCCGGCCAACCTCAGGGTGGTGTCGCGAAGCGTCTCGACCTGGGCCACGGCGAGGGTGTCGACGAAGAACCCGATGCTGCCGGCGAGCGCGAAGATCAGTGGCGGAAGGGACAGGATGGCGAAGAAGGCTGCCTCGGCGGCCAGCCCCATGAGCCGGTGCCGGAACGACGCGACCACGGTCGAGGTGATCAGCTGCCACGCGGCGCGCCGAAACCGGGTCCACGCATCGGGGCGGCTCCGCGCGCCCCCTGCCCCGTCCGGCCCCATGACGTCACGGTATACGCGCGCGAGAGCCGGAGCGGGTGTCCCTTGGGGAAGAGACGGGCCGCCTCTCCCGACGAACACCCCTCGTCGCAAAGGTGACCTCGGAGTAACATCACGCTCATGAAGAGCACCATCGCCCACACGCACCTGCCCGGGGACGGCGAGCCGGTCGTCCTCATCCACGGGATCGGCCACCGGCGCCAGGCGTGGGGCGAGGTGCCGCAGCTGCTCAACGACCGCGGGTACGACGTCTACGTGGTCGATCTACCCGGTCACGGTGCCTCCCCGACACCGACCCGCCCGGACGGGTACTCGATGCGCAGCACCGCTGAGCAGTTCGAGCGGTTCTTCGTCTCGCACGGGATCGACACACCGCACGTCGTCGGCAACTCCCTCGGTGGGAGCGTCAGCCTCGAGCTCGCCCACAACGGCGCGGTGGGCACGGCCACGGTGCTCTCCCCGGGGGGCTTCTTCCCGGTGCACCACCTGCCCAACATCGCGGCGAACCTGCTCTTCATGAAGGTGGGCAGCCACCTCCCCGAGGCGGTGCACCGCACGCTGGCCGGCCACACGTGGTTCCGCAAGTTCGCCTTCCGCTCGCTGTACACCCACCCCGAGACGGTCACGGTCGAGACCGCGGTCGGCGACACCCTCAACCTGCGTCGGTCGAAGGGGTTCTGGCCGCACTTCTTCCGAGCGACCGTCATGCGGTTCACCAAGGACGTGCAGGTGCCCACGACCGTCGCCTGGGGCGACACCGACCGGCTGCTCCTGCCGTCCGAGGCGCACACCGCCCGCACGCGCCTGCCCGAGGCCACGCACGTGACGCTGCCGGACTGCGGTCACTGCCCGCAGCACGACCACCCGGACCTGGTCGTCGACGTCGTCGTCGCGACGATCAACCGGGCCGACCGTGGGGCGGGTCCGACCGAGCACGAGGGCGTGGCGACGCAGCGCCCGGGCGCCTGACCCTACCGACCCCGCAGCGACTCAGTCGGCCGGCGGGACCTCGGGGAGGCGGTCTGCGCCCCAGGTGCGCGTGATGGCCGCCACGACCCGCTCGACCTCTTCGGAGGTCACCGAGGCGTAGTCGCCGGGCTCGAGCGGGTCGAAGTGGAAGATGTACAGCCGTGAGGCGAACTGCTCGAAGGGCAGGGACGCCTCGCCGAAACGCTCACCGGTGCCGGCCGTGCTCACGACGACGTCATCGCCCCAGTCCTGACCGCTGTCGTTGTTCGGGTTGTAGAAGTAGACCCGCATCGTGCCCGCGGGGTCGAGGGCCACGCGCAGCACCGTGATCGCGTGCCACCCGACGAAGCGGGCTGCGGCGTCCGTGACGGCGATGCCTGCCGGCTGCGGGTGGATCAGCGGCTGACCACCGTTGTGGAAGGGGTGGTAGGTGGCGTAGAAGTGCTGGACGAACCCGTCCAGGTCGGTCAGCCTGCCGGTCCCGACGTCGACGTTGATCCGGAACCCTCTCCCTGCCCACCATCCGTGGAACTCGGGGTTGATCCACCGGTGCGGGTCGCCCGCACGACCGGCGCAGCGGTGGCCCATCTCGGCGTAGATCCGATCCAGGTGGGGGACCACGAGCAACGAGACGGCGTCGAGGTCGATCGGCAACGTGGTCGCCAGACCGACTGCCGTGTCGCAGGAGGAGATCGCCTGTCCCTCGAAGTGCATGACGATCTCGTCGTCACGGGCAGCCCAGACGATCGTCTGGAGGAGATAGTCGGGATCGTTGTAGGCCCACATGGACATGGCGCGGGCCGACTGGCAGGTCGGGTTGTCGCCCTGCCCGATGCCCAGTGGCTGGCCGAGCACGGACAGCGTCCCGGCGAGCAGCCAGACGCGCGCATCGTGCGCGGTGCCGAAGGCGAGCTCGAGGCGCTCGCGAGCGTGCGCGGACAGGGGCACGTACAGCTGCCGCCACAGCGCCGGGGCCACCGGTGGCTCGAAGAGCACTCCCCGCTCCAGCATGAGCGTCAACCCGTAGACGTCCTGCGCCGTCTCGGGGTGCACTGCCTCGTCGATGAGCTTGTCGACCAGGTCGTGGAAGCACAGCAGGCTCTCCCGGCCGGTGCTCGAGAGCCCCATCGCCTCGCTGAGGAGGAAGTCGCTCCGCTCACGCAGGAAACGCAGCAGGGCCGCGTGGTAGGCGGACACGAGTCCGGTGTCGTGCATCGATCGGGCGAATCCGTTGGCCTCGTACTGCAGCGTCATGTCGTCCATCGACTCCAGGCGCAGGCGGTACTCGGCGACGCCGGGGTCGTCCCGGGATGCCTCGGTCGGACCGAAGAGGCTGCTGACGAGGCGGTCGACCCCGCGAGGCAGGTGTCCCGTGCCCAGGTCGGAGTCGGTCATCGCCACGGCGATCTGGGTGATGGTCGCCTTGACGTGGTCGACCTGGACCGGGCGCTGGCGCAGGATCCGCCAGATCTCCTCCACCACCTGGTCGAGGACGGAGCCGTAGCCGAGCTGGTCGACGATGTGCTTCATCGCGGCCCGGGTCACCTGGGCCATCCGGCCCTGCTGCTCACGTTCGGCCTCCGTGGGCGCGGAGAAGAGCAGCGTGGCATTGGCCGCCAGCACCTGCAGGACGTGCTCGCGGGCCTCGTCAGCGCTGATGCCGGGGTGCTCCAGCGTGCCGAGGGCGACGGCCACGAGCCGCAGGTCGCTGACGACCTCCATCACGACGGTGTCGGCGTCCCCGCTCCGCAGGGAGGCGGGGCTGAGCGCGGGGACCAAGGCGCTGGGTGTCGCCCAGTCGGTCCCCGCGAAGATCCCGGCCGACTCGAGCTCGCCGGCACGTGCCTGCACGGCAGCCGGCCCACCCGGCTGCCGCAGGACCAGCCGGAGCCCGTCCAGGACCCGGCGCAGTCGGGTGGTCTTGCCGATCTCGCCGGCCTCGTCGAAGGCCCGGACCGCGTCGGTCAGAGTGCGCAGGCGCTTGTCCAGCAGGGAGGTGTCCGACTCCACGCGGATCACCCCATCAGACGTAGAAGTCAAGGTCTTCCTGTCGCGAAAGCAACTCGCGCATCGTGTGCGGGTCGTCGCCGAAGAAGTAGAGCAGGCCCCAGTGGGTCCCGAAGGCGGTGCGCTTGGTCACCGTCTCCTCCAGCGGGGTGGACAACTCGTGGGACTCGAAGTACTCGTGGTCCTCGGTCTCCTCCGGCATCTCGAGCGTGCTCACCACGCGCCGTCGCGGGTACACCCCGAAGCACCCGGCGTACCCGGTCGCGTCCTCGACCTCGCGGGGGAAGAAACTCGTGACCTCCTCCTCGGTCGTCTTCGGGTCGAAGGCCAGCACGAGCGCCTGGTAGGCGTTGAACCCGTAGGCGCGCTCGATGAGCTCGAAGACCTTGAAGCCCGGGGGACGGTAGGCGACCTCGCCGAAGTACATCTCGCCGTCGCTGGTGACGAAGTACTCGGGGTGGACGAAGCCGAACTCGATGTCGAAGGTCTTGATCAGCTTCTCCAGCTGCCGGGTGATCTCCGGGCGGTAGCGCTCCAGGTCCGGTGAGGCCGGGACGAAGACGGAGTAGCCGAGCCGCACGTACTCGGAGATGTTGAGGAAGCGGATCTTCCCGTTGTGCACCCAGGCCTCCACCGCGAACTCCCACCCGTCCAGGTGGGACTCCATCAGGACGGGGAACTCATCCTCCGGGATGGAGTCCACCTCGTCCGGGGTGCGGATGATGCGGTGGCCGAGGCAGCCCGCCTTGTCGAGGGCCTTCAGGTGGATCGGGTCGTTGGGGTCGCCGTCGAGCTTCAGCAGCGTCTGGTTGACGCGCTTGAGGAAGCGGATGACGTCCTCCTGCTCGTAGGCCTCCTCGAAGATGCCCACGCGGATGCCACCGAGCTGGGCGCGGCGCTTCATCAGCGCCTTGTCCCGCAGGAGCATCGCCTGACCGAAGAGCTTCGGCTGGTCCATCACGACCGCGTTGATGGCGCCGGCCCACTCGACCGTCTCCTCGAACAGCGGGATCGCGACGTCGACACCGAGCCCCTTGAGGGTCTCGGCGATCTCCATGGAGCGGTCGTTGAGTCGCTCGAAGTTCCAGGGCACGTAGGGGATGCCGTGCTCGCGGCAGTAGTCCTCGGCCCAGTCCGGCGCCACGACGACGTAGCGCCGGTCGAACTGCTCGACGGCCTCCACGGCGTTGGGGCTCCAGCCCAGCAGCGCCACGAATCCCTTGCCGGGGTCGCGTCGCTCCGGGTGCGGATCCCGTGTCGTGCTCTCCGCCCGGTCCTGCTGGTCGGACATGGTGGTCGACTCGTGAGTAGGGGTCACTCTCCCGCTCCCTCCTGCCGCCGACGTGGGCGACGCTTGCTGGACCGCACCTTGGGGGATGCGCGGGTCTCGTCCCGGTGGGACCACACTACAGACGCACGGCCTCAGCGCACGTGGACGATCCCGTGCGCTCCCTTCTCCCCGGCGGTCATCACGTGGTTGACGAAGGGGTAGTGGCCCGGCTCGGGGAAGGACAGCTCGACGAAGCCGCCCTGCCCGGGGAGCAGTGCGAGCGCCTGTGACCCGGTGTCGGGCCCGCCCACGCGGCCGGGCCCGCCGACCCGGTAGGCGCCCTCCTGCCACACGGTGTCGAACTGGCCACCGATGACGTGGAAGGACAGCGGAGAGTCGGGCCCGGCGTCGAGCACCCAGAAGCGCACGCGCTCACCGACCTTCGCGCTCAGCTGGTCCGCGTCGTACTGGAAGGCTCGCCCGTTGAAGGTCGTCGCGGCCGGTGCCTCGTCCGTGGACTCGCCGGCGTAGATCTCGGACGCGGTCAGCACGTACGAGCGGTCCACCTCGGGCAGATCCGGCGGCTCGATGACCACCGCTCCGTGCATGCCCTTGGCGATGTGCGTCGCCATCGGCATCGTCGCGCAGTGGTACATCCAGATCCCCGCCCGCTCGGCGGTGAAGGTGTAGGTCAGCTCCTCGCCCGGCGCGATCGTGCGCATGGGGCGATCAGGGGCCAGGGCCCCGGCGTGGAAGTCGATCGAGTGCCCGATGCTGCCGTCGTTGACGAGCGTGATGACGAACTCGTCGCCGACCCGTCCGTGCAGCACCGGCCCGGGCGCGGTGTCACCGAAGGTCCAGCGCGTCTGCGTCACCCCGGGCGCGACCTCGACCTGCAGATCCTGCACCCGCAGCGTCACCCGGTGGGTCCTCTCGTCGGTCAGCGGCGGCAGGGTGGCGTCGTGGGCCCGGTGGTCCTCCGGCCACTCCGCGCCCGGGTCCAGGGCGAAGGGGGGCTCCTCGCCGTGGTCGCCGTGGTCGCCGCCCGCTCCCGGTGGCGGCTCGTCGGAGGCCGCGTCCGCTGGTGCCCCGATCACGTCGACGTCGAAGGTCATCCCCATGGCCCTGTGGCCGGTGACGGTGCACCAGCCCTGCCGGTCGGCGCCGACGACGCCGAGGTCGAGGGTGGCGCTCTCCCCCTTCGTCAGGCGCGGGGTCCGGTGCTCGTCGTCGAAGTAGAGGTCGTGGACGGTGCTGCCGTCCTCGCTGGTCAGCTCGATGACCAGCCGGTCGCCGGCGGGCACCTCGATGCTCGAGGGGGAGTAGCTCATGTCCTCCTGCGCGACGACTTCGACCGTCGTGGTCTCGCCGGTCGGCGAGACGCTCGTGGCGGGTGCGGCGACCGGCCCGCTGCCGCCGTCGAGGACCGGCTGGAGGGCCGGCCCGGCGGCGAGCGCCAGGGCGACGAGGGTGACGCCGGCCATGAACTGCGTGCGGGGGAAGGGGGGATCGAGCACCCGGGCGGCCTCGGCCCGGCCCAGCCGGGGGTCGCGACGCGGGTCGGGAGTCGAGGTCGCGACCTCGCGGCGGGCGGCGACGAGGCGCTTGACGCCAACGAGCATGACGGGGATGAAGGCCGCGAGCCCGATGAGCACGAGGGTGGTCAGCACGACGCGGGTACCGGACGGGACCGGCATGAGGGACAGGGCGAGGGGGACGTTGATGATGACGATCCGGGTCATGCCCAACCGGTCGAAGGCCTCGATCCCGACGCGGACGACCTTCGGGCCGCCACCGATGACCGCGGGCACCAGGTGGCTGAGCGCGCCGCAGAGGACCTGCAGGGCGAAGCCGACGACGAGCACCGCCGCGACCCGGCCGTAGCCGATCGTCATCGCGGCCATGTCGGGCGCGGTGGCGACGCGCCACGCGACCATCACGATGCCGACGAGGAACCACGCCGCACCGGCCGCCACCGACCAGGACGCGAAGTGCATCGGCGGTTTGGCCCGGGCCGGTGCGATGAGCGAGCGGCCGGTCCACAGCAGGGCGACCAGGTAGCCGAGCACGCCGGCGAGCAGCAGCCAGCGCCATCCGGCCAGGGCGCCGACGAGCGCGAGCGAGAGGCCCGTGACGAGAGCGGGCAGGGCCTGGGTGGCGCGCTTCTCGGCAGCAGGATCCATGCGCACCCGCAGGATCGTCGGCCACAGCGTGATCAGGGTGCCGGCGACGGTGATGCCGACCCAGCCGAGCACGTTGACCAGGGAGTGCGCCAGCGTCATCCGTGCGTGCATCTCCTCGGACTGGCCGCGGGCGAGGAGCACCCCGAGGGTCGCGCCGACGGGGAGGAAGGCGGCCGAGGCGAGGTAGTGGTGCACCACGATCCGGAACCGCCCCGGCAGAGCGCCGCGCAGGCGTCGCACCAGCTGCCACCCGTGCCACAGGACCGCGAGGACGACGGCCGACGCGCCGACCAGGGTGAACCACCACCACGTGGTCGGGACCCCGATGAGGACGCCGATGATGCCCAGGTGGAGCAGGACCAGTCGCCGGTTCTGTGTGGCCCGTAGGTCGATGTCGGGGCGGTTCTTCAGCAGGCTGACCGTGAAGTGCGTGCTCCACACCATGATCGAGTGGGTGAGCGCACCCAGCGCGATCATGTGGACCATCAGCCAGGTCGAGTCCGGGACGAAGGGGTGCACGACCGCGGTGATGACGGCGGCGACCATCCACAGCAGGCCGGGACGGTCCCGCATCACCCAGGCGCCTCCCTTCGCCCGCTGCTGCGTCGGTCGCGGGGTCGAGAGGCTCACGGGGCCACGGGGGAGGTCGGGACGCTCGCCGCCGTCAGGGCATCGACCTCGTCCCACTCATCCCCACCGAGGGTGGTCAGGGACGCGGGGAAGAGGCCGTTCTCCTCCCGCTGGATGTGCGAACGCAACTCCCGGTCGAAGCGGTCGACGAGGTGGCTCTCGCCGGTGCGGATGCGGGCGAGGAGGTCGTCGAGGTCCACGTGCTCGCCACAGAGGGTGTCGATGTGCTCGCTGAACTCCTCCTCGCGGCGCAGCACGGTGAAGAGGCCGGCCTCCTCGGCGTCGGTGTGCGGGGCGAGCAGCCGGGCGACATCGTCGACGAGCTCGACGATCTCGTTGGTGCGGCCGTCGGTCACGGCCCGCCGCAGCAGTCCGGTGACGTTGATCAGCTCGTCGTGCTCGGTGCTGAACCGGCCGATGATGCCAATGGAGCGGCACCCGCAGTAGGAGCACATCGTCGGGTCAGGACTGGGCTCGGGTCAGCCGCAGGGTCCAGGCGTCGGGACCCTGCTGGAGGTACTCGACGCTCCACGTGTCGGGCTCGAGGCCCTCGACCTGGCGCAGCAGCGGCTGCGGGTCGTGGGGAGCGACGAGGTCGAGGGAGCGACCCGGCCTGATCGCCGAGAGTGCGCCGATGACGGTCGCGTGCCGGATCGAGCGGGGGACGGGGCGCAAGTCGAGGGCGGGGATCTCCTCGACCATGGGCAGGTTCGTGGACATGGGGCTTCCTTTGCCGTCGGCGCGGGCCGGGTCGGGTTGCCCAACCCGCACCCAAATTACTACATTAGGAGTCGTGGAAAATACAAACCTCGGGCCGCGGCCCGCACCCCAGGCGGACCCGAGCGACCTCGGCGCCGCGGTGCGGCAGGTGCTCGAGGTCCTTCGCGCCGGCGGGCGACCCATGCGGGTCACCGAGATCGCCGCCGGTGTCGGGTCCCACGAGAACACCGTCCGCAGCCACCTGTCGCAACTGCTCGACCGTTCGCTCGTCACGACCGCCACGGCTCCCGCGGAGGGGCGCGGGCGCCCGGCCGTGCTCTACGAGGCCGGTCCGGCGCCCGGTGTGCGGGTGGACGAGTACCGCGCGCTGACCGGGGCCTTCGCCGCCGACCTCATCGCCGGCGGTGACAGCCCGCAGGTGCGCGAGCGCGCCCGACGCATCGGCCGGGCCTGGGGCGAGCGGCTGGCCACGCCCGGGGCCACGGTGAGCGAGCGCGAGCACCTCGACACCACCCTCGCGGACCTGGGCTTCGGGCCGGTCCGTGACGGCGCGACCGTGCGCCTGACGACCTGCCCGCTCCTCGACCTCGCCGTGGAGAACCCGGACGTCATCTGCCAGGTCCACCTCGGCCTCGTCGACGGGACCCTCGAGCGGGGGGACGACGACGAGCCGGCCGAGCTGACCCCCTTCGCCGAGCCGGGCGCCTGCCTGCTGCGGGTGCCGGAGCGCTGACGCCCGCCCGCGGCCGTCACCATCGCCCCGTTGGTTGAGGTGAAGGCGTGCGGCCATCCGTTCGGTGGCACATCGACCCCGCGCCGGAGCGTCGCCGTGGACTCGAGACGGTAGGTTACTTGCGAGGAACTTCAGTCGAGGGAAGGCCGAGTATGACCAACGAGCCCCGCACTCGCGAGCTGCCCGAGCGGGTCGACGTGCTCGTCGTCGGAGCCGGACTGTCCGGGATCGGCGCCGCGCACCGCATCATCGAGGCCAACCCCGACATCGAGCTCGCGCTCGTCGAGGCCCGCGAGGTGACCGGTGGGACGTGGGACCTCTTCCGCTACCCCGGGGTGCGCTCGGACTCGGACATGTTCACGCTGTCCTTCCCCTTCCGCCCGTGGACGGGCCGCAAGGCGATCGCCGACGGAGCGGACATCCTCGACTACATCCGCGAGACCGCCGACGAGACGGGCGTTGCCGAGCTGGTCCACACCGGGTGCCGGGTCAGCAGCGCGTCCTGGTCGAGCGAGCAGCAGGAGTGGACGGTCGACCTCGACACGAGTGACGGCCCGCGGCAGGTACGTGCCGGCTTCGTCCACCTCGGCAGCGGGTACTACGACTACGAGCAGACGCACGACCCGGGCTTCGAGGGGGTCGAGGACTTCGCCGGGCAGGTGATCCATCCGCAGTTCTGGCCACAGGACCTCGACCACGCCGGCAAGCGCGTCGTCGTCATCGGCTCCGGCGCGACCGCCGTCACCGTCGTGCCCGCCATGGCGGGCACGGCCGCGCACGTGACGATGCTGCAGCGCACCCCGAGCTACGTCTTCGACCAGCCCTCGGTCGACCCCTTCGTCCAGCTGCTGCGCCGTCACTTCGGCCCGGCGACGGTCCAGTCCGTGACCCGGGTGAAGAACCTCGGTCTGCAGACCTTCCTCTACCAGCTCTCCCGCCGCCGGCCCACGGCCGCAAAGAAGATCGTCCAGGGCAACCTGTCGCGGTTCCTGCCCCGGGAGATCATCGACGAGCACTTCGACCCGCCCTACGACGTGTGGGACCAGCGCCTGTGCGCCGTGCCCGACGGCGACCTGTACGCGCAGATCCGTCGCGGCGCGGTCTCGGTGGTCACGGGGCACGTCGACCGCTTCGTCCCCGAGGGCGTGCGCCTGACCGACGGCCGGGTCGTCGAGGCAGACATCGTCGTCACTGCGACCGGGCTGCTGATGAAGGCCCTCGGCGGGATCCGCTTCGTCGTCGACGGGGCGCAGGTCCCGCTGGCCCGGCGCTTCGCCTACCGCGGCCTCATGCTCGCCGGCGTCCCCAACGTCACGATGACCGTCGGCTACGTCAACGCCTCGTGGACCCTGCGCGCCGACCTCGTCAGCCGCTACGTCGCCGCTCTCGTGCGGCACATGCGCGACCGCGGCCTCGGGGTTGCCGTCCCGGTCGCCCCCGACGGCATGACCGCCGGACCGATCCTCGACCTGACCTCCGGCTACGTGCAGCGGGTGATCTCCCAGTTTCCCAAGGTCGGCGACCGGGCACCGTGGACGATGCCGCAGAACTACATCAAGGACACGATCGCCTTCCGCCGCGCGGACGTCACCCGGGACATGCACTTCGTGCCGGTCGGGGCGAAGGGAGCCCCGCTGCCCGTCGGCGCGCAGGCGCCCCAGGAGCTGCCGCTGCCGGGCAGCTCGAGCAACCTGGACGACTCCCTCGGCGACCGGGCCCTGGAGTCGGTCCGGTGAAGCGCCCCGACCTCGTCGTCCTCGGCGGGACCGCGGTCGTCACCGGTGCGGCCGGTGGCATGGGCGAGCACCTGGCGAAGGGGGTGGCCCGCCGCGGCGCCGACGTGGTCGTCATCGATCGCGACGAGGCCGGCCTGGCCCGGGTGGTCGCCGACATCCGCCGGGAGACCCCGAGCGCGAGCGTGACGTCCCACGTCGTCGACCTCGCCGACCGAGGTGCGGCCGACGCGGTCATCGCCCGGGTGCGCGAGGAGCGCCCCGGCGTGACGATGCTCTTCAACAACGCGGGAGTCGCCCTCGGTGGGCGCTTCGACGAGGTGGGCGCAGACGACTTCGACTGGCTGCTCGAGATCAACCTGCTCGTGCCGATCCGCCTCACCCGGGCACTGCTGCCACTGATGCTCGCCAACGGCCAGGGGCAGGTCGTCAACACCTCCAGCCTCTTCGGGCTCGTGGGCCCGCCCGGGCAGAGCGCGTACTCCACGAGCAAGTACGGGCTGCGCGGATTCAGCGAGGCGCTGCGCTCCGAGCTCGAGGAGGAGGGCCGGCCCGTCGGGGTCACCGTCGTCCACCCCGGCGGGATCCGCACCAACATCGCCACCAACGCCCGCGTCGCAGCAGGGACCGACCCGCAGGAGGCCGCGCGCGGCAAGGCCGACTTCGCCAAGGTGCTGCGGTACCCGGCGGACCAGGCCGCCGAGGAGATCATCGACGCCGCCGTCGCCCGCCGCCCGCGCCTGCTCATCGGCAACGACGCCAAGGGCCTGGACCTCCTCGCCCGGGTCACCCCGAGCCGGTACTGGTCGCTGATGGGGCGGGCGATGGCCCTGGCCGCCAAGCGGAGCTGAACCCCGCTTCGACTCGCAGGCCGGCGGGCTGTGAGGATGACACCATGACCATGCCTACGCAGCTCCAGGGGCGCCTGCGCCTGCCCGTGATCTCCGCGCCGATGTTCCTCGGCTCCGGCCCGGACCTCGTCATCGGCGCCTGCCGCGCGGGTGTGCTCGGGACCTTCCCGGCGCTGAACCTGCGCACGACCGAGGACTTCGACGGGTGGCTGACCCGGATCGAGCAGGCCCTGGCCCAGCCCGACGACTCGGGTCGTGAGCCCGCCCCGTACGGCGTGAACTTCATCGTCCACCGCACGAACAAGCGCATCGAGGCCGACCTGGAGAAGATCGTCGAGCACGAGGTGCCGGTCGTCATCACCAGCCTCGGCGCGGCCAAGGAGGTCGTCGACGCGGTCCACTCCTACGGCGGCCTGGTCTTCCACGACGTCACCAACGCGAAGTTCGCGACCAAGGCTGCGCAGGCCGGCGTCGACGGGCTCATCCTCGTCACGGCCGGGGCCGGTGGGCACGCGGGTGGGATCAACCCCTTCGCCCTGATCACCGAGGTCCGCCGCGTCTGGGACGGGCCGCTCATCCTCGGCGGCTCGCTGAGCACCGGCCGCGACGTCCTGGCAGCCCAGGCCGCCGGCGCGGACCTGGCATACATGGGCACGCGCTTCCTCGCCACGCACGAGTCGATCGCCCCCGAGGAGTACCGCCAGATGATCGTGCGCTCCGGCGCCGAGGAGATCGTCTACACGCCCTCGATCAGCACCATCCCGGCGAACTTCCTGCGCCAGAGCATCGTCGACGCCGGCCTCGACCCCGACAACCTGCCCGCCCCGGACAAGGTCGACGTCTCGCACGTGACCAACCCGCACGCCGAGGAGGAGCCGCGCAGCACCACCTCGAGCGTCACGCCCAAGGCGTGGAAGGACGTGTGGAGCGCCGGCCACTCCGTCGCGGGCATCACCGAGGTCCTCCCGGTGGCCGAGCTCGTCGACCAGCTGGAGGCGGAGTACCTCACGGCGAAGGGGGATCTGCTCGCCGTCCTCGACGGCTGAGGCGGGTTTCGAGGCTCGCCCGTAGAGCGGACTCGCACCTCAACCATCGGTGGTTGAGGTGCGACGAGCTCCGACCCCTCGGTGGTTGAGGTGCGACGAGCTCCAGCGAGGAGCCTCGAAATCCACCGTGCGGAACCACTCTCGTCGGAATCGGAATCGTCCCCTACGTTGGGGGAATGGCTGAGCTTCCCACCCGCACCCTCGGGGACGGCACGTCGGTGCCGGTCCTCGGTTTCGGCACCTACTCCCTTCGTGGCGATGACGGAGTCCGCGCCATGGCCGGGGCACTCGAGGACGGGTACCGCTTCCTCGACACGGCGGTGAACTACCGCAACGAGCGCGAGGTCGCCGAGGCGGTGCGCGCGAGCGGTGTCGAGCGGGGCGATGTCTTCATCCAGACGAAGATCCCCGGCCGCGACCACGGCGGTGCCCGACGCAGCCTCGAGACCACCCTCGACGTCATGGACCTCGACTTCATCGACAGCGCCCTGATCCACTGGCCCAACCCCTCGCAGGGCGCCTTCGTGCGGGCCTGGGAGGGACTGGTCGAGGCAAAGGACGCAGGGCTCGTCCGCTCCATCGGCGTGAGCAACTTCAAGGCCCCCCACCTCGACGCGATCATCGAGGCCACCGGCGTCACGCCCGCGTCGAACCAGATCGAGCTGCACCCCTTCTTCCCCCAGGTCGAGCAGCGCGCCGACGACGAGCGGCGCGGCATCACCACCCAGTCGTGGGCGCCGCTGGGTCGCGCGGGTGAGCTCCTGACGGCAGAGCCGGTCGTGACCGCCGCGCAGGCCCACGACGTCACGCCCGCCCAGGTGATCCTGCGCTGGCACCTGCACCTCGACGCGCTGCCGGTGCCGAAGTCCGCGGACCCGCAGCGCCGGGCCGGCAACCTCGAGGTCCTCGGATTCGACCTCTCCGACGCGCAGGTCGAGGCGATCACCGCGCTCGGTCGTCCCGACGGTCGCCTCTTCGACGCGGACCCGGACACCCACGAGGAGATGTGAGCCGCTGGCCCGTCGAGCCGGCCCCGGGAGAGGCCACGCCCGCCCCCTTCGGCATGTCGCAGTACTGCGTCGCCGACCCGGCCCAGCATGCCCCTGACCGCCCGGCGCTCGTCGTCGTCCACTCCGGACCCGGCGACGAGTCGACGTGGACCTTCGCTCAGGTGGACGACACCGTCCGGGCGGTCGCGGCCGGGCTGCTCGGACTCGGCCTGCAGCGCGGTGACCGGGTGCTGCTGCGGATGGGCAACCGGGCGGAGTTCCCCTTCGTCTTCTTCGGTGCCATCGCCGCCGGCCTCGTCGCCGTCCCGACGAGCGCCCAGCTGACGGGCGAGGAGGCCGCCGGGCTGCTCGCCGACAGCGGCGCGCAGGTGGTCGCCCTCGACGAGGACCTGCCGCTGAGCGTGCCACCGCACATCCCGAGGATCACCGCGCAGACGATCGCCGAGTGGATCGCCGGCGACGAGCGCGCGGAGCATGACGTCGGCCACCCCGACCGCGCCGCCTTCATCACCTACACCTCCGGCACCACCGGGCGGCCGAAGGGAGTCACCCACGCCCACCGCAGTGCTTGGGGGCGACGCCCGATGTACCGCGGCTGGTACGGCCTGACCGAGGGCGACGTCATGGTGCACGCCGGGGCGCTGAACTGGACCTACACCCTCGGCGTCGGCCTGACCGACCCGTGGGCGAATGCCGCGACGGCGGTCGTCCACGACGGCCCGACCGACCGGCTGCTCTGGCCGCGCCTGGTCGAGGCGTACGACGCGACGCACCTCGCCGCGGTGCCCGGCGTCTACCGGCACCTGCTGCGCCACGGCGACCCCGCCCACTGGGACCTGTCCTCGCTGCGGGCGGCGCTGGTTGCCGGCGAGGCGCTCCCGTCGCCGTTGTGGCGGGAGTGGACCGAGACCACGGGGGTGGCGCTGTACGAGTCCCTGGGGATGAGCGAGGTCTCGACCTTCGTCTCCAGCGGCCCCGAGGTGCCGGTGCGGCCCGGCAGCCCCGGGCGTGCCCAGCCCGGCCGACGGATCGCCGTGCTCGACCCCGACCGGCTCGAGGACCCGACCCCGCTGCCCGTGGGGGAGAGCGGGCGCCTGGCCGTCCACCGTGATGACCCGGGCGTGATGCTCGGGTACTGGCGCCGCCCGGAGGAGAACCGGCAGGTGATGCGCGGCGAGTGGTTCGTCACCAACGACCTCGCCTCGCTCGACGTGGACGGGTACCTGACCTACCACGGGCGCTGCGACGACGTGATCACCGCGATGGGTTACCGGATCTCACCGGTGGAGGTCGAGGACGCGCTCTGCCAGATCGCCGGCGTCGCCGAGGTCGCGGTCGCCCCGCTGGACGTCGGTGACGGCGTGACCCTCGTCTGCGCGTGGGTGGTGCCGACGCAGCCGCCCGGCGACACGGCGACGATCCGCGAGCGGGTGCTCACCCGGGCCGGGGAGCGACTGGCCGACTACAAGCGCCCGCGCGAGGTGCGGGTCGTGGAGGCCCTGCCGCGCACCGCGAACGGCAAGATCGTGCGGCGCGACCTGCCCGCCACCCCGGGTGGAGGTGAACGCGCCGACGAATGATCCGCGAGCCTACGTCCGCCCCGGGCCCCAGCGGCGGGTCAGCCCCACCCGGAAGCCGACGGGCATCAGCGTCAGCCGTTCGGTGATCGTCAGCCGGTAGTCGGGTTCGGGCGTGAGGTCGAATCTGTGCAGCAGCTTCGCCAGGACGATCACCGCTTCGTGGAGCGCGAACTGGCGACCGATGCAGGCGCGCTCGCCGGTGCCGAAGGGCTTGTACGCGTGGGCCGGGCGCGCCCGGTTGTGCTCCGGCAGGAAACGGTCGGGGTCGAACCGCTCCGGGTCCGGCCAGACGTGCGGGTCGCGGTGCAGCTGCGGGATGAAGACGAGCACCGAGTCCTGCGGCGTCATCGCCAGCCCGCCGGGTACCCCGGCGCCACCGTCGGCCCCGATGACCGTCGTCTCCCTCGGGGAGCGCGCGAAGCCGGGAGCCGTCGGCCACAGGCGCAGCGTCTCGTCGACGACGCGGCGCAGATAGCGCAGCTTGGGCACCTGCTCGAAGGTCGGCGTCGCCGTCGGGTCCGTGCCCAGGACCTCGTCGAGCTCGGCGCGCACCCGGGCGAGCACCTCCGGCTCGCGGGTGAGGTGGTACAGCGCGAAGGACAGTGCACCGGAGGTGGTCTCGTGCCCGGCGACGAGGAGGGTGAGGATCTGGTGGCGCACGTTCTGCGCTTCGAGCATCGTCCCGGCCGTATCGACGGGCACGTCCATCATCCGTCCGAGCAGGTCGTCGACCTGCTCGCCACCGGCCTTGCGCTCGGCGACGATCCGCTGCAACAGGTCGTCGATGTAGCGGTGCCGCTCCAGCGCCCGGCGGTCGCGCCGGCGCACCAGGTGCCGGCCGACGAGCGGGATCGAGGCGAGGTTGGAGCGGCCGGCCGCGTAGGACATGGAGGAGACAAAGGTCGTGACGAAGGGGTCGACCTCCTCGGTCTCGAAGCTGGCGAAGGTGTGGCTGAAGGCCGCGCGCGCGATCGACTCGAGGGTGAGCTTGGTCAGCCAGGGGGAGACGTCGACGCGGTGCCCGTCACTCGCCGCCTCCTCCCACACGTCGATGAGTTCGTCCGTGGTCTCGACCATGACGTCGTGGTATCTGCGCATCGCCGGCTTGGCGAAGGCCGGGACGAGCAGGTCGTGCGCGAGGCGCCAGTTCGGCTCGTCGGTGTGGGCGGTGAAGAGACCATCGCCGACGAACATCCGCAGGTCGTGCACGCCGGGGGCGAGGGTCTTGACGAAGCGCTTGTCGTCGCAGAGCTCGCCGACGAGGTCGACCCCGGCGACGAAGACGAACTTGCGCCCCAGGGCGAGCATCTCGTAGATCGGCCCGAGGTCGCGGGAGACGGCCAGCATGTTCTGCACCGGCGTCGTCGGGTCGGTGCCCTTGGCGAAGGCGTCCCCGACGACACGGCGGCGACCCGGCGGGTGTGGGAAGGCGTGGCCGGACCACCCCATCCCGGCGCTCGGTGGGTGGGTGGTGAGCGTGTCCCACGAGCCGGCGGAGGCTCGTCGCAACCGGGTGGACACGGCCATCGGGGCCACCTTTCGTCAGGTGTAGTGATCCAGTTCACCGTAGCCGCGCTGCATCCGCGGGTCCATGGTCCCGGTCCCTGTCCGACCGGGGCAGGGGCATGGGATGATGACGCCATGAGCAAGCACCCTCGCCTTCCGCACCCCCCGACGGGCCCGCACTCCGTCGAGGAACTGGGCCACGCGCAGAACCCCGCCTGGTGGACCGTGATGGCCATCGGGATCCTCTCGGGCGGCGTCGGCACCCTGGGCGTCCTCCTGCTGAACCCCACGCTCGGGATCATCGCCGCCATCCTCGCCGTCGTGACGATCGTCGTCGGTGTCGTGATGGCCAAGATGGGCATGGGCAGCTACTCCTACGGCAAGGGCGGCGACTCCGCGACCAACAGCGAGTCCATCGGCATCCACTAGTCGCCGGCTGCACACTCGCGTGCCATGGCGGGCGGGCGGTCGTCGTCCTCGGACGGCTGACCACCCGCCATCGCTCGTGGGTCAGGCCGGGGGGACCTCGGCCTCGATCTCGGCCAGCCACCGTGCCCCGGAGACGTCGCTGGGCATGCGCCAGTCCCCACGCGGGGACAGGGACCCGCCGGGCAGGACCTTCGGGCCGTTCGGCATCGCCGACCGCTTGAACTGGTTGGCGAAGAATCGCTCGACGAAGACGATCAGCCAGCGCCGGATCGTCGTCAGGTCGTATGCGCCCCGGTCCTCCGAGGCCACGGAGGCGGGCCACGCCCCCTTCGTCCCATCGAACCAAGCCTGCTCGGCGAGGAAGGCGATCTTGCTCGGCCGGTAGCCGTGCCGCAGGACGTGGAAGAGCGTGAAGTCCTGCAGCGCGTAGGGGCCGATGATGTCCTGGGTGGACTGGGGACGGTCCTCGTCGGTGCTCGGTACGAGCTCCGGGCTGATCTCCGTGTCGAGGACGGAGCGCAGCGTGTCGGAGACCTCCGGCAGCTGCTCGGAGTCGGCGACCCAGTGGACGAGCTGCTGCATGAGCGTCTTGGGCACCCCGGCGTTGACGCCGTAGTGGCTCATCTGGTCGCCGACGCCGTAGGTGCACCAGCCCAGGGCCAGCTCGGAGAGGTCACCGGTACCCAGGACGATCCCGCCGCGCTGGTTGGCGATGCGGAAGAGGTAGTCGGTGCGCAGCCCGGCCTGGACGTTCTCGAAGGTCACGTCGTAGACGTCGGGCTCGTGGTCGCCGTCCGGGTCGAGGCCGAAGGGGTGGCCCATCTCGCGCAGCATCTGCGTGGCGGCGGGCCGGATGTCCAGCTCCTCCCACGTGATCCCGAGGGCCTGCATGAGGTCGACCGCGTTGCTCCTGGTGCGCTCGCTCGTGGCGAAGCCCGGCATGGTGATGCCGATGATGTCGGTGCGCGGCCGTTCGAGACGGTCCATCGCCTTCGCCGCGACGAGGAGAGCGTGGGTGGAGTCCAGTCCGCCGCTGACGCCGAGGACGATCTTCGGCTGCCAACGCTCGCCACCGATGGCGCGCAGGCGCTGCTCGAGTGCGCAGACCTGGATGTTGTAGGCCTCGAAGCAGTCCTGGGCCAACCGCGCCTCGTCGTCGGGGACGAAGGGGAAGCGGTCCACGGGGCGGCGCAGGCCCAGGTCTCCGGTCGGCGGGTCGAGCTCGAGGTGGATCTCTCGGTACGCCCGGCCCGACGACCCGACGCCGCGTCCCATCCCGTGGGCTGCCCCGTTGTCGTCGAAGCTGCCCTGCCGCAGGCGCTCCTGGCGCAACCGGTCGACGTCGATGTCGACGATCGTCGCGCGGGGACCACGCGGGAAGCGCTCGGACTCACCCAGGAGGTCACCCCCTTCGTAGACCATCGTCTGGCCGTCCCAGGAGAGGTCGGTGCTCGACTCGCCCTCGCTCGCGGCCGCGTAGAGGTAGGCGGCGTTGCAGCGCATCGAGGCCGAGCGGGCCATGGCGTGGCGGTCGTCGGCGCGGGCGACGGTGATGGGGGAGGCGGAGAGGTTGAGCAGGGTGGTGGCGCCGGCCAGGGCGGCCTCGTGGCTCGGCGGAAGGGGGACCCACGCGTCCTCGCAGATCTCGGCGTGGACGACCAGGCCGGGCACGTCGTCGACGTGGATGAGCACGTCTGTGCCGAAGGGGACCCCGTCGAGCAGGTCGGCTTCCGCGCCCGTGGTGAAGGTCGGGCGGAACCACTCGTCGGCCATGCCCGCGCCGGAGGCGAAGTGGCGCTTCTCGTAGAACTCGCGGTAGTTGGCGAGGTAGGACTTCGGGGCGATGCCGACGATCTCGCCGCGGTGGATGAGGACCGCGCAGTTGTAGAGACGATTGCGATGGCGAAGGGGGGCGCCCACCGCGATCAGCGGCGTCAGGTCTCGCATCTGGTTGGCGAGATGGACCAGGGCGGCCTCGACGTCGCGCAGCAGCACGTCCTGCAGCAACAGGTCGTCGATGGAGTAGCCGGTCAGGCCCAGCTCCGGGAAGAGCGCGACCGCGACGCCCTCGTCGTGCAGGTGGCGGACCCGCTCCAGCGTTGCCTCGGCATTCGCGAAGGGGTCGGCCATCGTCACCGGGAGTGTGCACGCGGCCACGCGGGCGAACCCGTGGCGGTAGAGGTTGCGGAAGTCGCGGTCCTGCGCGTCGGTCATGCCTTGACCCTATGGTGTCTATGACCGGGTGCGACACCGCGACCGAGATGCCCCTGCGAGGTGATCGAACGCGGGTCCTATGGTGAGGGTACGGCCCCGGGTCGTCGGTGCCGTCCTGTTTTGAGGAGAGTGCTCGACCGTGACTGAGGTCCGTGAACTGCCCACCACCCGCGCCGAAGACACCACCGTTGACCTGCTCGTCATCGGCTCCGGGACCGGCCTGCTGACGGCGACGGCCGCCGATGAGCAGGGCCTGTCCACCCTGATCGTGGAGAAGTCGGAGTACGTCGGCGGCTCGATGGCCCTGTCCGGTGGTGCGTTCTGGATCCCGGGCAATGCCGTCCTGGCCGAGCAGGGCTCCTCCGACAGCACCGAGCAGGCCTCGACCTATTTGGAGAACCTGGTCGGTGACGCCTCCCCGCGGGCGCGTTGGCAGGCCTACCTCGACCAGGGTCGGGCCACGGTGGACCTGATGCGACGGGCGACTCCGTTGGAGTTCATCTGGGCAAAGGGGTACGCCGACTACCACTCGAACCTGCCCGGTGGGTCGGACCAGGGGCGAAGCGTGGAGAGCTCGCCGTTCGACCTGGGGGTGCTGGGGGACGAGCGGGCCCGGCTACGGCCGACGTCGATGAGCGCGCCCGTGCCGATGCCGATCACCAGTCCCGACTACCGGTGGATGAACCTGATGGCCAAGGCCCCGGCCAAGGCGCTGCCCAAGGTGGTCAAGCGGGTGGCCCAGGGCGTCGGTGGACTCGCTCTCGGAAGGCACTACGCCGCCACCGGACAGGCGCTGGCGGCCGGGCTGTATGCCGGGGTGCTGGACCGTGGGATCCCGGTGTGGACGAAGACGGCGCTCCAGCGCCTGGTCACCGACGGGGACACCGTCACCGGCGCCGTGCTCGTGCAGGACGGCCGTGAGGTGACGGTCACCGCGCGGCGGGGCGTGGTCCTGGCGGCCGGGGGCTTCGACCACGACATGGTCATGCGCCACCGCTACCAGTCGGAGAGCCTGCAGGAGGAGTGGCCCCTGGGAGCGGAGTCGAACACCGGGGACGCGATCAAGGCGGGTGTGGAGGTCGGCGCCGACCTGGCCCACCTCGAGGAGGCCTGGTGGTTCCCGTCCGTGGCGCCGCTGCCCGGAGGAGACCCGGGGGTGATGCTCGCCGAGCGCTCGCTGCCCGGCTCGTTCATCATCGACCGGCACGGCCGACGGTTCGTCAACGAGTCCACCGACTACATGACCTTCGGCCAGGAGGTGCTGCGGCGCGAGGGCGCCGGAGACCCGGTCGGGACGATGTGGATCATCTTCGATCAGGAGTACCGCAACAGCTACGTCTTCGCCACGGAGGTGTTCCCGCGGATGCCGATTCCGCAGGCATGGTTCGACGCCGGCATCGCGCACCAGGCGGACACCGCGGCGGAGTTGGCCGAGCTGATCGACGTCCCGGTGGAGACCTTCGTGGCGACCGGGCGACGCTTCAACGAGATGGCGGCCGCAGGCCGGGACGCCGACCTCGATCGGGGCGAGTCGGCCTACGACCGGTACTACGGGGACCCCACCAGGTCGCCCAGCCCGAACTTGCGTCCCCTGGATGAAGGACCGCTCTATGCGGTCCAGGTGGTGATGAGCGACCTGGGCACCTGCGGTGGGCTGCGCGCCGACGAGCACGCCCGGGTGCTGCGCGAGGACGGCACCGTGATCACCGGCCTCTACGCCACCGGCAACACCGCTGCCAACGCCTTCGGGGACCGCTACCCCGGAGCCGGGGCCACGATCGGTCAGGGTCTGGTCTTCGGTGACATCGCCGCGCGGCACGCGGCTGGTGGACGCGAGGGCTGAGGCGCGATCGAGGTCGCGTCCCGGTTACTACAGTGAGCAGATGGGCAGGACAGAAGGCGAACGATCTGACTCGGCCTCCCAGCAGGATGCGGAGGGCACCGAGTCCGACGAGGTGAACATCCCGCACAAGTGGGCCGCGCTCTGGGTCCTGGCGCTGGGGCTGGGGATGATCATCCTGGACGGCACCATCGTCGGGGTCGCGTTGCCGGCGATCATCAGCAGTCTCGACCTGGACCTCACGCAGGCGCAGTGGATCAACAGCATCTACTCGGTCGTCTTCGCGGCCCTGCTGCTCTCGACGGGCCGGATCGGTGACCGACTCGGTCGCAAGCGACTGTTCATCGCCGGGACGACCACCTTCGTGCTCGGCTCCGTCCTGGCGGCACTCTCCGGCTCTGCCACCCCACTGCTGCTGGCCCGAGTCGTGCAGGGCATCGGCGGGTCGATGGTCCTGCCCGCCACCCTCTCGACCGTCAACGCAGTCTTCCGCGGCAAGGATCGTGCTGCTGCCTTCGGGGTGTGGGGAGCGACCATGTCCGGGGCGGCCGCCGTCGGTCCGCTGCTCGGCGGGTGGCTCACCGACTCCTTCTCCTGGGAGTGGATATTCTGGGTCAACGTCCCGATCGGCGTGGCCGTGATCGTGGCGACCGTGCTGCTGGTCCCGGAGACCAAGGGCACGATCACCTCCCGCGGGCTCGACGTGGACGGTTTCCAGCTGTCGGCCCTGGGCGTGGGAGCCCTGGTCTTCGCCATCATCGAGGGGCCGTCGATGGGATGGTGGGCGCCCACGCGGGAGGCCACATTCCTGTTCTGGACGTGGCCCGAGAGCGCCCCGGTCTCCCCCGTTCCCGTGCTCGGGCTGCTCGGTCTGGTGGCCATCGCACTCTTCGTGCTGTGGGAGCGGCACCGGGCCCGGGTGCGCCGTTCGGCGTTGTTGGATCTCTCGCTGTTCACCCTGCCCAGGTTCAGCTGGGGCAATGTCACCGCTGCCACGGTCGCGGTGGGCGAGTTCGCGCTGATCTTCGTGCTGCCGCTCTACCTCGTCTCCGCCCGTGGGCTGAGCGTCCTGCAGGCGGGCTTCGTCCTCGCCGCGATGGCGATCGGAGCCTTCATCGCCGGCGCCCAGGCACGCCACCTGGCCGACCGGATCGGCCCCCCGGCCGTGGTCGTCGTCGGTCTCGGTCTGGAGGTGATCGGCATCGGCGTGATGGCGCTCCTGCTCGCCCCCTCCGTCAGCGTGTGGCTGATGACCATCCCGCTCGTCGTCTACGGGCTGGGACTGGGACTGGCCTCGGCGCAGCTGACCTCCCTCGTGCTCGCCGACGTGCCGACCGCCCAGTCCGGGCAGGGCTCGGCAACCCAGAGCGCGGTGCGGCAGGTGGGCATGGCCATCGGCACGGCCGTCGCCGGAGCGCTGCTCTCGGTGGGGCTGGGGCACTACCTCTCCACCGGCACACCCTTGGACGAAGCGACCCGGACTTCTGCCGGCGGCGCCCTGCAGGGACTGCGCGAGAAGGGTGGTCAAGAGGACCTGGTCGCCGAGCTGAGCCGTCAGTTCGCACAGGCGACCCAGGTGACGCTCCTCGGCGCGGTGGTCTTCCTGGCCCTGGGGCTGGTCGGCGCGCTGATCATGCTGCGGCTGAGCAGGCGCAGCCAACCGACTCACTGATCATCGGCCCACCGCGCGGACTCCAGCAGCGCTTCTCGGTCGTGCAAGGTCGTGCGGGCCCGGCCCATGGACTCCCCGAGCGCGATCTCGGCGGCGTCGATCGCCCGCCAGCCGTCGACGTTGACGTAGTGGACGCCCCGGTCCGACAGGTGGCTCGTCACCGCGTCCGGATCCGGTCGTGCCGCTCGCGGGAGCTGCGCCGCGTCGGCGATCAGCGAGCGCACCGTCGCGGTGGCGTCCTTCTTGTTCGTCCCGATGATGCCGGTCGGTCCCCGCTTGATCCAGCCGGCGACGTACTCACCGGGGACCACGTCATCACCGTCGTGCACACGGCCCTCGTCATGGGGGATCACGCCGCGAGCGGTGTCGAAGGGGACGCCGGCCAGCGGCATCCCCTGGTACCCCACCGACCGCACGACGAGGTCGGCGTCGATCGTGATGTGCTCACCGGTCCCGCTCAGTGACCCGTCGGCGTCGAGCCGGGTGCGTTCGACGCGGACGCCCGTGACCCTGCCCGGTCCGATGATCTCGACCGGCTGGGAGAAGAAGCGCAGCCTGATCGTGCGGCGACCCTCTCCCTTCGCCCTCGTGGACCACCCCTGCAGAACCCGCATGTTGCGCTCCCGACGCCGCTCACCCTCGATGTCGGCCTCGCTGACCGGGTCGAGCGCGAGGTCGCGTGGATCCACGTGCACGTCGGCATCGGCGAGCTCTCCGAGCTCCTTGAGCTCCTTGGTCGTGAACGCGGCCTGGGCCGGCCCCCGGCGCCCGAGCACCGTCACGCTCGTGATGCTGCTCCCGGCCAGCAGGTCGAGCACGTGCTGCGGCATGTCCGTGTGCTCGAGCTCGGGAGCGGTCTTGCTCAGCACCCGCGTCACGTCGACGGCGACGTTGCCGACACCGACGACCACCGCGGACGTCGCCGCCGTGATCGCGGCCTCCACGTGCTCGCCGGCGGCATCCGGGTGCCCGCAGTACCAGTTGACGAGCTCGGTGGCGGAGATGGTGCCGGTCAGGTCCTCGCCGGGGATCTCCAGCCGGTGGTCCGTCGCCGCGCCGTAGGTGAAGACGATCGCGTCGTAGAACCGGTGCAGCTCCTCGACGCTGATGTCCGTGCCGACCTCGACATTGGCCAGCAGCCGCACCGTGGGACGGTCGAGTACGGCCTCGAGGGTGGTGCGCACCGAGCGCAGACTCAGATGATCAGGAGCGACCCCGTAGCGGGCGAGTCCGAAGGGGGCCGGCAGCCGGTCGAAGACGTCGACGCTGACCTCGACGTCGTCCTGCCCGGCCAGGGCCTGCGCGGCGTAGAGCCCGGACGGTCCTGCGCCGATGATCGCCACCCGAAGCGGGGGAGTCACGGATCTGCTGTGTGGCATAGGTGCTGCACCCTCCTCGAACCATCCTAGGGAGGGGAACCCGATCTAGGCTCACCCCATGACCGACGATCGCAGGACCAAGCCGACAGATGCCTCTGCCGACGCCCTCGTCGCGGATGTCACCGACGCCCGGCGCCGGGAGGACGCGCAGGCGGTGCTCGCCCTCATGCGTGAGGTGACCGGAGCCGAGCCGGTCGCCCGGGGCCCGCCGATGATCGGCTCGGAACCATGCCGTACACGACCGCGGACGGCAAGGAGCGGGAGTGGTTCGCGCTCGGGCTGGCTCCCCGCAAGGCGGCGCTCACCCTCTACGGGCTGACCTACTACGGCCCCAACCAGGACCTGCTCGACCGCTTGGGCAAGCACACGGCCGGCAAGGGCTGCCTGTACGTCAAGCGGTTGTCCGACATCGACGAGGACGTGCTGCGGGAGATGGTGCAGCGGTCCTGGCGTACCAACGCGGATGCGTGACCGGGCCGTCGTTGGTGGTGTGTGGACGGCCGTCCCTACCGTCGACGGGCGCTCGCGGCCGCGACCTGCTGGAGCAGGTCGACCGCGAGCTTCGCGGCCTCGTTGGAGCGCGCGACCGGGGCGGTGAGGGCGACGAGGTCCCGGACCGGGTTGGGTTTGGTCAGGCGCAGCCGGCGCACGGTCTTCGGCAGCGAACGACTCGCCATGTCCGGCAGCACCGTGATGCCGACCCCGGCCGCGACGAAGGCCGTCGCCGTGTGGTGGTCCTGCGCCTCGACCGTGTACCGCGGACGGAATCCCGCTGCCCGACAGGCGCGGTCGACCATGTCCTGGGTGATCCCGGCCGAGATGTCGTTGCTGATCCACTTCTCCTCGGCGAGCTCCGACATCTCGACCCGGCGTCGTCCCGCGAGGCGGTGGCCGGCCGGTACGAGCGCGACGAAGTGGTCGGTCATCAGCGGCGTGACCAGGTGACCCGGGCGCACCGAGGTCGTCGGGTCGGCGGGGACGACGTCGATGTCCACCGGCGGCGACTCGCCCACCGGGTATCCCTCCGTGAGCACCATCCGCAGCGTCAGGTCGGGCATCTTCGCCTGGATCCGTTTGGCCAGCTGCGGCATCCACCGGTAGCCGGCCGACGCGAAGTACCCGATCTCCAGCGACCCGGTCGACCCCTGGCGCAGATCGTCGACGACGGCGTCGATGCGCTTCAGCTCCGACATCAGCGGCTCGCTCTCCTGGGCGAGCGTGTGGGCCGTGGGAGTGGGGGCGATGCCGCGACCGTCGCGGGTGAAGAGTGTGAGTTGCGTCTCCTTCTGCAGCGCGGCGATCTGCTGGCTCACGGCGGAGGGGGAGAGCCCCAGGTGCTCTGCGGCGGCGTTGACCGAGCCGGAAGCCATGACGGACAAGAAGATCCTCACGCGATGTGCATCGACCATGCGGGGAACTTTAGCCAATAATGAAGCAAAACTGAATGATCCTTCGGAACTCTGAATTTGGGAAGGATAATTGACAGGGGCAACATCAAGGTCATGAAGAAGATCTGGATGACTGCCATCGACGCCCTCCGTCCCACCAGCGAGACCAAGCGCGCACCCCGCCACGCCGCTGCGTACGACCACGACCATGAGCAGGTGCGCCACAACGCCCACGACCACCGGATGAGCGACCGCCTCCGTCCCACGCTCTCCACGCGCTGATCCCCGGTGGGGTCCGGGGGCCATCCAGCCCGACCCCGCCCATGACGAAGGGGGCTTCGCACCGCACGGTGCGAAGCCCCCTTCGTCATGTCGCCACCGCGTCTCAGGTGACTCCGCAAGGGTTTCCCCGGGTTCGCAAGAGTAAGTAACCCTTGCGAACCCGGGGTTTTCCGGGTGACCCGAGAATTTCGAAGCGGGTGAGGGGGCGGCGCTACTTGGTGCCCACCTCGTCGGTGAAGACGACCGCACGGCCGGCCTCGAGGCGCGCGACGGGCACGCGGAAGGGCGAGCAGCTGACGTAGTCCAGGCCCGCGTTGTGGAAGAAGTGGATCGACTCGGGGTCGCCACCGTGCTCGCCACAGACACCGGCCTTGAGGTCGGGGTTCGTCTCGCGCCCCTTCTCCACGCCGATGCGCACGAGCTCGCCGACACCGAGGGCGTCGAGGGTCTCGAAGGGGGAGATCGTCAGGACGCCGTTCTCGAGGTACTTCGGGAAGAACGCCGTCTCGACGTCGTCGCGGGAGAAGCCCCACGTCGTCTGCGTCAGGTCGTTGGTGCCGAAGGAGATGAACTCCGCCGTCTGGGCGATGCGGTTGGCCGTCAGGGCCGCACGCGGCAGCTCGATCATGCAGCCGATGGGCAGGTCCAGCGACTGGTTGTGGGCCTCGGCGACCTCGCCGATGATCTTCTCCGCCTGGGCGCGGACGATGACCAGCTCACGGTTGGAGCCGATGAGCGGCACCATGATCTCCGGCTGAGGGTCCTTGCCCTCCTCGCGCAGCCGCACGACCGCCTCGGCGATCGCCCGGATCTGCAGAGCGAAGAGGCCCGGGATCTTCAGCCCGAGACGCACACCGCGCAGGCCGAGCATCGGGTTGGCCTCGTGCATCGAGCGCACGGCGTCGCGCAGTTCGCGGGCGCGGTCGATCTCCTCGCCGGTCTCGCCGCGCTCCTCGGCCAGGGCGACCTTGACGGTGAGGTCGGTCAGGTCGGGGAGGAACTCGTGCAGCGGCGGGTCGATCAGCCGGATCGTCGTCGGCAGCCCGTCCATCGCGGTGAGCAGGCTGACGAAGTCCTCGACCTGCGGCTGGAGCAACTCCGCCAAGGCGTCGTCGCGCTGCTCGTCGGTCTCGGCGAGCACGACCCGCTCGATCTGCTGACGGCGCTCGCCGAGGAACTGGTGCTCGGTGCGGCACAGGCCGATGCCCTCGGCGCCGCGGTCGCGGGCGCGCTGGGCGTCCTCGCCGGAGTCGGCGTTGGCGCGCACCTGCAGGTGACGGCGCGTGTCCGCGTGGGTGAGCAGGCGGTGGACCGCGTCGATGAGCTCCTTGGTCTCCTCGTCGTCGGCGATCGCCAGCGCGGCATCGACGCCCTCGGAGATGTAGGTCATGACGGGGGAGTCGACGACGTGGACGTCGCCGAGGAAGACCTCACCGGTCTTGCCGTCGATGGCCAGGGTGTCGCCCTCGCTGATGACGTGTTCGCCGACGCGGATCTGCTTCCTGGCGACGTCGACGACCAGGTCCTCGGCGCCGACGACGGCGCACTTGCCCATGCCGCGGGCCACGACGGCCGCGTGCGAGGTCTTGCCGCCGCGCGCGGTGAGGACGCCGGCCGCGGCGATCATGCCGGGCAGGTCCTCGGGCGAGGTCTCCCGACGCACGAGGATCACCGAGTTGCCGGCGGCCTGGGCGGCCTCGGCGCTCGCGTTGTCGAAGGCGACCCGGCCGACGGCGGCGCCGGGGGAGGCACCCATGCCCACGGCGATGAGGCTGCGGTCGGCGTCGCGGTCGAACTGCGGGAACAGCAGCTGGTTCAGCTGCTCGCCGGTGACCCGCTCCAGGGCCTCGTCCATGGTGATGAGGTCCTCGTCGACCAGCTGGGTCGCGACGCGGAAGGCGGCCCCGGCGGTGCGCTTGCCCACGCGGGTCTGCAGCATCCACAGCTTGCCGCGCTCGACGGTGAACTCGATGTCGCACAGGTCCCGGTAGTGCGTCTCCAGACGGCGCATGGCGGTGCGCAGCTCGCGGTAGACGTTGGGGTCGCGGTCCTCGAGGTCGGTCAGGGCAAGGGTGTTGCGGATCCCGGCGACGACGTCCTCGCCCTGCGCGTTGGGCAGGTAGTCGCCGTAGATGCCGGAGTGGCCGGAGGAGGGATCGCGGGTGAAGCAGACGCCGGTACCGGAGGTGTCGCCGAGGTTGCCGAAGACCATGGCCTGCACGTTGACGGCGGTGCCGAGGTCGTCCGGGATGCGCTCACGACGGCGGTAGAGGCTGGCCCGCTCGGTGTTCCAGCTGCGGAAGACGGCTTCGATGGCCAGGTCGACCTGACGGCGCGGCGTCTGCGGGAAGGGGGAGCCGGTGTCGTCGAGGACGATCTGCTTGTACTCGGCGACGATCTGCTTGAGGTGATCGGCGGTGAGGTCGACGTCGGCGGTGACCCCGGCCTCCTCCTTGTGCCGGTCGAGCACGTCGGAGAACTTCTCGGAGTCGACGTCCAGGACCGTCTTGCCGAACATCTGGATCAGGCGCCGGTAGGAGTCCCAAGCGAAGCGCTCGTCACCGGAGAAGGAGGCCAGCGAGTGCACGGTGTCGTCGTTGAGGCCGACGTTGAGGACGGTGTCCATCATCCCCGGCATGGAGAACTTCGCGCCGGAGCGCACGGAGAGCAGCAGCGGCTCCTCGGAGTCGCCGAGGGTGCGGCCGATGAGGTCCTCGACATCGCGCAGGCGCTGGGTGACCTCGACGCGGACCTCCGGTGGGACGCGCCCCTCGGACAGGTAGGCGCGGCAGGCCTCGGTCGTGATCGTGAACCCGGGCGGGACGGGCAGACCCAGTTTGACCATCTCGGCGAGGTTGGCTCCCTTGCCGCCGAGCAGGTCCTTCTGGTCCCTGTCGCCGTCGCTGAACATGTGGACGTACTGAATCACCGTCTGGCCTCCTGTGCGCGGTCTGCAACCCGCCCACTATGGCACCGACGGCCTGCGGGGCGCCCAGCGGATCCACCCGCGCTGCGATGTGGTGGGTGGCAGCGGGGCGGCGAAGGGGGTCAGCCCCGGTCGGTGTCGGTGCTGCGCGCGCCCTCGAGCTCGCTCTTCAGCCGCTGGAGGGTGCGTGCGATGTTCTTCCTCTGGAACTGCGCGAAGGTGCTGCCGCCGGTGGCGACCTTGTCGAAGACCGTGGCTGCGATGTCCGGCCACGGGCGGTCGTCGGTCCACGTCTCGGTGACCCGAGTGCCGGCGTCGACCGCCTCGAACCGGTAGTCCCAGGTGGCGATTGTGCCGTTGACCCTCGGGGTGGCGACCCCGATGCGGTGCACGCGGAAGGCGAAGCGTTCGCCCGGGTCGGCGGCCGTGACGGTGCACTCGGTGACCCACTGCGCCTTGCCGCGCCGGTTGCGGCCGACGAAGGAGGTGCCGACGGTGACCGGTCCGGTGGCTGGGCCCCGGCTCCCGGGGTCGCCCGTGGCCCTTGCGCCGACGGTGCCCCCGAGGTTCTCCGGGCTCCACCGGCCCATCTGGGTGATGTCGCTGACGGCGGCGTAGGCGGTCTGCGGGTCGACGTCGATGACGACGCTGTCGGAGACGGTCTTCTGGCGGGTCATCGCACCACGCTAGGCGTCGGCGTGCCCACCTGCGCCAGTGCGTCCCCGTCGAGGCGATAGGTCTCCCACTCGACCTGCGGGGCCGCCGCGAGCGACTCGTAGAACGCGATGGCCGGCTCGTTCCACCGCAGCACCGTCCACTCCAGGCGTCGGTGCCCGCGCTCGGTGGCGATCTGCGCGAGGTGCACCAGCAGGGCCTTGCCCAGACCCGACCCCCGGTGCTCGGGCTCGACGAAGAGGTCCTCGAGGTGAATGCCCTGCTGGCCCGTCCAGGTGGAGAAGGTGAGGAACCACAGGGCCATCCCGACGACGCGACGGGTCCCCTCCTTCGAGGCTCCTTCGTCGCACCTCAGGACACCGCCTTCGTCCGCCTCGACCACGTGGCAGAAGGCGGTCGGTCCTGCCTCGGTCGGGAAGAGGACGGCCGCGAAGTCGGCCTCGGTGGCCTCGACGGCGTCCGGCTCCCGCTCGTAGACCGCGAGCTCGTGGACGAGCCGGAGGATGTCGGGGAGGTCGCCGGGGGTGGCCGGCCGGATGTCGGGGTGGCTCATGGGTGGACCCTAATCTGCTGTGTGGGACGCAACGAGGGCAGTTCCCGAGGTGTGTCCTGGCGCCTACGCTTCTGCTCCAACACACGGGCAGTGCCCACGAGGTGGAGCAGAGGCGTAGGCAGCGAGGACTCCCGTGTGTGGGCGTGACCGGGTTGTCGAGCAGTCTCAGTCGAGCGTGGTGCGGCCGCGGTGGATCCGCAGCGAGAGGAAGAGGATGAGCAGCCCCGCCACGGAGAGGCCGGCACCGACGAGCGAGGGCGCGCGCCAGCCCCACCCGGCGGCGAGGACGACGCCGCCGAGCCAGGCGCCCAGGGCGTTGGCGATGTTCAGGGCGGCGTGGTTGCCGGCGGCGCCGAGGGTGCGTGCCTTGCCGGCGACCTCCATCAGTCGCAGCTGGAGGGCCAGGACGAAGGCCGAGACGGAGATGCACACCAGCAGCAGCACGATCCCGGCGGGGATCGCCGAGTCCGCGGCCCAGGCGAAGGCGGCCAGGCTCGCGCCGGTGGCGATCGTCGACCACACGAGGGTGTGCAGCACCGAGCGGTCGACCAGGCGGCCGGCGATGATCGTGCCGAGCAGTCCGCCGACGCCATAGATGAAGAGGTAGATCGGGACGGCGTCCGCGGGCAGGCCGGTCTGGTTGCGCAGGATCGGCGAGATGTAGGAGTACATCGCGAAGACGCCGCCGAAACCGACCGCGCCGACGAGCAGGGTCAACCACACCTGCGAGTCGAGGAAGGCGGCGAGCTCGCTGCGCACCCGGGCCTCGCGGTCGCCGGGCTGGTGGGGGACGAGCGTGCTGACGAGCAGCGCGGTGAGTAGGCCGATGGCCGCGACGAGCCAGTACGCCGAGCGCCAGCCGGTCTGCTGGCCCAGCCATGTCGCGAGCGGGACCCCTGCGACGTTGGCGATCGGGATGCCGAGCATGATCCGGCTGACGGCCCACCCGCCGCGGCCGGGCGCGACGATGTCGAAGGCGACGATCGAGGCGATCCCGAAGAAGGCGCCGTGCGGGATGCCGGCGACGAAGCGGGAGAGCAGGAGCGTGCCGTAGCCGGGGGCGAGGGCGCTGGCGGCGTTGCCCAGCGCGAAGAGCAGCATCAGCGCGACGAGCAGCTCCCGGCGGGGGAGTCGGTTGCCCAGGACGGCGATCGTGGGGGCGCCGACCACGACGCCGAGGGCGTACGCGGAGATCGTGTGCCCGGCGCGGGGGATCGAGGTGTCGATGCCCGCGGCGATCTCCGGGAGCAGCCCCATGGTGACGAACTCGGTTGTCCCGATGCCGATCCCGCCGAGGACGAGGGCGGCCAGGGCGAGCGCCGTCGATCGACCGCGGTCGGTCTCGACCGTGGCGGACGAAGGGAGGGACACACCGCACATCTTCCCTCAGCCTTGACGGGATCCTGACATTTCCCTACATTTGTAACATACAGATTCTACGAACGTAGAAGACACGTCGACCGGAAGATCTCCCATGGCTCTGCGCCTGCACCGTCTCGGCCTCTGGTGTGCGAGGCACGCCAAGAGCGTCCTCGCCCTCTGGCTCGTCGTCCTCGTGGCAGCCGGCGCCGCCGCGCTCGCCTTCGCCCGGCCGATGACCAACGAGGTCACGGTGCCCGGCAGTCAGTTCGAGCAGGTCCTCGATGACCTCCAGGGCGAGATCCCCGATGCGGCCGGCGGGTTCGGCACGATCGTGCTGCACAGCGACGAGGGGGAGTTCACCCCGAAGCAACGACGAGCCGTCAAGGAGGTCTTCGCGCAGTGGGAGGACGTCCCGCACGTGACGCGGGTGATCTCTCCCTTCGAGAGCCAGGCCACCCTGGACGACTCCGCGCGGCAACTGCGGCAGGGGAAGAAGGACATCACCTCTGGTGAGAAGCAGCTCGATGACGCCTGGCGCGAGATCTCGCAAGGCCAGGGGCAGATCGACTACGGCAAGGCGTGGATCGCCAAGCTCGAGGACGAGGCGCCCGATCACCCCAGGCTGGCGGACGTGCGCGACCGGGTCGCCGAGGGCAAGCAGGAGGTCTCTGCAGCCAAGGAGGAGTACGCCCAGGGCGAGGAGGAGCTGGCGGACGCCAAGGCCGCCCACGAGGCCGGGACCGCTGTCCTGGCGGGCGCTGCCGACACCCGCTTCGTCACCGACGACGGCTACGCGCTGACCCAGATCCAGTTCGACACCAACACCAACTCCGTCGACCCCGAGATCAAGCAGGCCATCCCGCGGATCGGCCAGGCGCTGCAGGAGGCCGGCGTTGAGGCCGAGTACAGCGTCGAGATCACCCAGGAGAACTCCCTCGTCGGCCCCGGTGAGGCCATCGGGCTCCTCGTCGCCGGCATCGTCCTGGTCATCGCCCTGGGGTCCCTCGTGGCCGCCGGTCTGCCGATCCTGGGCGCGCTGCTGGGTGTCGGCGTCGGCCTCGCCGGTGCGATGGCGACGACGCACTTCTTCGACATGCACTCGATGACACCGGCGCTGGCCCTCATGCTCGGGCTCGCGGTCGGCATCGACTACGCCCTCTTCATCGTCAACCGCCACCGCACCCAGCTGCTCGACGGCCACGAGCTCACCGACTCGATCGCGCGCGCCGTCGGCACCGCCGGCTCGGCCGTCGTCGTCGCGGGCATCACCGTCGCGATCGCGCTGACCGCCCTGGTCGTCGCCCCCATCCCGCTGCTCGGCCAGATGGGGCTCGTCGCCGCCGGCACCGTCATCGTCGCGGTCATCGTCGCCCTGACGCTGACCCCGGCACTGCTCGGGCTCGTCGGCACCCGGGTCATCTCCCGCCGCGGCTGGGCGAAGGCCGCCACCGCCGGCGGGGCGAGCCAGGAGAGCGGCGGTGCCTACGTGCGCGCCGTGACCCGTCGCCCCGCTCTCGTGGTGGTCGGCGTCGTCCTCCTGTGCGGAATCATGGCGATCCCGGCTCTCTCCCTTCGTCTGGCCCTGCCCGACGGATCGAGCGAGCCGGCCGGATCGACCGCCCACGAGGCCTACGTGCAGGTCGAGGACCACTTCGGAGCCGGCGCCAACGGCCCGATCATCGCCGTCGCCACCCTCGACGAGGCCGCTGCCGACGACGACGCCGTCCTGCAGGACCAGGCGGAGGTCGTCGAGCAGCTTGCCACCGTCGGCGGCGTCCACGCCGTCGTCCCCTTCGGCGTCAGTGACGACCGGAAGACACTGGCCTTCCAGGTGGTGACCGAGACCGGACCCGCAGACGCCGAGACCGCGCAGACGGTGCGGCTGCTCAATGCCTCCACCGACGCGATCGGTGCGGCGACCGACTCCGACATCGGCGTGACCGGCATGACCGTCGCCAACGTCGAGATCTCCCGCCAACTCGCCGCGGCGCTCCCGCCCTACCTGGGCATCGTCATCGGGCTGTCGATCGTGCTGCTGATGATCGTCTTCCGCAGCGTCCTCGTGCCGCTGGTCGCGACCGCCGGGTTCCTGCTGTCCGTGGCCGCATCCTTCGGAGCGGTGGTCGCCGTCTACCAGTGGGGCTGGTTGGGCAGCCTGCTGGCCGTCGACACCCCCGGACCGGTGCTGAGCTTCATGCCGATCATGCTCGTCGGTGTCCTCTTCGGCCTGGCGATGGACTACCAGATGTTCCTCGTCTCGGGGATGCGCGAGGCCTACGCCCATGGCGCTGATCCGCGTACCGCCGTGCGCACCGGCTTCACCCACGGATCCAAGGTCGTCCTGGCGGCGGCGCTGATCATGTCCGCCGTCTTCGCCGGCTTCGTCTTCGCCCATCTGACGATGATCCGGCCGATCGGCCTCGGCCTCGCCGTCGGTGTCCTCGTCGACGCCCTGCTGGTGCGGATGACGCTCACCCCTGCGGTGATGCACCTCCTCGGCGGGGCAGCGTGGTGGATGCCGGCGTGGCTCGACCGGCTGCTGCCCCACCTCGACGTCGAGGGCACCGCCCTTCAGGCGCAGCGCCCCGAGGCCGCCGAGGAGCCGGCCGGCCAGGTGGAACCGGTCACGACCGACCAGCCCCAGGCCGAGCCCGCGCATATGGTCAACGCATGACGACCACGAACGCACCGCTGCTGCAGACCGAGACCGAGATCGCCGCTGCGCCGCAGGCCGTGTGGGCCGTGATCACCGACCCGCGCGCCCTGGGCGGCCTGTCCGACCAGGTGCTGCGCACCCACGTCGTCGGGACGGCGCCGGTGGGCCCGGGCACCCGCACGATCAACATCAACCGTCGCGGCCCCCTGCTGTGGCCGACCCGGGCGAAGGTCGTGCGCTTCGAGCCGACGAGTGACTACGCCTTCCGGGTCAAGGACAACGGGAGCACCTGGTCCTTCGAGCTGGAGCCGACGGCCACCGGAACCCGGGTGGTCCACCGCCGGGAGGCCGCGAACGGGACGAGCGCGGTCTCCCGCTTCCTGCAGCAGAAGGTCCTCGGCGGTATCACCGAGTTCGACACCGAGATGACCGAGGGTATGGCCGTGACCCTGCGGCGCCTCAAGGCGCTCCTCGAGCGCAGCTGACGAGGAAGGGGGGGGAGACCCCCCTTCCTCCTCTCCCGGGTACCCCCGCCCGAGATGGGTACTTCTCCTCATCGACCCCCGGTGAGCCCCGTCATAGATTGTCTTGTGGCGGCAGGCGAGAAGGGGAATCGCCCGCCACCACCGGCCCGTGGACCGCAGGGGGGCCACGGCAGACGCAGGCGGGACTCCGCAGGGGAGAGTCCCGCCTGCGTCGTCATGACGGCCGACGCATCGGTGACGGACACGCGATCGTGTTGCCGAGGAGGTGCCACGCACGCACCGCGTCCTGTGTGACCATGCATGTCATGGCGTACCCACCCACCGGCTCCACCCCATCCCCGCCTTCCGGTGGGTCGGGCAGTGGGCAGCCACCCGGTGGGTCGTGGCAGGAGGAGCGTCCCGACCCGCAGCCGCCCCCGCGCAAACGCCTGACCGCCGGAGTCCTCGCCGGGATCGCCGGTGTGGTCCTGATCATCGTCGTCCTGTGCTGCATCGGCGGTCTCCTTCTGGTCCGGGACGACGAGAGCGAGCCGTCCGAGTCGTCGACGAGCCCGTCGGAGGCCAGCTCCACGACGGACACCTCGACCACGTCGTCGAGCACGTCCTCCTCGACGACACCGTCGACCTCCGCGACGAGCAGTACGACGAGCTCGCCCACCGACAGCAGCCCCACCTCCACCACCCCGAGTCCCCCGCCCTCGGCGAGTGCGGCCCCGACAGTGGACTTCCCGGACTCCTTCGGCGAGTGGACCAAGAGCGACAGCGCGACGGACACCCTGGCGATCTACCGCAAGGGCGAGGACGAGGCGCTGAGTGTCGTCGCCATCCCCCGTGACCAGGTCGAGGGCTTCTACGACCGGATCTGGGAGGACACCTCCAGGCACGGCGACATCACCTGCGGCAAGCTGAGCACCAGCGCGAACTACCAGTGCGTCGGCGTCGTGGATGGCCACGGCGTCCTCGTCTCCGGGTCCTCCGAGACCGCGGCCGAGACGGCCGAGATCCTGACGGACCTCCTCGCCGCGATCGCGGACGCATAGGCTGGGGCGCATGCCCCGCCACGTCACGACCACGATCGAGGACGGTGTCGCGCACCTGCGCCTGGCCCGGCCCGACAAGCTCAACGCGCTCACCCTCGAGATGCTCGACGACCTCGCGGCCGCGGCCCACGGACTGCGCAGCGACCGCCGCCTGCGCGCGGTCATCATCTCCGGGGAGGGCGACTCCTTCTGTGCCGGACTGGACTTCGGCTCGGCGATGAAGGACCAAAAGGGCATCTTCGCCCGCTTCGTGCCCCGCATCTGGCGCGGGACGAACACCTTCCAGGAGGCGGCCTGGGCGCTGCGCCGCATCCCGGTCCCCGTCATCGCGGCCGTCGACGGCCACTGCCTCGGTGGTGGCCTGCAGATCGCGCTCGCGGCCGACTTCCGCATCTCCCACCCCGAGGCGACCTGGTCGGTCCTGGAGGGCAAGTGGGGGATCGTCCCGGACATGTCGGGTGTGCACGCCCTCTCCCAGCTCGTCGGCATCGACGTCGCCAAGAAGCTGACGATGACGGCGGAGAAGTTCTCCGGGGAGCGGGCCAGGGAGCTCGGCCTGGTCACCGAGCTCGCGCCCGACCCGGTCGCGGCCGCAACGGCGTTGGCCACGCAGCTGTCGCAGCGCTCCCCGGATGCGCTCGCCGGCGCCAAGCGCCTCTTCGACAGCACCTGGCACAAGGGCCCGCGGGCCACCTTCGCCCAGGAGCGCATCGAGCAGCTGGGGCTGCTCTTCGGCGCGAACACGCAGCGCGCCCGTCGGGCCAACGTCCAGCAGCAGCCACCGGAGTACCTGCCGCGCAGCCGGAAGCTCGTGCGATGACGCAGGAAGATCCGCAAGCCGGCTTCCTCCCGATCGTCCCGGAGGGGCTGCCCGAGGGCTGGGTGAGCCGCGCCCCGGAGGAGGCGGACGTCGAGGAGATCGTCGGGCTCGTCCTCGCGGAGAAGCTCGAGGTCGAGGGCTCCGGCACCGTCCAAGCGGACGTCATCGCCGGGGAGGCCGTCGGGCAGGGCGCCTGGACCCGACGTGAGGTCGTCGTGCTCGACGCCGAGGGTCGGATCCGCGTGTGGGCCCGCGTCCACGACCGGGCCGCCGGACGGACCAACGTCGACCTCACCGCCGACCCCGGGCTCAGCCGCGAGCAGGAGCAGCACCTCGCCGGGATCCTGCTGGACTGGGCCGAGCAGGTCGCCCTGAACATCTCCCGCGGCCGCGGCCTCGGTGGCACTCGACTCGATGTGTCCGTGCACGAGAACGACGACCGGTTGCGCTCGATGCTTGCCCCCGACGGCTACCACCTCGCGCGCACGTGGTTGCAGATGACCCGTGACCGTCGGCCCGGTGACGAGGACCTGGTCGAGACCCACCAGCGGGAGGGCGTCGTCGTCCGACGTGTGGCCAAGCGCGAGGACGGGACGCCGGTGGCGGCCGACCTGCAGTCGGTCTACCGGATGATCGAGGAGTCCTTCGCGGACCACTTCAACTCCTACCGGGAGTCCTTCCCCGAGTTCCTCGCGCGGTTGCGGGAGGCTCCCGGCCACCGCTGGGACCACTGGTGGATCGCCGACATCGACGTCGAGGGCCAATGGGTCCCGGGCGGCGCCGTCGCCGCGCTCGTGCTGCCACCCGACGAGGACGGCGTCGAGGGCACCTACATCGACTACATCGGCGTGCACCGCCTGGCGCGCGGGCGGGGCGTGGCCAAGTCGTTGCTGCACACCGTCATCGCCGATACCGCCAGGCGTGACCGCAACCGCCTCTCCCTCGAGGTCGACGCGGACAGCCCGACGGGTGCCGACGGCCTCTACGAGTCGATGGGATGGACCACGCGCTACCGCACCGAGTCGTGGCACCGCGACGTGCGGCTCGACGGCACGGACGACCCGGTGCCGATGGCGCGTCGGGACGACTGAACCGGCTGGTGGCCGGAAGTTACGTGCGGGTACGACGACCACATGTGCGCCGCGTCATCGGATGACCCCCGGAAACTCGGGGTTCCGCTCCTGTCCTACGGCTGTAGCTGTCGTCGTACCCGACAGTCACTACCCGCGACGGATTGGCTCGGTCACTCCACGCGGCGGGTCTCGATGACGAAGTCGTGCTCTCGCAGGCGTTCCACGAGGGCGGGGCCGAGCGCCACCGCGGGGGTGAGGACGCCCCCCTCGCTGGTGAGGTCGTCCTCGGCGAGGCAGAGTGCGGACTGCCCGAGCATGATCGCCGTGCCGTTGTAGCCGGGGTCCGCTTTGGCCGCGACGGTCGTCGCGTAGCGCGCCCCGCTCGTCGTCGTGGCGATGACCTCCATCCGGAAGCGGCCGCCCGCGCGCGCCTCCTCGTCCGGGCCCTCCCCGGGGGCCGGCAGCGCTTTGGCGAGCAGCGCCCGGGTCGGCCGGAAGGACATCCCGCCGACGAGTGCGAGCAGTCCGGCGGTCATACCCGTGGCGGCGAAGGGGGCGAACCGGCGCGTCCCGAAGTCGCTCACCTCGTGGTAACGGAATGCTCGTCCGTACCGCCAGTCCAGCAGGGCGTTGCTGCGACGCACGACCCGCGTGTTGTAAGAGGCCATGATGAAGGGGCCCGTCCAGTGGCCGTCGTCCGTGCGGCGGACCGGGAGGCGGGCGCCAAAGCGCTTGCGCGGGCCTGAGGGCTCGCCCTGCGCCCCGACCTCGACCCGCTCGGCACGGGTCGGCTCGGCAGCCCGGTCGGGGCTGAGGCCGTACGGGTCGGCGATGGCGCGGCGGGCCTCCAGGGTCTCGCGTGCTGCCATCGCCTGCTGGCGGATGGAGTCGATGGTGCCGCCGGAGAGCGCCCCCTTGAGGCTGCGCACGTAGAGGACGGTGTCGGTCAGCTGCCCGGCGCCTTCCTCGGCAGCCACCCGCGCGGTCTCCAGGACGCCGAGGTCGGAGGGGACGGAGTCGAAGCCGCACGAGTGGACGATCCGGGCACCGCTGCGGTGAGCGACGTCGTGGAAGGCCTCGCTGGTGTCGCGGGCGAAGAGGACCTCCCCGGTCAGGTCCGCGTAGTGCGTGCCAGACATCGCGCAGGCCTTCACCAGCTCGTAGCCGTAGCGGGCGTACGGGCCGACGGTCGTGACCAGGACGCGGGTCGACCCGGCCACGTCGGCGCAGGCGCCCGGGTCCGTGACATCGATGATCAGGCGGGGCCACGAGCCGGCGGCACCGCCGAGCTCGGCAGCGACGGCATCCAACTTGGCCCGGGAGCGCCCGGCGATCGCGATGCGCAGTCCCTCGGGTGCGTGGTCGCGTAGATGGGCCGCAGTGAGGCGCCCGACGAAACCGGTTGCCCCGACGAGGACGATGTCGTACTCGCGCCGGTCAGTGGGGGAAGTCATGGCACGACAGTAACCGTTGGCCTGCAAGCCTTTTGCGCGCCCGACGGCTCCGGGGCTTTTGCCGGGGCCGACATGTGGGTAGACATGGGTGTGATGGCGGTGTTGCACGCACCGTCCACCCAGAGCAAAGGAGAAGCACCATGACGCAGCCTCCGCAGAACAATCCGGACCTGTCCGACGAGACGATCGGTGGGATGCCGACCGATCAGCCGCTCACCGGTGGCGGTGACGGCGGTGCCGATGGTGGTGCTGGTGACGGCGGCGCTGATGGTGGTGCTGGTGACGGCGGCGCTGATGGTGGTGCTGGTGACGGCGGCGCTGATGGTGGTGCTGGTGACGGCGGCGCTGATGGTGGTGCTGGTGACGGCGGCGCTGATGGTGGTGCTGGTGACGGCGGCGCTGATGGTGGTGCCGGTGACGGCGGCGCTGATGGTGGTGCCGGTGACGGTGGCGCTGATGGTGGTGCCGGTGACGGCGGCGCTGATGGGGGTGCCGGTGACGGTGGTGCCGACGGCGGTGCCGACGGCCGCGCCTGAGTGAGCGACGCCCCCGAGGCCGGTGCATCGGTGCGGTGCACCGGCCTCGCTCGCATCATCGACCTCGGCCCGGACCAGTTCGCGCAGATCTGGGGCGAGGAGCCCCGGCACGTCGCGGCCCGGGCGCTGCCGGGCCCCCTTCGGGACTCCTTGCCGGCGCCCGGACCCCGGGACAGCTCCTTCGCCGACCTGTTCGGCCCCGATGACGTGGACGACCTGCTCTCCCGTCGGGGGCTGCGCACCCCCTTCCTGCGGGTGGCGCGAGATGGACTCACCCTGCCCGATGCCGACTTCACCCGTGGCGGTGGCGTCGGCGCGGCGATCACCGACCAGCTCGACGACACCGCCCTGCTGCGCCTCTTCGCGCAGGGACACTCCCTCGTCCTGCAGGGGCTGCACCGCACCCACCCGCCGTTGCTGGACTTCTCGCAGCAGCTCGCCGCGGACCTCGGGCACCCGGTCCAGGTCAACGCCTACGTCACGCCAGCGCAGAGCACCGGCTTCTCCGCGCACTACGACGTCCACGACGTCTTCGTCCTGCAGATCGCCGGGGAGAAGCGCTGGCGCCTGCACCCACCGGTGCTGACCCACCCCCTTCGCGACCAGCCGTGGCAGGGCCACGCGGAGGCCGTCGAGCAGGCCGCCTCGGCGCCGCCCCACCTCGAGGTCACCCTGCAGCCCGGCGACACCCTCTACATCCCCCGAGGCTGGCTGCACTCCGCCACCGCGCTGGGCGGGGTGAGCACACACGTCACCGTGGGGGTGCACGTGTGGCACCGCGGGCACCTCGCCGAGGCCCTCCTCGACCGGGCACGAAGGGAGGTCCTCACCCACGAGGAGCAGCGCACGTCACTGCCCCCCGGGGTCGACGTCGGTGACGAGGACGCGATCGGGGATGAGGTGGAGCAGGTGCGTACCGCGCTCCTGGAGGCTCTGGCCGACGTCGACGCGCAGCAGGTGGCCCACGCCCTGGCGGCCCGCCACCGAGCGGGTCAACGACCCGCACCGGTGCCCCCTGTGGCCACTGTGGCCGCTGCGGACGAGGCACTGGGCCACCGCCTGCGGCCGCGGCCGTACCTCGCGGCCCGGATCGAGCGTGTCGACGACGGGCACCTGCTCATCTCCCGGGCCGGCCGACTGCCGCTCGACCAGGAGGAGACACGCACGGTGGGCCGCTGGCTCGACGGCGAGAGCGTCGACCTCGATGACGGGCTCGCCCGCCGCCTGCTCCTGGCCGGGGTGGGGACCCTGCCGGGGCTGCAGGGCGAGGGTTAGGGTCGATCACGTGAGCACTCCCGCAGACTCTCGCTTCCGGTGCTCGCTCGCCGCCCGCGAGCGGGGGGACGTGCCTGTCGGCACGGCGGTGCCGGCCCCTTACTGGTTCCTCGTCGGGCACCCCGGGCCGTGGCCGACGAAGGCCATCGACGCCGAGCCGCTGACCGAGGTTGCCGGCCGGTTGTCCCAGCAGCTGAACCGCTTCGGCGCCCGCCTGCAGCTGGTGCGCCGGCACGGACGGCTCGAGGGGCCGCTCGTCGAGTCGGAGGGGCTGCAGCCGGTCTTCCTCGTCGACGTGCGCCGAGGCCTCATCGGGCGCTCGACCTGGCGGACGCCGCAGGACCTCGTCGAGCTCGCCGGACGCTTCGACGACCTGCCCGACCCGAGCGAGGAGCCCCTTGCCCTGGTGTGCACGCACGCCCGCAAGGACGTCTGCTGCGCCATCGAGGGGCGGGTCGTGGCTGCCGTGCTCGACGACGTCCTCCCCGGAGCCGTCTGGGAGACCACCCACCTGGGTGTCGACCGCTTCGCCGGAAACACGGCCCTGCTGCCCGAGGGCTCGATGTACGGGCAGCTCGACGGCGACATCGCCCCGCAGGTCGTCCTGGACCACTTCGACGGGCGCGTCGACCTCGAGCGCTGGCGCGGCCGCAGCTGCTGGACGCCGGTCGCCCAGGTGGCGGTGCACGACGTGCTCGGCTCGGTGCCGGCCGCCCGGCTCGCGGACGTCGCCGAGCCCACCCAGACCGACCTCGGCTCGGGGACCTGGCGCGTGGACATCGACCTGGCCGGTTCGGTCCACAGCCGGCTGGTGACCCGCACGATGAGCGAGGCCCACGTCCTCACCTGCAGCGGGGCGCCAAAGCAGCAGGCGCTCTTCACGGTGACGATGCGCGCCTGAGGAGGGCGCCCCCTTCGCCCCACCCGGCCGGTCGCCCGCCTCGGGGACCCGAGAGCCGGGTGAGCGTCCGTCGCCGGTAGCCTGTGGTCTCATGACCACGACGCAGCAGACGAGCGCCGCCGCAGACGACCACCTCGCCGACTGGGCTGACCGACAGGCCAAGGCCGAGGCCATGATCCCCCTGGTGGGACGCCTCTACCGGGAGAACGGCGTGGTCACCTCGATCCACGGCCGCACGCTCCTGGGCCAGTCGCCGACCGACATCCTCAAGGCCCACCGATTCACCCGTCGCGTGGACGTCGAGTTGACCGTGAGCGACACCCTCCCGGTGCTCCAGGCCCTGGCGACCCTCGACCTGGGTCCCGCGTCGGTCGACATCGCCCGCCTGCACCACCGCCGCCTCGAGACCGGCAGCGACGTCCCCCTCGAGGACTTCCTGCGCAGCGAGCTCGCCGACGTCATCAACCAGGGCGACGGGGACGCCCAGGGCACGACCGATGTCGTCCTCTACGGCTTCGGCCGGATCGGCCGGCTCCTGGCCCGCATCCTCATCGAGCACGCCGGCGCCGGGCACGGTCTGCGCCTGCGCGCCGTCGTCGTGCGCAAGGGCGCCGAGAACGATCTGCGCAAGCGTGCCGCCCTGCTGCGTCGCGACTCCGTGCACGGCTCCTTCGACGGCACGATCACCGTCGACGAGGAGAACAGCACGATCCTGGCCAACGGGACCCTGATCCAGGTCATCTACTCCAACGACCCGACCACCGTCGACTACACCCAGTACGGCATCAACGACGCGATCGTCGTCGACAACACCGGCCGGTGGCGCGACGAGGAGGGCCTGTCGCAGCACCTGCAGTGCCCCGGCGTCTCGCGAGTGCTCCTCACGGCACCCGGCAAGGGCGGTGTCCCCAACATCGTCACCGGCATCAACGACGCGATGATCGGCGACGAGGACCGCGTGGTCTCCGCCGCGTCGTGCACGACCAACGCGATCGTCCCGGCGCTGAAGGCGGTCAACGACGAGTACGGCATCGTCGGTGGGCACATCGAGACGGTCCACGCCTTCACCAACGACCAGAACCTCACCGACAACTTCCACAAGGGCGAGCGCCGCGGTCGCTCCGCCGCGCTGAACATGGTCCTCACCGAGACCGGGGCCGCCAAGGCCGTCGCCAAGGCGCTGCCCGAGCTCGAGGGCCTGCTCACCGGCAACGCGATCCGCGTGCCCACCCCGAACGTCTCGATGGCCATCCTCAACCTCACGCTGAAGACGCCGGTCGAGGCCGACGCCCTCAACGACTATCTGCGGCAGACCTCGCTGTACGGCGAGATGCACAAGCAGCTGGACTTCATCGACAGCCCCGAGGTCGTCTCCACCGACTTCGTCGGCAACCGCCACGCGGGCATCGTCGACGGCCGGGCCACGATCACCGCGGGCGACCGCTGCATCCTCTACGTCTGGTACGACAACGAGTTCGGCTACTCCTGTCAGGTCGTGCGTGTCCTGGAGCAGATGGCCGAGGTCCACCCGCCGGTCTTCCCGCGCATCTGATCACCCCGACGAAGGGGGTGGCTCACGGCCCCGGGAGCGGCTCCACCTCGACCGAGTCGCCACCACAGGTGCGCCCCTCCTGGGCCGGCTCGGCCACGCGGGCGGCGTTGATCACCGAGACCGAGTCGTACGTCGGCTGCCCCTCGATGACGGCGCGGTACTCATAGCGGGTCAGCCGCCCTGCCTGGCACTCGTCGTCGAAGGTGAGCACGTCGAAGGCGCTGGGCTGTCCGAGGCGCTCGCCGTCGGTGTTCCAGGTGAAGCGCCGCAGGTTCCCGGCCCCGGTGAAGGTACCGACCTGGATCCGGTTGCCCTCCAGGTCGGCCACGTGCATGTGGCCGTTGATCCGCAGGCGTCCCGGTGCGTCCTCGAGGGCGTACGGGTTGTGCGCGATGGTCAGATCCGGTACCTGCCCGTCGCCGAGCGCCTCGATCCACGCGTCGCGCGCCTCCCGCTCCTTCTGGCGCATCTCCTCGCTGGCGGGGTGGCCGAACGTGCGTGGGTCGTTGAAGCCCGCGATCCGCAGGCCGCCGACGCTGACCTGCTGGTACTCGCCCGGCTCCGGCTCCACCAGGACCACGTTGTCGATCTCGGCCAGACCGTGGAGCAGGGCAGTGTCATCGGGGGAGGACGCATCGTGGTTGCCCCGGACGAAGACGTACGGGACGCCCAGGGATGAGATGCCGTCGTAGAGGTTGGTCAGCCGCGCCTCGACGGCCTGGGAGAAGTTGATCAGGTCGCCGGTGTCGATGACGACGTCGATGTCCTGCTCCTGCACGATCGTGCGCATCAGGGAGTACTGGTTGGCCGCGTGGATGTCGGAGACGAGCAGCACCTTCAGGGCGCTCTCGTCGGAGATCTGGACCGGGGCGTACTCGGCCTGGACCGCGTTGGAGAGCGCCAGCAGGTTGCGCAGGTACGGAGCCGCCTGGTCGGTCCGATGGTTCACGTCACCGAAGAGGCTGCGATTGGCCACGGCCATCTCGAGCAACCCGGTCGAGTGCAGCGCCTCGAGCCGGTCGGGCGTATAGGTCCGCTGGGCGGCGACGCCGACCCCTGCGCACGTGACGGCCGTGACCAGGACGCTGCTGAGGACCGCACGGCGCCCGGGATGCCCACGGCGGTAGAGGCCGGCGCCGAGGATGACGATTCCCAGCCCGGCGACGGCACCGCCGAGGAAACGCAGCCCGAGCCCGATGGCCGCCTCGCGGATGAGGCGCTCCCGGTCGGCGTCGTCCAGGGCGAGCGTGGACAGCGCGAGGTTGCCGGACTTCACCAGTTCGGTGATCTCGGGCTTGATCCGCGGCTCGACGCGGATCCCCGGTGCGAGCCCGGAGAACTCCGCCGAGACACTGCCGACGACCGTGTCACTGCCGATGGTCGAGTGCTGCCCCCACGAGGGCGACAGGCGCACGTCCGCGGCGTAGTAGTCGGTCTCCACAGGGACCGGCCACAGTGCCGTCACGGCCACTCCACCGGTGAGGCTTGCCGCCGCGACGAGCAGGGCTGCCGCGGCGGGACGAAGAGCTGCTGACCATCGCACGGGGTCACTGTAGGTGGCGCACCTGCGGACCCCATTGCTACTGCTGAGTAATGAGGTCTAGGCTCCAGCGCATGGATGCTGATGCCATTGTCGTGGGTCACGGGCTCGCCGGACTCGTTGCCGCTGCCGAGTTGACGGACGCGGGGCGCAGGGTCCTGCTCGTCGACCAGGAGAGCGAGGCCAACCTCGGCGCGCAGGCGCACTGGTCCTTCGGTGGGTTGTTCTTCGTCGACAGCCCCGAGCAGCGCCGGATGGGCATCAAGGACTCTGCCGACCTCGCGTACTCCGACTGGATGAACACAGCGGGCTTCGACCGCGATGAGGACCACTGGCCGCGCGAGTGGGCCAAGGCCTACCTCGACTTCGCCGGAGGCGAGAAGCGCGCCTGGCTCCACGGGCAGGGAATGCGCTGGTTCCCGATCGTCGGCTGGGCCGAGCGCGGCGACGGCTCCGCCCACGGCCACGGCAACTCCGTGCCCCGGTTCCACATCACGTGGGGCACGGGGCCGGGAGTGGTCGCCCCCTTCGCCCGCCGCGTGGAGGAGGCCCGTGACCGCGGGCTGGTCACCTACGCGCACCGCCACCGGGTGGACGAGCTGATCGTCGAAGGGGGCGTGGTCACCGGTATCCGCGGGGTCCACCTGGCCGAGGACCGGGCCGAGCGGGGAGTGGCGACCAACCGCGACCCGATGGGTGGCTTCGAGCTGCGCGCGCCCGTCGTCCTCGTCGCCTCCGGCGGCATCGGCGGCAACCACGACCTCGTCCGGGAGAACTGGCCCGAGCGCCTCGGCACCCCGCCGAAGCACATGGTCACCGGCGTCCCCGCCCACGTCGACGGGCGGATGATCGGCATCACCGAAGAGGCAGGAGGCCGCCTGATCAATCGCGACCGGATGTGGCACTACGTCGAGGGCATCCGCAACTGGGACTCGATCTGGCCCGGTCACGGCATCCGGATACTGCCCGGACCCAGCTCGATGTGGCTCGACGCGCAGGGCAACCGTCTGCCCGCGCCGCTGCTGCCCGGTTACGACACCCTCGGCACGCTCGCCCACCTGCGTGCGACCGGCCACGACCACAGCTGGTTCGTCACCAACCGCTCCGTCGCCGGCAAGGAGTTCGCGCTGTCGGGATCGGAGCAGAACGCCGACCTCACCGGCAAGGACATCCAGGGTGTCCTGCGCAAGCGCTCGCTGGCCGACGTCACCCCGTCGATGCAGGCCTTCCTCGACAAGGGTGCTGACTTCGTCCTCGCCGACACCGTCGAGGAGCTCGTGGCGAAGATGAACGGCCTTGTCGAGGAGGGCGAGCCGTCGCTCGACGTCGCGCACGTCAAGCGCCAGCTCGACGAGCGCGATGCCCAGCTCGACAACGGTTACGCCAAGGACGCCCAGATCGCGGCGATGCGCGTGGCCCGGTCCTACATCGGGGACAAGATCTCCAAGCGGGCCTACCCGCCGCACAAGCTGCAGGAGAAGAAGAAGGGTCCGCTCGTCGGCGTGAAGTTGCACATCCTCTCCCGCAAGACCCTTGGCGGCTTCGAGACCGACCTGTCCGGACGGGTCCTGGGCCACGACGGCGCCCCGATCGCCGGTCTGTACGCGGCGGGGGAGGCCTCCGGCTTCGGTGGCGGAGGCCTGCACGGTTACCGCGCCCTGGAGGGGACCTTCCTCGGTGGGTGCATCTTCTCCGGCCGGTCCGCAGGTCGGGCGATGGGCGCCGAGCTGGGGGACTGACCCCCTTCGCCGTCACCCTTGCGTTGGGTTGAGGTATTCCCGCGGGCCCAGGCGCGCGGGATTACCTCAACTCGGCGAAGGGGGACACGGGGGCGCAGGTCGCTCAGAGACCGTGAGCCTCCCGTGCGATCAGCAGGATCTTGCCGATGTGACCGCTCGCCTCGAGCTCGCGGTGCGCGTCGGCAGCCCGGTCCAGCGGGTGGGTGCCCTGGATGATCGGTCGAACGGCGCCATCGTCGATGAGCGGCCACACGTGCTCGCGCACGGCGGCGACGATCGTGGCCTTCTCCCTCGGCGGGCGTGCCCGCAGCGAGGTCGCGATGACCGCGGCCCGCTTGCTGAGCATCTTCCCCAGGTCGAGCTCGCCCTTGCGCCCACCCATGAGGCCGATGACGACCATCCGGCCGTTCGTCGCGAGCAGGTCGACGTTGCGGGGCAGGTACTTCGCCCCGATGTTGTCGAGGATGACGTCCGCGCCGTGGCCGTCGGTCGCCGCACGGACCTCCTCGACGAAGTCCTGCTCGCGGTAGTTGATCGCGATGTCCGCGCCGAGCTCCCGGCAGAAGGCGAGCTTCTCCTGCGTGCCCGCGGTCACCGCGACGGTGGCACCGGCGGCCTTGGCCAGCTGGATCGCCATCGTGCCGATGCCCGACGAGCCGCCGTGCACGAGGAAGACCTCGCCCGGCTGGAGGTTGGCGGTCATGAAGACGTTGGACCAGACCGTGCAGGCGACCTCGGGCAAGCCGGCGGCATCGCGCACGGACACCCCCTGCGGCACCGGGAACAGCTGGGCAGCAGGAGCGAGCACCTGCTCGGCGTACCCGCCACCGTCGACGAGAGCGCAGACCTCATCGCCGACCGACCAGCCATCGACGTCCGGTCCGACCTCCCGGATCGTGCCCGAGAGCTCGAGACCGGGAAGGGGGGAGGCCCCCTCCGGCGGCGGGTAGAAGCCCTTGCGCTGCATGACATCGGCCCGGTTGACGCCGGCCGCGACCGTGTCGATGACGACCTGCCCCGACTGCGGGGTCGGAGCCTGGACATCGGTGGCCTGCAGGACGTCGGCCTCCCCGGGCTCGGTGATCGAGATGCCGCGCACGTCAGGAGCGCTTGCGGTTGTGCGCGCTGATGTCGGTGGCGTTGCGGCCACCCTCGGCCATCTCCGCCTCGATGTTCTCGCGCATCGGCTTGGGCAGGTGGCCCGCCGAGCGCTGGTAGATCGCGGCGGCCTGGCGCGTGGTGAAGGTCCTGGCCAGACCCACGGCAAGACCGACGAGTGCCGCATAGGCGAGAGCCTCGCCGAACGGGATGTCCGGGTTGGTCGGATCGATCTCGGAGTCGTGACCGGTCTTCTTCCAGATCGCCGTGATGACCTTCTTCGACACGATGCCGGCGACGATCGCCGACCCCGTCCCGAGCAGCTTCCAGACCATGTTGCCCACGTCGGTGCTCCCTTCGTCCCGGGAGGGCGCGACGGGGTGCCGCGCCCGGTACTTGTTGGGCACAACACTGCCACAGCGAGCCACCTCGGGCAGGTGCCGACCATGGTGGTTCGGCGCGGACCCGGGCGCGCAGGTCGCCCGGCGCCCACGAGCGCGGGAGCGGGTGGGTATGCTGGATGGGCACGACAGGGGAGCGCGCAGCGCTGAGAGTGCGGGAAACCGCAGACCCTCGTACCTGATCCGGTTCGCACCGGCGTAGGGAGTCGAGTCTCAAGGGCCCTCGTCGAGGTCGGGGCCTGCGGCCGCGGTCATCGTCAGGGGAACCCTCCCTGTGGGTTCATCGACACAGGAGAAGCACCCACATGACCACCACCAAGCCGGCGAACGAGGTCCGTGCCGGCACCATCAAGGCCACCCGTCCGCTGATGCGCTGGCGCACCGTCGACCTGCTGACCGTCGCCTTCCTCGGGGTGGCCTTCGGCGTCGCCTACTGGGGCTACGGCCTGATCTACAACGGTCCGATCTCCGCGCTGGGACTCGCCTTCCAGCCGCTCTTCGGCCTCTTCGTCGGCTTCTGGTTCATCGCCGGTGTCGTCGGAGGGCTGGTCATCCGCCGCCCGGGTGCCGCCGTGGCGTGCGAACTCATCGCCGCGACCGTCTCCGCACTCTTCGGCAACCAGTGGGGCGTGACCACGATCGTCTCCGGCCTCGCGCAGGGCATCGGCGCCGAGCTGGCCTTCGCGCTCTTCGCCTACGCGTCCTTCGGCCCGATGGTCGCGGTGCTGTCCGGAGCCCTCTCCGTGCCGTTGGAGTGGCTCTACGAGATCAAGACCTACTTCACCGACTGGACCTGGGCCTGGCAGCTGGCCTACCTGCCGTTCATGGTCATATCCGGCGTCGTCATCGCCGGTCTCGGTGGCTGGCTGCTCACCCGGGCCCTCGCCCGGGCCGGGGCGCTCAACCCCTTCCCGCCGGGCCAGGAGGTCCTGGAGCAGAGGGCGGTCTGAGGCCGGTGGCTGCGTTGATCCACTCGCGCACGCCGCCGGGCGGAGGTGACCGTGCCAGGGGTACGTCCGCGCGTCCGTCGCCACCCGGGGCGGAGGCGAAGGGGGCGCGGGGCAGCGTCGAGGTCCGTGGCCTGACCTGGCGTCCGACGGGTCGCCGGGAGCCGGTGTTGCGCGACCTCGACCTCACCGTGTCCGCGGGGCAGCGCGTGCTGCTCGTCGGACCGAGTGGCTCGGGCAAGTCCACCCTGCTGCGGGCGCTGGCCGGCCTGCTGCTCACCGTCGACTCCGGCGACCTCGCCGGAAGCGTGCGCATCGACGGCCACGAACCGGGGGAGCGGCCCGGGGCCGTCGGGCTGGTCCTGCAGGAACCCGGCTCCGGCACCGTCTCGGCCACCGTGGGTCGGGACGTCGCCTTCGGGCTGGAGAACGTCGCGCTGCCTGCCCGGGAGATGCCGCCGCGCGTGGCGGCCGCGCTCGAGCGAGTCGGTCTGGGCCACCTGCCGCTGGACACCCCGACCCACACCCTCTCCGGCGGACAGACCCAGCGCCTCGCCCTCGCCGGCGCACTCGCGCTGCGGCCCTCCCTCCTCCTGCTCGACGAGCCGACCGCGATGCTCGACGAGGCCACCGGCGAGTCCGTGCGTGATGCCGTCGTCGCTGCCGGCGAGGGGCTGACGACCGTCCTCGTCGAGCACCGGATCGCGCCCTGGGTCGATCTGGTTGACCGGATCGTCGTCCTGGACATCGACGGCCGGATCCGCCATGACGGCGCCCCCGGTCAGGTCCTCGCCGAGCACCACGACGAGCTCGTCGCCGACGGTATCTGGGTCCCGGGCGCCCCCGCGCCGACGCCGACGACCATCGATCTCGGTCCCCTCCACCAGCCGCAGCCGCACGGCACCGACCTCGTGACCGCCGACCCGCTCCACGTCGAGCGACGTCGCACTCGTCTCGATGGCAGCAGCGAGACCTCGACCGTGCTGGAGACCGACCGGCCCCTGACCGCCACGGCAGGCCGGGCCACCGCGCTCGTCGGGCCCAGCGGAAGCGGCAAGAGCACCTGGCTCGCGGCGAGCGCCGGGCTGCTGCCCCCTTCGGCCGGTCAGGTGGTCACCCATGACGGGCTGGAGGTCGCCGACGTCCCGGCACAGGACGTCGCCGGACGGCTCGGCTGGGTGCCGCAGTGGAGCTCCAGCGCGCTGCTGGCGCGGACCGTCCTGGACGAGGTCATGCTCACCGGCCGCACCCTCGGCACCCAGGACGAAGGCGATGTCCTGAGGTGCGACGCAGTGGGTCCCACGCACCGCGTGGGCGCCTCGAAGGGGAGGGCCCGTCGCCTCCTCGAGGCGCTCGGACTGGCCCACCTCGAGCGGGCCGACCCGCAGACGCTCTCCGGCGGTGAGCAGCGCCGGCTGGCGGTCGCCGCTGCGCTGGCCCACGGGCCCGGGGTCGTCCTGGCCGACGAGCCCACCGTCGGCCAGGACCGCGGCACCTGGGCCGCCGTCGTCGGGCTGCTCACCGCGCACTGTGAGCGGGGCGGGGCCGTGGTCACCGCGACGCACGACCGCGACCTCGTCGCCCTCGTCGACGAGGTGCACACCGTCGCGCCCCCGCCACCGCGGGAGGCGCCGCCACGACCACGGGCGGTGCTGTCGGCGTGCGGGCCCTTGTCCCTCTTCACCGCAGCCGCGCTACCGATCATCGCCGCGGTGCTCTCGCCCGGGTGGCGGGCCTCGCTCGTCGTGCTGGCTTTCCTGGCGCTCGGCGCGCTCGTCGGGCTCTCGAACCTGCCCGGCGCCGGTCGTGGCTGGACGGTGGCCGGGCGCTGGCGGGGGCTGGTGATCCGTCTGGTGCCCGCGCTGCTCGGGGGCCTTGGTGTCGGGTGGTCGACGTGGCTGCTCGGCGGTCAGGACGTCGGGGCGGCGCTGTCCGCGGCGATGCGGATGCTCGTCATCGTCGTGCCGTCCGCGATCACGCTCGCCTTCATCGACCCCGACGACCTCGCCGACCATCTGGGCCAACGTCTCCGGTTGCCGCCGCGGCCCGTCGTGGCCGTCGGCGCGGCGCTGCAGCGACTCCAGTCCTTCGGGGCCGCGTGGACCGAGGTCGGCTGGGCGCGCCGGTTGCGCGGTCAGGGCATCAGCTGGCGCCACCCGCGCAGCGTCGTCGCGCACCTGTGGTCCTCCACGTTGGGGATGCTGCTGCGCTCGCTCGGCTCCGCAGCGACCCTGGCGGTGGCGATGGACGCGCGGGGCTTCGCCTCGGCGGGGCGCCGGACGTGGGCCACTCGCGCTCCCTGGCGAATCGCGGACACCCTCGTCGTGCTCGTGGCCTGCGTGCCGATCGTCATCGTCGTGGCGAGCCGCTTCCTCGGAGTGTGAGCGAACGAAGGAGGGGTGTGGCCTGACTCAGGCCGGCGTCCGCACTGTGCATCCGGGCTGGGTGTGCACCCGGTCGTGCGGACGACGCGCCAAGGGCCACCCCCTCCCTTCGTCCGCTCTCGACCCAAGCGCCCCGGGACGGGCACGATGGGGACATGGCACGTCTACTCGTCGTCCACCACAGCCCGACCCGCTCGACCCAGGCGCTGCTCGACGCGGCGCTCGAGGGCGCGCGACACCCCGACATCGAGGGGGTGGAGGTGGAGGTGATCCCTGCGCTGGAGGCGACCGCCGACGACGTCCTCGCTGCCGACGGCTACCTGCTCGGTACGCCGGCGAACTTCGGCTACATGTCCGGAGCGCTCAAGCACTTCTTCGACTCGACGTTCCTGCAGGTCGGCGGCGCGCTCGACGACTCGGGAGGCGCGGGCGAGGGGCAGACCGGCCCGACCGCCAAGCGGCCATTCGGCCTGTGGGTCCACGGCCGCTACGACGTCACCGGCGCCGTCCGCGCGGTGAACTCGATCGTCTCGGCCCTGGAGTGGAAGCAGGCGGCGGACGTCCTCGAGGTACTCGGCGACGTCGACGAGGACGCCACCGACCGCGCCACCGAGCTCGGCGGCACTCTCTCCGCCCTGCTCAGCAGCTGACATGACGAAGGGGGTTCCCACCAGCTGGTGGGAACCCCCTTCGCGCCCTGCCGGGGCTCAGGCGTGACGTGCGGTGTAACGACTGTGGCGTGGTGCGTAGCGCGCGTTGGCGCGGCGCAGCGCGTAGGCCGCGAAGACGACGAGCAGCGCATAGACCGCGAGGGCGATCCAGCCCCCGACGAGACCCGCGGCGACGCCGATGACCACCACGGAGACGACGACGCAGCAGACGGCGATGAGGTTGCGGCGGACGGCCGCCCTGGACTCGGGGGTCGCGTGGCGGCTGCGCAGGCTGTGACCGACCGGGGGGACGATCCGCTCGAGGTCGCGCTCGGGCGTGTTCGCGGACTCCGGCGTCGAGGTGTCGACTGCGGGGACGACGGCGGTCTCGGCGTCCTGCGCCGGTACGACCGCGGTCTCGGTGGCCTGGCTCGTGGAGGCGATCGGTGACGTGCCGGACGTGGCGGCCTCCTCGACGGCGTCACGGAAGGCGAGGGTGGGGATGAGTGCGGTGTCGACCACGTCGTCGTCGGTCGCGAGCATCGCCTCGAGGTCCTCGCTCGGGATGTTGCGCGTCCGGGACACGGACGGCAGGGCAGCGGGCCCCGAGGAAGGCGGCATGGTGCGCGTGTTGCTCATGTGAACAACTATCTCTTGCGCCCAGGGCGATTTCATGCATGTCAACCGCTCGGGCGTGTCTCCAGGCCGGCGACGTGCTCGGTGGCCCGGGCGACCTCCTCCTCGAGCCGATCGACGTCCGCAGCGGCCGCCTCGAGCGCCGTGGCCGCCTCGGAGTGGGTCAGCCGCGCCGCGCCGAGTGCCCGCTCGTGTTCATGCAAGGACTCCCTGGCAGCGGTCAGCTCACGCTCCCGGGCCCGCTCTGCCTCGATCTCGGTGACCCGGGCGTCGTCTGCGACGAGCCCACCAGCCCCGTCGGCCTCCTCGTCCTGTGACATCGGTGGGACGAGCCGCAGCACCGCCACCGCGTCGTCGAGCTCGACCTCGCCGAACCCGGCATAGGCCAGCGGCCGCAGCAGCCGGCCGGACGCGAGTGCCTCCCCGCTGCCCGGGTCCGCGAGTGCTGCCACCGCGGTCGAGGCGACCCCGTCGGACGCACTCGCGCCGAAGGACGTACCGGTCGCCTCCGCGGACCGGCGCGCCGCTGCGACGAGGGCCTCGATCGCCTCGTGGCGCTCCGGTCTCGCCGCGGACAGGGCTGCTCCGTCCCCCTTCGCCTGGGCAGTGCGCATCCGCTCGCCGAGGTCGATCAGAGCGGCGACCACCGCCGGCTCGCAGCGGGCGACCCGGTTGAGCAGCCACGCGACGACAGTCGGCTTGCGCAGCGACTTCAGCTCGCCGACGAGGTCAGGGGCCTCAGCCTTTGCCTGCGCCACGAGTCGGGTGCGTGCGGCGACGAAGTCGGCCAGCGGCGATGCGTAGAGCTCGTCAACGGCTTCGGCCAGGTCCATGACAGACGATCCTGTCAGGCGCGGGCCCCGGCGATCCGGTTGAGGCCCGGTAGAGCAGGTGATCCGTCCAGTGACCGTCCAGCGACTGCTGTGTGCTCTCCCAGCCGGACCGACTAGATTTTCATGGATGACCTCTACCCCGCGCACGCTCTGGTGGCTCGCCGGCCTCACGGCGCTGCTCGTGGCCGGCTCCCTGCTGGCCTCGGGCCTGCAGGACGTGCGCGCCGACATGACGGGGGCGCCCGCGTTCGCCTTCCTCCACTGGAACCTCTTCCTCGCCTGGGTGCCCTACGTGGTTGCGCTCGTCCTCGTGGGACTGAACCGGGTGCGGGCGCCGGGGTGGCTCCTGGCGATCCCCGGCGTGGTGTGGCTGCTCTTCCTGCCCAATGCGCCGTACCTGCTGACCGACTTCATCCACCTGGGGGCGATCCCGGGTGCGCCGCTGTGGTTCGACGTGCTGCTCATCGGCGCCTTCGCCGGGACCGGGTTGCTGCTCGGGATGGCTTCGCTGCTGCTGGTGCACGACGTGGTGGGTTCACGCCTCGGGTCCGTCGCCGGTTGGGTGCTGGTCTTCGGCTCGCTGGCGCTGTCCTCGCTCGGGATCTACCTGGGCCGCTTCCCGCGGTTCAACTCCTGGGACGTGCTGACCAACCCGGACGGACTCGTCCAGGTCGTGCTGTATCGACTCGGGGACCCTCTCGGAAACCCTTTCCTGCTCAGCTTCGCCGTCGCCATGACCGCCGGGCTCGTCCTGTCCTACCTCCTGACGTGGGGTGTCGGCCAGATGGTCGTGCGCCGGCCGATCGGACGGGTGGCGCAACCCGGCGCGTGAGCCGGCCGCTCCCGACGCCGCGCAGGCTGGTGCTGCCGGCCCGGCCAGCGATCCGGCATGGCTTATCCCCCCGTTCGTGCCTCGTGCGGCTCTAGGCTGACAATGCGTCGACCGACGCAGACTTTGTCGTGAAGTCGGAAACCCCTACGGGAGTGAGCCACATGGACGTCAAGCCAGTCATTGTCGGAGTCGACGGGTCCAAGGATTCCGGACGAGCCCTGAAGTGGGCGGCGGACTACGCCCAGCACGTCGGGGCGCCGCTCCAGGCGGTGATCACCTGGGATGTCTCGACGCTCTACGGCGACACCTTCTCCGGCACGTGGGACTCCACCGCCGTCGAGCAGAAGCACCGCGAGGTGGCCGACAAGATCGTGGGCGAGGCGCTCGGCGACGGTGCACAGGTCGACGTGCGCGTCGAGAAGGGCAACGCCTCGGAGGTGCTCGTGCGCGACTCCGACGAGGCACAGCTGATCGTCGTGGGCAGCCGCGGCTTCGGCGGGTTCAAGGGCATGCTGCTGGGCTCGGTCAGTCAGCACCTCGTCACCCACGCCCGGTGCCCGGTCACCGTCCTGCAGCACGAGAAGGTCAAGAAGTAGGCGCCACCATCTGGCGCCCCAACTACTACTAATGGTAGTAATACTGGTAGGGCGGCTTGGGCGACCCACTCCTGTGTGGTCGGCAGAGTTCGCTCGACGATACGGAGGCGCACACCTGAGTGCACCACGACAGGAGGGGCGACATGGCAAGCAAACCGATCATCGTCGGCATCGATGGATCTGCGGACTCCGTCCGAGCGCTGAAATGGGCGGCAGAGCACGCACGACTGGTTGACGCACCCTTGGTGGGCCTGGTCGCGTGGGACCTGGAGCCCGTCTACGGGTACATGGCGATGACCAACTGGGAGACGTCCGAGTCCGTGGAGCGGGAGGCCCGCACGATGATGGCCGATGCCATCGGTGACGCGCTGGGCAAGGATGCGCAGATCGAAGAGCGCAGCGTGCGCGGGCACGCGGCGAAGGTGCTCGTCGAAGCCTCCGAAGATGCGCAGCTGGTGGTCGTCGGCAGCCGTGGTCGCGGAGGTTTCATGGGGATGTTGCTGGGGTCCGTGAGCCAGCATGTCGTCACCCACGCGCGCTGCCCCGTCATGGTGATGCCGCACGAGGACCAGCCGAAGAAGTAGGCACTCAGCAACCTCGGCGTCGGGGAGCGATGCTGCGTCCCCGATGAGGCCGCGCTCGCGCGTCCGGTCCGGGGTGGGTCCTGCTCGTTCGGAGGGGGCGGTGGTTCGCCGCCCCCTCCGCCGGATGGCAGAGTACGGAGGGTGACTACTCGGGCCGCGACAGTGCAGGAGCGGCCCCCCGTCCCCCGGGAGATCCTCGTCCTGGTGGCCGCGGCGTTCGTCATCGCGGTCGGCTTCGGGCTGATCTCGCCGGTCCTGCCGCAGTTCGCCAAGAGCTTCGACGTCACGGTCGCGGCCGCGACCGTGATCGTCTCGGCCTTCGCCTTCTTCCGGCTGCTCTTCGCGCCTGCGGGCGGGGCGCTGGTCACCAGGCTCGGGGAGCGCCCCGTCTACCTCACCGGGTTGATCATCGTCGCCGTATCGACCGGTGCCTCGGCCTTCGCCCAGACCTACTGGCAGCTGCTGATCTTCCGCTCCCTCGGCGGCATCGGCTCGACGATGTTCACCGTCTCGGCGATGGCCCTGCTGGTGCGGATGGCCCCACCGGTGATCCGCGGGAAGGTCTCCTCGCTGTACGGCAGCGCCTTCCTCATCGGCGGCGTCATCGGCCCCGTCATCGGTGGCCTCCTCGGCGAGTTCGGCATGCGCGTGCCCTTCGTCGTCTATGGGATCGCCCTGCTCATCGCGGCGGCCTTCGTCGGTGTCATGCTGCGTGGCGCACACCTGCGGCCGGACCCCACGAAGGCCGAGCTGCCGCCGATGTCCGTGCGCGAGGCGCGGCACAACAGCGCCTACCGCGCCGCGATGGTCTCCGCCTTCGCCAACGGCTGGACGAACTTCGGTGTCCGCGTGGCCGTCCTGCCGCTCTTCGCCGTCGCGATCGTGGGCGAGACCTGGGCGGCCGGGGTCGCGCTCGCCGTCGGAGCGGGCGCGACCGCGCTGACCCTGCAGGTCTCCGGGCGGCTCGCCGACAGCGTGGGGCGACGGTTGCCCGTGATGATCGGCCTCGGTCTCAGCGGCGCCGGGATGGGCGTGATGGGCCTGTCCGGTGGGCTCGTCCTCATCCTCATCCTCTCGACCGTCGTCGGCGCCGGCGCGGGCCTGCTCAACCCCGCGCAGCAGGCGAGCGTCGCCGACGTCGTGGGCAACGACCGCTCCGGCGGCAAGGTCCTCGCCGGCTTCCAGATGTGCCAGGACGCAGGCGGGATCGGCGGCCCGATCATCGTCGGACTCGTTGCCGACCACGCCGGCTGGGGCTGGGCCTTCGCGCTGAGCGGGGTGATCTCGGCAATCGCGATCATCCCGTGGTTGCGCGCGCAGGAGACCCTGACCATCCACCAGGGATGATCCGGCGGGCGTGCGCTGTTGCCCTGGACATGCAGATCGACATCTGGTCCGACATCGCCTGCCCGTGGTGCTACATCGGCAAGCGCCGCCTCGAGACGGCCCTGGCCGACTTCCCGCACCGGGGCGAAGTGGGCGTCACCTGGCACAGCTACCAGCTCGACCCGACCCTGCCGGAGCACTACGACGGGACCTCGGCCGAGTACCTCGCCTCCCGCAAGGGGTTTCCGGTCGAGCAGCTGGAGGAGATGTCACGCCACGTTGCCGAGCAGGCCGTCGGTGAGGGTCTGGCCTACGACTTCGACTCGCTCGTCGTGGCCAACTCCGCCCGCGGCCACGAGCTGCTGCACCTGGCCAAGGACCGCGGCCTCGGCGACGAGGTGAAGGAGGCGCTGCTGTCCGCCCACTTCGAGCACGGGGCGGACATCGGCGACGTCGACACCCTCGTGCGCATCGGTGCGGCGGCAGGTGTGGACGAAGGGGAGATCCGCGCGTCCCTCGCAGATGGCCGGTACAAGGCCGCCGTCGCATCCGACATCGACATGGCCCGGCAGATCGGGGTCACCGGGGTGCCCTTCGTCGTCGTGGACATGAAGTACGCCGTCTCCGGGGCGCAGCCGCCGGAGGTCTTCCGTGAGGTCATCGACAAGGCGTGGGCGGAGCAGGCCCCGGCGATCCAGGTCGTCGACAGCTCCACCGATGCCCAGGCGTGCGGCCCCGACGGCTGCGCCACCTGAGCGTCTCTGCCCACACGAGGTGGTGCCGGCCATGCGAACGGGAGCCAGCAGCATTTCGTCGTGAGCGGCACCGGCGTAGCGTCTGGACACATGACACCTGCAGAGTTGCTCATCGACGCCTTCGACCGGGTGCGTGACGGCGCGCTCGCCGTGGTCGACGGTTTGACCGAGGACCAGTTGGCGCACCGCATCGCCCCGGACACCAACTCGATCGCGTGGCTCGTCTGGCACGCCTACCGCGTGCAGGACGACCACGTCGCCGACGCTGCCGGACTGCAGCAGGTCTGGGCAGCGCGGGGATTCATCGAGCACTTCGACCTCGACCTCGACGAGGACGACACCGGCTTCGGGCACACGCCCGCCCAGGTGGCGAAGGTGCGCGCCCCCGCCCACCTGCTGGCCCGCTACGTCGAGGCGACCCACCGGCAATCCGTCGCCTGGATCGGCGGCTTGACGGAGGCCGACCTCGACCGTGTCGTCGACGACGCGTGGGACCCGCCGGTCACTCTCGGGGTGCGCTTGGTCAGCGTCGTCAACGACGACACCCAGCACATCGGGCAGGCGGCCTACGTGCGTGGTCTGCTCGACGGGTCGGAGTGAGGTCACGGGGCGAAGGGGGAGCGGCGTCGGCTGACTTCGTCGTCCGAGTCGATACGCCGCTCACGCCCGGGCAGGCGTGGGAGCGGGTATGGGACCTGGACCGGCACACCGAGGTCATCCCGCTGACCACCGTGACCCTCCAGCCGCCCGCGACGCGGCTCGCGCTCGACGCGCACTTCTGCGGGCGCACCGCCGTCGGCCCGGTCGGCTTCGACGACCCGATGCGAGTCGTGCTCTGGGAGCCGCCCACCACGGGCTCGGGACGAGCCGTCGTGGCCAAGGCCGGCTCCGTCATCGGTGGACGGATCGAGGTGACCTTCGTGCCCGTCGCGGGCCGTGGGACCCGGATCACGTGGCACCAGCACGTTGAGCTGCCCTGGCTCCCTTCACCCCTGTCGTGGCTGGAGCGTCCTGCCGCTCGCCTCACGGCACTCGGCTACCGGATGGTCCTGGGCCGGCTCCTGGTCTGAGCTCGGCCGTGCGGCCTCGTCGTCCCCAGCGCACCAGTGCTCGAGCTGCGGTCAGGACCGAGCAGACGACGATCGCGATCAGTGCCCAGATACCGCCGAAGTAGAGGACGAACCCATTCAGTGGTGGGATGCCCTCGGCGTCCTCGAGCTGCATGGCCGCGGTCAGGTAGGTCGCCGCCGACGAGCACAGGATCAGCCCGGGCAGAAGTGCGATCGCCAGCAGCCAGCCGGGTGTCCGGGTCCGGGCCAGAAGCGCCACAGCGACGAGGGCGAGCACCAGTGCGATGCCCAGCAGTGCGTAGGCCGTGAACTCGTCTGGCGGCAGCACAGCCAGCCAGCTCGCCATCCCGACGATGACGGCGGCGAGCCAGAGCCACACCGGCCGCCGGCGCTTGAGGGTTGGCGGCTCGGGCGGCTCCGGCCACTCGTCCAGGAGCAGGGACATGAGTTCATCGTGCCACCCCGTGATGGCCGGGTGCTCTGCTCGCGCGGGCGGCGGGCGCGTGGAAGTATCCACCCTCGATCCCGACGGCTACTACCTGCGCATCACTGACCGTCGCTGAGTCACCTACGCGCGGGTGCGACGACACGGTCGGTCTGCGGCACAGCATAGAACCGCGAGGTAGTGCACAAGTGCGGCGGTACGACTTAGCAGTGTGTCGTCATACCCGTCAGTTACATCCGGCGCTTGGTCCGCGCGGTCGCCGGCGCGGTCCACGGGTCCTGCGGCCACGGGTGCTTCGGGTAGCGCCCACGCATCTCACCGCGCACCTGCGCGTACGGCCCGGACCAGAAGGACGCGAGGTCATCCGTGACTGCCAGCGGGCGGCGTGCGGGGGAGAGCAGGTGGAAGAGCACCGGCACTCGCCCGTCGATGAGCCGCGGCGACTCCGTCAGCCCGAAACACTCCTGCAGCTTCACCGCCACCACCGGCGCAGCAGAAGGGTCGTCGTGCGCGGGCCAGGTGATCGCTGCCCGTGACCCGCTGGGGACCGCGAGCCGCTCGGGGGCCAGCTCGTCCAGTCGCGTCGCCGCCGGCCACGGCAACAACCGGCGAAGGGGGTCGGTCAGGTCGATCTTGGCCACCGGTGTCCCCGTGGCGATCCGTTGCAGCTCGGGGCCCAGCCACTCGTCGAGCCGCGCGGCGAGGGCGGAGTCGGACACGTCCGGCCACGGATCGCCGAGGTGGTGGTGCAACGCGGCGAGGCGGCGTCGCAGCGCGTCCGCAGCGGGCGACCAGACCAGCACATCGAGCCCGTGATCGGCGAGGGCGCGGGCGACGGCGTCGGCGCCGGTTTCGGCATCCACCCGCATCGGGGTGGAACTCAGCTCGATGGCGCCGATGGCGTCGACCTCGCGGGCGGTCACCCTCCCTTCGCCGAGGTCGGCTCGGACCTGCCGCACACGCAGCCCGGCCCCGGCGGTCTCCGCCTCCTCCCGGGTGATCCCGGCAGCCAGCCGGATGACGGCACCGGTCCCCGCGGCGACCCTGCTGTCGGTGCGAGCGACGTCGGCGACGACGATCCACTCGTGGTGGCGAAGGGAGCCACCCGTCGGCAAGGCGGCCCGCGTCCCCGAGGCGAGGAGGTAGGTCGGCCCGTCGCCGACGCGTCGGGCGATGCGGCTGGGGTGGGCAAGTGCTGCCACGAGTCCCACTGCGCCCGAGCGGGATCCATCCGCGACGGCTGGAGCGAGGCGGGTGAGCCGGTCCACCTCGCGCCGCCAGCGCGAGGCCTCCCGGCCCCGACCGGAGCGTAGGTCCGCCACGAGCCGGGTGAGGTCCCCGTCGTCGCTGCGGAGGTCGTCGGACAGGGCGGCGACGACCTCGGCGGCGAGCGCGGTGCCGACGAGCTGCGCGCCGACGAGCAGGGCCCGGGCGAGCCGGGGGTCCGCGGGCACCCGGCTCGCAGCGTGGCCGTCGTCGGTGATCCGGCCCGCGTCGTCGACGAGACCGAGCCCGCTGAGGGTGCCCTCGGCTGCGGTGATGGCAGCGGCAGGGGGCGGTGTCAGCAGCGGCATCCCGTCACCACGTGGTGAGCCCCACGCCGCGAGCACCAGCGCCGCCTCGGTGAGGTCCGCGGTCGTGATCTGCGGGGTGACGTGCTCCGGGGCCCGGACCCACGCGGACTCCTCGATGAGCCGGACGGCCGTCCCCGGACCGAGGCGGGCTGCGCGGCCGGCCCGCTGGGTCATCGAGGCCCGCGACGCCTGCACGGTCACCAGCCCGGACATGTCCCGAGCGGCGTCGCGGCGCGGCTCGCGGGTCAGTCCCGCGTCGACGACCAGCCGCACCCCGGGGACCGTCAACGAGGACTCCGCGAGGTCGGTGGAGACGATGATCCGTGGCGAGTCCCTTTCTCGCGCACCGGTCGCCCGGTCCTGCTCGCGCGGGCCGAGACGCCCGTGCAGAGGCAGTACCTCCGCCTTCGGCACGAGAGCCTGCAGCTCCTCGACGACCCGGTCGACCTCGCGGGCACCGGGGACAAAAGTGAGGGTGTCGCCGGCCCCGTGGTGGTGGGCAGTCGTCGTGGCGACGTGGTGGAGGAACTCCCGTGTCACGCCACGAGCATCCGTACGCGGAGTGGGTGAAGGAGCCCAGCGCACCTCCAGGGGGTGCAGCGCCCCGGGGCTACCGACGAGCGGCGCAGGACCGTCGTCGTCGGCCAGGACCTCCGCGACGGTCGGGGCATCGAGCGTCGCCGACATCGCGACGAGCGGGAGCTCGCGCAGCTGTCGGACCTCGGCGAGCATCCCGAGCAGCAGGTCGCTGTCGAGGGCCCGCTCGTGGATCTCGTCGAGGACCACAGCGGCGGTCCCGGACAGCTCCGAGTCCGCGAGCAGCCGACGCACGAGGACGCCGGGAGTGACGAACTCGATCCGTGCCCCCGCGCGCAGCTGCCGGTCACCGCGCACCGTGTAGCCGACGAGTCCACCGACCGCGGTGCCCGTCAGGTGGGCCAGTCGCTGAGCGGCCGCACGCACGGCGACGCGGCGGGGACCGGTGACGACGACGCGACCGGGGACGCAGTCCGCGACGAGCGGTGGGGCCAAGGTCGTCTTGCCGCTGCCGGGCGGAGCCTGTACCACCGCGACGCCCCGGCCGGTGACGGCGGCGCGCAGGTCGTCGAGGCTCTCGACGAAAGGGAGTCCCCGACCGATGGCGGCGAGGTCGAAGGGTGGCACCCGCACAGTCTCCCCGAAAGACACCTGACGTCGTTGTGCGCGCCTGGCCCCCCGTATTTCGTGGGCCGGGCGCCCACAACGACGCCGGGTCGGCGATCAGTAACCCATCGGCTCCGGGCCGGGCACGTCGCGTTCACCGGTACTGCAGTTCACGGCGTTGATCCACCCGGAGGCCCCGGCTTCCGGGGGCGCCGCGCAGCCCGTTGGGCGAACTGCAGTACGACACGCCGGCGGGCAGGGCTGAGCCGCCGCGCGATGTCGCGCAACGGGTGGGCGAGGGCAGCGCCCACGAGGACCCCGAGTGCGATCGCCGCCACGATGGCCAGGACCTCGGCTGCGGCGACGACGCCGGCAGCCGGGGAGGACTCGATCTGTGCCACGGAGACCAGCCCCAGCGACCCGGGTACGAGTAGCCAGAAGCTCGGCAGGAAGGCGACGACACGAGGCACCTGGGGCCTGACGAACTCCACCAGCGTCGCGACGAGGCTCGCGGCACAGGCGCCGAGGAAGGCACCGAGCCACGGACCCTGGTCCGTCGCTCGGCCGAGCTCCTGCGCGATGACGGTCGCGACGATCGTCAGGAGCAGGGCGGGGACGAGGGACGGCGGGACGGACTCCAGCAGCGAGATCCCCACGGCGATGAACAGCAGACCCAGCAGGGGCGCCCACAGGCCCAGCTGGTCCGGGCGCTCACCGTTGATCCGCGACAGTGGGACACCGAGTACGGCGACGGCCGCCCCCACTCCGAGGGTGGCCAGCAGCAGCTGGGTCGCGCCATAGGTCAGCCGGGACGTGCCGGCCACCATCGCACCCGCGGACAGCTCCGTCAGGCCGGTGACGATGAGGGCGCCCGGCAGCAGCACGGCGATCGGGGGTACGAGGGTCCACAACGGCGCATCGATGAGTCCGATCTCGGCCGCACCGAAGGCCGCCATCGCCGAGGCGAAGGCCGCGAGGAAGGGCATCAGGGTGCTGACGAGGAGGGTGCGGCCGCTGAGCATCATCAGTGCGGCGATGACCTGGCTGAGCACGGCAGCGAAGAGCACCGACGTCCACGCCGGCGCCAGCACGAGGGCGACCCCGGTGCCGATGAGGAAGATGCCCAGCGGTAGTCCGTAGGCGGGGTAGCGGTGCGGACGCTGACGCAGGACCGCCAGCCTGCCCAGGGCGTCGGCAGGTGGGAGGGTTCCTGCGGTCAGGGCTGCGTGCACTGCCGTCACCTCGGCGAGCTGATCCAGCCGGACCCCGCCGTCGACGCCCTCGAACGTGGCCGCGTCCCCGCTCGTCAGCGCGATCCAGAGTCCGGTGGGGGAGGCCGCGACCTCGATGCCGACGTGCCCGAGCGTCTCCGCGGCCTCCCGTACGTCCTCCTCGACCTCGTGGACGGGCATGCCGCCGGCGAGCAGCCCGGCGCCGAGCCAGGCGAGCAGTCGGCGGGTATCCTGTGCAGCGGTCGTGGTCACCGCGCCATTGTGGGGGATTGGGGCCGGCAAGGGTGGGTAGGGCGTGAAGGACGCACCAAGGACGAAGGGAGTCCCCGTGACCGTATCGAGCAGCAACCGCCGCGAACGCGTGGTCGTCGTCGGCAGTGGGTTCGCCGGATTCGAGGCTGCTCGAGGGGTGTCGCGGCGACTGCGCCGGGCGGAGCACTCCGCCGAGGTGGTGCTCGTCTCGATGCACGACTACATGCTCTACACCCCGCTGCTGCCCGATGTGGCCGGTGGCCTCATCGACCCGCGCTACGTGGCGGTGCCGCTGGCCAACGAGCTGCCGGACGTGTCACTGCGACCGGGCAGCGTCGACGGTGTCGACCTGGCGGCACGGACACTGCACGTGAGTGGCTGTGCGCCCGAGGACGAGGAGATGCACTGGGACCGGCTGGTCCTCACGCCGGGGTCGGTGACCAAGCTCTTCGGCGTGCCCGGGGTCGCCGAGCACGCCCGGGGTCTGAAGACCGTCGCCGAGGCGCTGTACCTGCGCGAGCAGTTCCTCCACCAGCTCGAGCTCGCCGAGCACGAGGCCGATCCGCAGGTTCAGCAGGCTCGCCGCACGGTCGTCGTCGTGGGCGCCTCGTACGCGGGTACCGAGCTCGTCGCCCAGCTGCACGCGCTCGCGGAGGACCACGCGAAGCAGCGTGGCCAGGCGATGAACCAGGCCCGATTCGTGCTCATCGACCTCGCCGACCGTGTCATGCCCGAGGTCGGTGACACGCTCGGCGACCGCGCGCTGCAGTCACTGCGCGGCCGTGGCATCGACGTCCGGCTCGGCACGAGCCTGGAGGAGCTCACGGCGGAGGAAGCAACCCTGACCGACGGCGACGTCATCGGCACCAGGACGGTCGCCTGGGTCACCGGCGTGACGGGAGCACCGATGCTCGAGGCGCTCGACCTGCCGCTGAAGAAGGGCCGCCTCGCCGTCAACGCGGACCTGTCCGTCCCGGGCCACCCGCATGTCTTCGCGGCAGGCGATGCCGCGGCCGTGCCGGACCTGGCGAGCAAGGACAAGGACGCGATCACCCCGCCGACCGCACAGCACGCGGTGCGTCAGGGCAAGGCCGTCGCCCGCAACGTCGCGGCGAGCCTCGGCGTCGGCAGCAGCAGGCGCTACAAGCACCGCAACCTCGGCCTGGTCGTCGACCTCGGGCCGAAGTACGCCGTGGCGAACCCCTTGGGCATCAAGCTGTCCGGGTGGCCGGCCAAGATCGCCGCCCGCGGCTACCACCTGGCGTCCCTGCCGCGTTCCGCCAACCGCTGGGCGACCGCGCTCGCGTGGACCGCCGAGGTGACCAGCGACCGGCCGATCTCCCGCCTCGGGTTGGTCAGTGCCGACGAGGCGGACTTTCGCACCAGCGAGGGGATCGCCGACGAGTGAGCCTCAGGGCCGCAGGTGCGAGGCCCCGTTGAGGTCGAGGGTGGCGCCGGAGGCCCACTGCGCATCGGGCGAGGCGAGCCAGAGCACGGCGGAGGCCACCTCCTCCGGTCGGCCGACCCGGTCGAAGGGGGAGTCCCCCCTGATCGAGTCGCCGTCCGGTGAGTCGAGCCGGTCGGCGACTCTCTCGGTGTCGATGAACCCCGGCGCGACGGTCGCGACCGCGATGTGGTGCGGGGCCAGGGCGACGGCGAGCGAGGCGTCCATCGAGTGCAGCGCCGCCTTGGAGGCTGCGTAGGCGGGGAAGTCCGGTTCACCGCGGTGCACCCCGCGGGTGCCGATCGTGATGACCCGGCCCGAGAGCCCGAGCGCGATCAGGCGCGCGGTCATCGCATGGGTGACCAGCGCGGTGCCGAGCGTGTTGATCCGCAGGTACTCCTCCCAGCTGTGCTGCCAGACGATGGACTCCGTCGTGGCCGGAGGGTGTCTCAGGGTCGGCGTCGTCGCGATCCCGGCATTGTTGACCAGCACTGTCACCGGGCCCCCGAGGGCCCTCTCGGCGGCAGCAGGCAGGCCACGGGCGTCCTCCGCATCACCGAGATCGGCCGCGACGAGGGCATGCCCGGCGCCCGGGAGGGAAGCCAGCGTCTCGCTCCCTTCGTCCCGAGCCGTGCGCACGTGGACGGCGACGTGGTCGCCCTGCTCGGCGAAGGCCCGCGCCACCGCACGGCCGATCCCGCGCGAGGCACCGGTGACGAGGACGCGACGGCTCATGGGGTCTCACCGTAGTCACGCGGCAGCACCATCGCGATGACGTCCGGTGCGTCCTGGGACAACCAGCCCGGCCGCACCCGCCCCGCTTCCTGCCAGCCGGTGCGCCGGTAGAGCCGCATCGCACCGGTACACGTGGGGACGACGTCGAGGCACGGGGCGAGGCCGCGCTCCCGCAGTGCGGCGACAGCGGTGGCCAGGAGAGCCCCGCCTGCGCCCGATCCGCGCGCGGACAGCGCGGTGAAGAAGATCGCGACCTCCCCGAGCTCGTCGTAGGGGCGGTCGTGCGCCGCCATCCAGGCACGCACGACGTCGGCGTCGCCTCCGGTGAGCGTCCGCGGGTCGGACGGGGTGGAGATGGCGACGTGCCCGACGGGTCGGCCGTCGGCCTCGACCACCCATGCAGCAGCGACACTCGGCCGCAGGATGAACTGCTCGGCCGGGTACGGCAGCGGGTCGCGGTGCGGGTAGCCGGACGTGGGCTGCTGCTCCAGCAGTGCCGTGGCCAGGTGCGGGATGTCGGCCGGTTGGCGGGGGCGGATCGTTGCGGGGTTCGCAGGCACTCGCCCATCCTGCAGGACCCATTGATGCCGGTCTGCTCGGGGGCCTTGACCCCGGCATCACGGGACGTGTGGTGACCGCTCGAAGGCCGACTGCGGATCGAGGCCGGTCCGCATTCGCCAGGCGGTGAGCGCCACCGACAGGCCCGCAGACACCGCCTATGCGTTCGGCGTGGCCGGCTCCGAGCTGTTCCGGGTGCCTCGCAGGGCGCCGTTCATCATCGCAGGGTCCATCATCGGCACGGTGCTCGCCCTCCTCGGGTTCCACGAGCACCTTGTCGAGTACCTCGTCCTGCTCGGCATCTTCATCCCGCCCCTGGGCGGGGTGATCGTCGGCGACTACCTGGCCCGGTGGCGCTCGGGGATGCCCGAGGGTGCCCGCCTCCCGGCGGTCGACGGCCGCAACATGGCGGTCTACCTGGTGGCCAGCCTGCTCGCCTGGGTCTCTGACGCAACCGCCGTCGGCATCCCGCCGCTGATCGGCATCGTCGTCGCTGCCCTGCTGTCGCTGGCGCTGGGTGTCGGCCGTCGGGGATCGCGCGGCGTCACGTCACGTTGACCTGACGCTTGCGGAACCCGACCAGGCCCATGGACGCGAGCAGGGCAGCGACACCGAGGACGGCAAGGAAGGGGCCGATGGTGAAGTCCTCCACCGGAGGCCGGGCGAGCTGGTGCAGCGGTGAGAGCGCGATCAGCGCGTCCGGCAGCTGCAGCAGCTCGCCCAGGAATTGGACGACGCCCATCCACACGACGAGGACCCAGCACAGCGGGGCCAGCAGGCGTGGTGCCCAGCCGTAGAGGGCGGCCGCGAGGCCGGTCAAGACCAGGGCGGCCGGGATCAGTGCGATGTGCGCCGCTGTGACCGTCCCGATGACGCCCGCTTCGCCGGTGACCGCGGCCGCCGCCAGGCCGGTGCACGCCCCGGTCACCGTGCTGATGCCGACGACCCCGCTCGCCACGACGGCCAGGTGGGAGCCGAGCCAGCTGGCGCGTCCGACGGATGCGGCCAGCACGGTGTCGGTACGACCGCTGTCCTCCTCCACGCACAGGTTCCGCATCGCGAAGACCGCATAGGCAGCGACGAGCACGGTGACGAAGGCGCCGAGGAACGACGCGTAGCCGTCCAGGAGGGCGTCGGTGCTGAACATCTCCGCGAACGCCGGCGGCATGTCGTCCCCCGCGTCGAGCATCGCCTGGGTGAAGGCGCCGTCGGTGACGCCGAGCAGCAGGATGCCGACGCCCCACCCGAGGAATCCTCCGCGCTGGAGCCGGCGAGCGAGGCCCGTGGGTGTGCCGAGGGCGGGGCGGGCGCGCGGACGTCCCGGGCGTACGGCCACGATGCTGGCCCCGAAGTCACGCCGGCCCAGCAGGACGTAGCCGACGGCGGTCCCGGCGACGGCAAGGGTCGCCAGGAGGAGAAGGGGGGTCCACCGGTCGTGCACGTACGGCGCCGTCTGCGCCGGCCAGGCCAGGGGAGAGAGCCAGGAGACGGCACTGCCGCCGGTGGCGGCCATGTCGCCCACGGCCCGCACGACGAAGGAGGCGCCGAGCACGGCCGAGGCCATCCCTGCGGCGGGGCGGGAGAACTCGCTCAGCTGCACGGTGACCGCGGTGACCCCGGCGAAGGCGAGGCCCGACAGGGCCGTGCCGGCGCCGACGAGGACGGATCCGGTGGTGGCGAATCCATTGGTGACCGCCAACCCCGACACCACGAGAAGGACCAGCACGTTGGTGATGAGGGCGATGGCGAGCGCGGCCGTCAGCTGGGAGTAACGGCCGGTGACGTTGGCCCGGATCAGCTCGGCACGACCGGTCTCCTCCTCCAGGCGCGTGTGGCGGGTGATGAGGAAGATGCTCATCAGCGCGGCGAGGAGGAAGAGGTAGGGCACGTAACCTGCGGCGAAGAACCGCTCGTACGTGGGGGCGTCCATCCCGAACGCCGGGCCGGTGAACATCCGGCCGACGGGTTGGGTGAACACCGGAACCAACGCCGCCAAGTCCTTCTGTGTGGGGGCCAGGAGGGGCAGGGCGTTGCCGATGTAGAGGACGAAGATCCCCAGGCCCGCCACCCACGCGGGCAACTTGATCCGGTCCCGGCGCAGTCCGAAGCGGATGAGCGTGCTGGTGCCGGCGAATGCCGCCGTGCGGGAGGAGGCGCGGTGCGCCCGGCGGATCGATCCGGTCGCGGCCGTCATCGCGCCCCGACCTCCTCGTGGGTGTCGAGTTCGCCGGCAGTGACGTCCTCGCCGTAGTGGCGCATCAACAGCTGCTCGAGCGTCGGCGGGTGGGCGACGAGGGAGCGGACGCCCAGCCCGGAGAGTGCCTCGACGGCCGGCTGGACCCGGTCGCCGTCGACGTGGAACTCCACGCGCCCGTCCTCGAGGGTGAGGTCGTGGACCCCCGGGAGCGTCGCGAGCTCGTCGGCCGGGCGGTCGGTCTCGGCGACGAAGGTCGTGCGGGTCATGTGGCGCAGATCGGCGAGGCTGCCGGACTCGACGATGCGGCCGCGGCGCACGATCGAGATCCGGTCGGCGAGGGCCTCCACCTGGGCGAGGATGTGGCTGGAGAGCAGGGCCGTGCGTCCCTGCGCCTTGGCCTCGGCAATTGTCTGCTGGAAGACGACCTCCATGAGGGGGTCGAGGCCGGCCGTCGGCTCGTCGAGCAGGAGCAGGTCGACATCGGAGACGAGGGCGGAGATCAGCGCGACCTTCTGGCGATTTCCCTTGGAGTACGTGCGCGCCTTCTTCGAGGGGTCGAGGTCGAAGCGCTCGCACAGCTCCTCGCGTTTCGCCGTGTCGGGGTGCCCGCGCAGCCGGGCGAAGAGATCGATCGCCTCGCCACCGGTCATCGTCGGCCAGAGCTCGACGTCGCCGGGGACGTAGGCCAGGCGTCGGTGGAGCCCGACGGCGTCGCGCCACGGGTCGCCACCGAGCATGCGCACCGTGCCGCCGTCGGGACGAAGCAGGCCCAGGAGGACGCGCATGGTGGTTGACTTTCCGGCGCCGTTGGGGCCGAGGAAACCGTGGACCTCGCCGGGAGCGACCTCGAGGTCGAGGCCGTCGAGGGCACGGACGGTGCCGAACGTCTTGACCAGCCCCTGCGTGGAGATGACCGCGTCGCTGGAACTCATGATGTCTCCTCGGTGGCGTCGGTGGCGGACAGTCCGCCTGTCATGGTCGTGTCGGTGGGTGGGTCGAGGGCTGTCGCCATCTCGCTGTAGGCCCCCTCGGTGAGCAGGCCCTGGGTGTAGAGCTCCATGACCGGGCGGAAGTAGGGCGCCACGTCCTGCGGGTCCGAGCTGTCGGCGAGGAAGTCGACCCCGAGCAGGCGGTGCATCTGCTCGTGGAGGACGAGGGCGCCGAGCGACCAGAGGACCAGGACGATGACTCGCTCGCGGGGCATGCGGCTCGGCTTGATCAGACCGGCCTGCTCGCCCTGGGCCATGTAGTCCTGGGCGTCGGCGACCATCTCGTCGACGAGGTCGGCAATGTGATCGCCTCCTTCGCTGAGGGTGCGCACGAGATAGCGCAGCAGCGGGCGGCTCTCCTTGATCAGCTGCAGGGCGGCCAGCGGGTTCATCTGCGGGCCGCTGGCGAGGACCGACTCCTTGTTGGAGCGGACCAGGTGGGCGAGGTGCTCGTCGCAGGCGCGGTGAAGTCCGGCCTTCGAGCCGAAATGGTGGATCACCAGTCCCTGCGACACGTCGGCATGGGTGGCGATGGACTTCAGGCTGGTACCGGCCACCCCCTTCTCGCCGAAGAGCTCGATGGCGGCATCGCGGATGCGCTGCATCCCGTCACGGTCGTCGCTGGTCACGGTCGCCTCCCGACGCTGACTGAATACTCAGTCAGTACACTCCTGACTGAGTATCCAGTCAAGACCCGGCGATGCGGACGTCACCGCTGCAGCAGGTCGTCGGCCATCGACAGGCCGGCGTCACGCTCGGGCTGGATGATCCGGGTGACACCCAGACGGGTCAGGGCCTCGTAGTGCTGACGCGACCCCGCCTTGGCCCACACCTCACGGATCCCGAGCTCGTTCAGCGCCGTCGCGGTCATCAGGGAGGCAGCCACGTTCGTCATGCCGAGCACGACGATGGTGTCGCGGGTGATGCCGAGCTGGCGCAGCGTGTCCTCGTCCCGTGCCTCGGCGATGGCGAGGTGCTCGATGTCCCCGGCGAGGCCATCGACAACCGCCTCGTCGATGTCGACACCGAGTACGCGGCGGCCATGGCCCTCCAGACGCAGCGCGAGCGCGGCGCCGAAGCGGCCGAGGCCGATGACGGCGATGTCGAACTTAGCCAACGAGAACCCTTTCCTGGGGGACCTCGAAGCGTCGAGGCCGGTGGCGCAGCGCCAGCGCGGCGCCGAGGGTGATCGGCCCGAGCCGGCCGAGGAACATCAAGGCGATGATGACGAGCTCACCGACCGGTGGGAGCTTGCCGGTGATGCCGGTCGACATCCCCACGGTGCCGAAGGCCGAGATCGCTTCGAAGAGTACGGTGTCGAGCTCGAAGGGGGTGGCCACCAGGAGTGCAGCCGTCGAACCACCGACGAGACCGACGCCCAGCAGGACGACCGTCAGCGCCTGTCGCATGTTGTCCGCGGAGAGGCGGCGGTGCAGCACGCGCACGGAGGGCTCGCCACGCAGCTCGGCCCAGATGACGAAACCGAGCAGCGCGAACGTCGAGACCTTGATGCCACCCGCGGTGCCGGCGTTGCCGCCGCCGATGAACATCAGGGTGTCGAGCAGCAGCAGGCTCTCCTGGTGGAGGGCGCCGATGTCGATGCTGTTGAAGCCGGCGGTGCGCGCGACCACCGACTGGAAGGCCGCCGCGAGAATCTTGCCCCCCGTGCCCAAGGGGCCGAGCGTCTCCTCGTTGCGCCACTCGAAGGCGGCCAGGGTCACCGCACCACCGATCCACAGCACGAGCGATCCCCACAGGACGATCCGTGCGTGTGTCGTCCACCGACGGAACTGCTGCCGCCAGTGCCGCAGCACCTCCCACCACACGGGGAAGCCGAGCCCACCGATCATCACCGACGCCATGATCGGCAGGCACATCCACGGGTCCTCGACCCACGGAACGGCGCTGTCGGCCTGGAGCGCGAAGCCAGCGTTGTTGAAGGCCGAGATCGCGTGGAAGAAGCCCGAGTACAGCGCCTCCGCCCAGCCGTCGTGGTACGCCACGCGCAGCCGCACCGAGAGCACCACGGTGGTCGCGACCTCGACGGCCAGAGTGAACCAGACGATGCCGAGGACGACCTCGCCCGGGGTGCGGTGGGAGATGGAGCGTGACTCGGCGCTGGTCAGGACGTTGACCGGGGCGCCCAACCTGCGGCCGATGACCATGACCAGCAGGGTCGCGGCCGACATGACGCCGAGGCCGCCGATCTGGATCAGCGCGAGAATGGTCACCTCGCCGAAGGTGGACCAGTGGGTGGCGGTGTCCACCGTGACCAGGCCGGTGACGCACGTGGCGGACGTTGCGGTGAACAGGGCGGTGAGGAAGTCGGTGGACTCGCCCGACTCGGCGGCCAGTGGCGTCCACAGGGCCAGGGTGCCGAGCGCGATGACGACGGCGAAGCCCAGCATCACGGTCCGGGCCGGGTTGGCCACCAGACGGTTCAGCAGGTGCGTGTTCGTCACGTCGTGCCCCACGACGGGAGACGCTACTCCCGTTCACCCGTGGTTGCTGCGCTGGTCGGCCGGGGGTGCTGCGCTGACCGGGCCGGTCGGGTCCGGCGCGGGGCCCCCTCAGACGGTGAGCATGAGCGCACGCTCCGCGGCGGCCGTGGCGGGGGCGACGTCCGCGTCGACGAAGCTCACCCGGGTCCTGCGCTCGAGGAGGTCCTCGACCGTGCGGGCGCCCTCGTGGGTGACGGCGTACGCGAGCTCGGCGCCGATCGTCGGGCAACCGGGCGCGACCGGCCCGGCCAGAGCGGGGTCGGCCTCGGCCATCGCCAGCACCTGCGGCGCGAGGGTGCCGTAGCGGCGGACCAGGCGGGTCGGCGCGTCGACCTTCGCCAGCAGGTGCGCCGGGGCGGCGCCCAGGAGGGGAAGGGAGGTGGTCCGGCACGCGGAGAACCGGCCGGCCCCGCCGCCGATCCGGTCGACGACGGCGTCGATGGCGTCCTGCGCCATCGTGCGGTACTCGGTCAGCTTGCCGCCGGTGATCGTGATCGGACGACCGGGCTCGTCGATGAGCAGGTGCTCGCGGGAGGCATCGGCGCTGGCGCCCCCCTTCGAGGCGCCCAGGCGGCGCATGGGGCCGCTTCCGTCGCACCGCCCACGCGGAGCGTGGGACCCAAGGACACCGCCTTCGCCCTGATCGGCCATGGTGACCAGCGGACGCAGGCCGGCGAAGCGGCCCACGACGTCGGCTCGGCTCAAGGGCTCGGCGAGGACCGAGCTCATCGCCTTCAGGAGGAACTGCTCGTCGGCGATCGGGACGGTGGGAGCAGTTCCGTCCACGCCGGGGGCCTCCTCGTCGGTCAGGCCGAGCAGGACCAGATCCCCACTGATCGGGATGGTGAAGATGAAGCGTCCGAAGTGCCCCGGCACCGGGGCGCTCAGCTGCGCCGTGGGGAAGCCGAGCCGCTCGGCCCGCAGCACCAGGTGGGAGCCACGCGAGGGGGTGACCTCGATCGACGGCTCGTGTTCGCCGCTCCAGACACCGGTGGCCAGCAGGACGTGACCGGTGGCCTCGATCGTCTCGCCGGACCGGGTGTCCCGCAACCGCACCCGGTCGGCGCCGAGCGGCTCGGCGCCGACGTAGGTGACGACGTCGGCGCCGTGGGCGGCCGCCGTCCGGGCGAGTGTGGTCACCAGACGCGCGTCGTCCTCGAGCTGACCGTCGGAGTACATGATCCCGTGCAGACCTGCGCGTGCAGCGGGCACGAGGTCGTGGACGGTGCGCGCCGAGACGCGCCTGGGCGTCGGCAGGAGCGAGCTCGGGGTACGGGCTGCCCGGCGCAGGCCGTCGGCGAGGAAGATGCCGGCATTGGATGCGATCGACTCGACGGGGTCGGTGTCCGGGACGATGTTGCGCAGTGGGCGGACCAGGTGCGGCGCGACGCGAGTCATCAGGTGGTGGCGCTCGACCGCGGAGCGGTAGGCGATGGGGAAGTCGGCCCTGGCCAGGTACCGCAGCCCGCCGTGGACCAGCTTGCTGCTCCAGCGGCTCGTGCCGGAGGCGAGGTCGTTGCGCTCTACGAGAGCGGTGCGCAGACCGCGCGATGCCGCGTCCAGCGCGGCCCCCGCGCCGGTCACGCCGCCACCGACGATGATGACGTCGTAGCGCTCGGTGGCAAGCCGCTCGAGGGCTTCCTGCCGCTGGGTGTGGTTGAGGCCGGCGAACGGCGAGCGGGTGCTCATGGGCTCCTCGGGCGAGTGACGAATCACGGTTACTCGGCGGTTATCGGATGCTACCCCTTGGGCACAATGGCCCCATGGCTGATCTTACTGAGCTTCCGCGGCGCTCCATCTGGTACGGGTGGGGCGACCCCGCGCACGTCAAGCCGCTGCCGACGGGTGGTTGGCCGTTGCTGAAGTTCCTCGGCCGGGTCGAGCCCGCGGCCCGGGACACCCCACCCGTCGCGCTCGAGGACGTGCGCCTGCCCGAGGTGCACCTCTCCGACGCCGCCCGTGCGCAACTGGTCGCCGTCGTCGGCGACGAGCACTTCTCCACCGCGCGCCTCGACCGGGTCGAGCACACCGGGGGCAAGAGCTACCCCGACCTGTACCGGCTGCGCACGGGGGACGGGTCCCGCGCCCCGGACGCGGTCGTCTTCCCCGGTACCTCCCAGCAGGTCTGCGATCTGCTCGCCGCCTGCGTCGAGCACGAGGTGGCGGTCGTCCCCTTCGGGGGCGGCACCAGCGTCGTGGGTGGGGTCGACCCCGTGCGAGGACGATTCTCGGCCGTGATCAGCCTCGACCTGCGCCGGCTCGACGCCGTGGTGAGCGTCGACTCGCTCTCCCAGACGGCGGTCGTGCAGGCCGGTGCCCGTGGACCCGCGGCCGAGGCGGTCTTCCAGCGGCACGGTCTGACCCTGGGCCACTTCCCGCAGAGCTACCAGCAGGCGACGATCGGTGGCTACCTCGTCACCCGCAGCGCCGGCCAGGCGTCCTCGGGCTACGGCCGTTTCGAGGAGAACGTCGTCTCCGTGACGATGGCGACTCCGACGGGTGAGCTCGTCCTCGGTGGTCGCGCCCCGGCCAACCAGAGCGCCGCCGGCCCGAAGCTCCTTGATGTCGTCATCGGCAGCGAGGGATTGCTCGGCGTCGTCACCGAGGCGACTGTCCAGCTGGCCCGTCGCCCGCAGATCGAGCACCGGGAGACCTGGGCGCTGCGTGACACCGCGACCGGGTTCGCCGCCTTCCGCGACCTCGCCCAGCAACTCGGCCACGGGATCATGCCCGACGTCTCCCGACTGTCGGACCACAACGAGACGACGACGGTGATGGCACAGGCCGGCCTGCCCGGCATGGCAGGGATGGGTCTGGTGCGCGCCCGTGGCTGGCGCGAGCCGGCCCTCGCGGTGTTCCAGATCGAGGACGGCGACAGGGCCTCGCTGAGGTTCCGCCGCAAGAAGCTCGCATCGGTCCTCAAGCGCCACGGCGCCGTGAAGCTGACCGACTCGATCGCCGAGCACTGGATGGCGGGCCGGTTCCGCGGTCCGTACCAACGCGACCACCTCATGGACCGCGGTGTGCTCGTCGAGACCGTCGAGACCGCGACGACGTGGGACAACCTCGAGCACCTCTACGAGAGCGTGCAATCGGCCATCGTCGAGACGATGGGTCGGGGCTGGGTGCAGTGCCACGTCTCCCACCTCGATGGCGGCGGCGCCTCGCTCTACTACACCTTCATGGCCTCCGCCGAGAGCGACCCGATCGCCCAGTGGCAGCGGGTGAAGACGGCCGCCGGTGACGCGATGATCGGCGCCGGTGGCACCATCACCCACCATCACGCCGTGGGCACCGACCACCGCCCGTGGATCGGGGAGGAGATCGGCGACGGGGGCATCCGCATCCTGCGCGCCATCAAGGCCGAGCTCGACCCGACCGGCGTGCTCAACCCGGGCAAGCTCATCCCCGACGAGGGCGCCTGATGGTGGCCCGTGATGCGCTGATCGTGGCCAACCCGGCCGCCCGCAACGGTCGGGCCAGGGCCAGCGTCCCGGGCGTCGCCGACATCCTGCGCTCGCACGGCTGGTCCGTCGACATCGCGATCACGACGTGCGCCGAGCACGCCGCCGAGATCGCCGCAGCCGGTGAGCCGGACGGGCCGCTGCTGGTCGCCCTCGGCGGCGACGGCCTCGTCGCCCGCGTGGCCGAGGGAGCCATCCGCTCCGGCGCGCTCGTCGCACCGCTGCCCGGCGGGCGCGGTTGCGACTTCATCCGGGCCATCGGTGGATCCCGGGATCTGCACGAGGCGGCCTCCTCCCTTCCCCTTGCCACGGAGCGAAGGGTGGATGTCGGTTTCGCGGGGGCGACCCCCTTCCTCGGGGTGGCCACGGTGGGCTACGACTCCCGGGCCAACGACCACGCCAACGAGGCGCCGGCCTGGCTGCCGGCCGCGCTCGTCTACGCCTACGGCGGTGCCCGGGCGCTCGCGGAGACCCGCTCGACGTCCATCACGATGACGACCGACGGGGTGTCGCGGACCTTCGCCGGGTGGAGCGTCGCGATCGGCAACTCCGGCCGCTACGGCGCGGGGATGATCGTCAATCCCGGCGCGCTCCTCGACGACGGCGAGCTCGACATCACCACCGTCGAGGGCCTGCCACGGTGGAAGTACCCGATGCTGCTGCCGCGCTACTTCAAGGGCACCCACATCGACGGCATCGACATCCGCGCCGCTCGGGGGCGGGAGATCGAGGTGACCGCGCCCGTCGGGCAGCGGGTCTACGCGGACGGGGACGTCGTCGGTCGGACACCGATGACCTTCACCGTCGAGCAGGAGGCGCTGCGCATCCTCGTCTGAGCACGAGTCACCGACGCGCGCGTGGCGTGGACAGCCAGTACGCGAAGGTCCGCGCTCCGTCGGTGGTCCCGATCTCCTGCTCGAACCGGCGCGGAGCGGTGAGCTCGAAGTCGACCGGTCGCCGGAAGAGCGGACCGTCGTGGGAGAAGGAATGGAACTCACCCAGCTCGCCACACGGGTCGGCGCCGGCGGGGAGCCCGGCGAAGAACGCGCGGTCGAGGGGGAGACCGAGGGCCTGCGGCCCGAGCACGGCCGCGTCGACGACGACGGTGACGGCGCGGATGCCCGAGGCGAGGAACCGCTCGACGCACTCGCCGGAGGACAGCCCCCACAGCGGCTCGAGCACGTCGATCCCCAGCGGCTGGAACTGCTCCCGCTTGTGGTCGAGCACCCCCGAGGCAGACAGGTCACCGAAGGCGAAGGCGTCGATGCCCTCCCTTCGCATCCGGGTCGCGGCAGCGTCCATCGCCTCGACGTACCCGTCCAGACCGGGCCCCGGGATCGCCACGATCTGCAGCGGCAGGCCGATGCTGTCCGCCTGTGCCTGCAGGAGGTCGTCCGGGATCTCGTGCACCGTCGACGTGCCGCCCTCGCGGTGGACCGTCGTCACCAGACGGTCGACGACGACGTCCGGGTCGTCGAGCAGGGCGGTCAGGGCCAGGGCCGAGTCCTTGCCTCCGCTCCAGTGGAAGGCGACCGTCCTCATGGCGGGGACTGTACCGACCGCGCGCTGCGGCGTCGTGCGCGCCGCCGTGCCGGGACGGCCACCAGGAGCAGGCTGAGCAGGGCCACGGCGATGCCGATGGCGGAGAGCACCGAGAGGCTCTCGCGCAGGACGAGCACCCCCAGGAGCGTGGCCGTGACCGGCTCGGCGAGCGAGAGTGTGGCGACCGTGCTCGCCGAGAGCCGGGCCAGCCCGTGCTGGAAGAGCACGTAGGAGACCCCGGTGGCACCGATCCCGAGCCAGAGCACCACCGCCCATCCGGCTGGGGAGCGCAGCCACGTCAGGTCGACCGAGAAGAGCACGGGCAGCAGCAGGACGGCACCGGCGACGAAGAGCCAAGCCATGACCACCAACCCCCGCACCCCCCGGAGCAGGAGCGTGCGGGCCGCGACCGTGTAGCCCGCGTAGGACAGGCCCGCGCCGATGGCTGCGGCGATGCCCAGCGCATCGACCCGCACACCCGGCCCTGCGGACCCGGTCACGAGGAGGACGACGCCCGTGACGGCGCCGGCGGTCGCGAGGATCCACCGGGGACTCGGCTTCTCGGCCAGGAGCAGCCCGAGCAGGCCGGTCGCGACGGGAGCTGTCCCCAGCGCCACGACCGTGCCGACCGCCACCCCGGCCCGCGCGACCCCTTCGAAGAAGCACACCTGGTAGGCCGCGACGCAGAGGCCGCCGAGCAGCACGACGACCGTCTGGGGGACCCGCGCCACCTGGCCGGTGGGCAGGGCCGGGCGGCTCCGGGGCCGGAGCGCGACGGCCAGCAGCGTCAGGGCCAGCGCGCCGACGAGGATGCGCAGGGCCCCCACCACGACCGGTTGCATGCCCTCCGGTCCCAGTGCCTGGGCGGTGCCGGTGGTGCCCCAGAGCGCAGCGGCACCGACGGCGGCCAGCACCGCTGCCGCCTGCTGCTTGGTGCGCGTTACGCCGACCACTGCCGTCGAGTCATCAGGGCAACATCGATCCCGTGTCCATGAAGCGCTGGTGCCACGACAGCGCCTCAGCCGGCAGGGACGGCGACTGCAGCCCGTGCGAGCCGCGCTGCGCCCGGGCGTAGTAGTCCTCGAGCATCGGCCGGTAGTCGGGGTGGGCGCAGTTGTCGATGATCGCCTTCGCCCGCTGCTTGGGGCTCAGGCCGCGCAGGTCGGCCAGACCCTGCTCGGTGACGATGACCTGCACGTCCTGGTTGATGTGGTCGACGTGGCTGGCCTGGGGCACGATCGTGGAGATGTCACCACCCTTCGCCGTGGAGGGGGTGGTGAAGATCGAGGTCCAGGCATTGCGGGCGAAGTCGCCGGAGCCGCCGATGCCGTTCTGGATCCGCGAGCCCATCACGTGCGTGGAGTTCACCGCGCCGTAGATGTCGGCCTCGATGAGTCCGTTCATGGCGATGCAGCCCAGGCGGCGGATCAGCTCCGGGTGGTTGCTGATCTCCTGGGGGCGCAGGATCATCCGGTCGCGGTACTTCGCCATCTCGGAGTTCACCCGTGCCGCGGCTTCCGGGCTGAGGGAGAACGCGGTGGCCGACGCCATCCGCAGGGTGCCGGAGTCGAGGAGATCGAGCATCCCGTCCTGGATCACCTCGGTGTAGGCGGTGAGCTCGCGGAAGCGTGAGTCCTTCAGGCCGCCCAGGACGGCGTTGGCGATGTTGCCCACCCCGGACTGAATCGGCAGCAGCGACTCGTCGAGACGCCCCATCCGCACCTCGTGGTCGAGGAACTGAAGGACGTGGCCCGCGATGGTCTGCGCCGTCTCTCCCGGTGGTGTGAATGCGCCGTTGCGATCGGGCTGGTCGGTCTCGACGATCGCGACCACCTTGTCCGGGTCGACCGCAAGGTAGGGCTCGCCGATGCGCTGGTCCGGGCGCACCAGCGGGATCGGCACCCGGTTGGGGGGCAGTGCGGTGCCGTAGTAGATGTCGTGGACGCCCTCGAGAGCCTCGCTCTGCCACGAGTTGACCTCGAGGATGACCTTGGAGGCGCGTTCCAGCCAGGTCTTGTTGTTGCCGACCGAGGACGAGGGGATGAGGCTGCCGTCCGCGCGCACGCCGACCACCTCGATCACCGCGGTGTCGAGGGGCCCGAGGAAGCCCTGCCAGGCCATCGGCGCCACCTGGCTCAGGTGCATGTCGAAGTACTGCATCCGCCCCGAGTTGATCTGCTCCCGCGCGACGGGGTCGGAGTTGTAGGGCAGCCGGAACTCGATCCCCTCCGCCTTGGCCAGAGCACCGTCCAACTCGGGACCGGTCGAGGCGCCGGTCCACATCCGCACGGAGAACGGACGCCCGGCGGCGTGCTCGGCCTCGATCCGCTCTGCGAGCGCGACCGGCACCGCCTTGGGGTAGCCCGCCCCGGTGAAGCCGCTCATGCCCACGGTCGAGCCGCTGTCGATGAGCTGCGCGGCCGCTGCCGCGGTCATGACCTTGGCGCGCATCTCGGCGCTCTGGATCCGCATCGCAGGTCCCTCGTATTCCTCGGATGTGATCGCCTGATGCCGGCGAAAGGGTCTTGGCCCCATCGTGGTGCACCGTGTCACAGGTGGCGCGCAGGCGCGCGAGCGTCAGTGCTTCGCGGACCCCGGCTCATCCCGGCTGATCGCCGGCGTCTCGACCTGGATGGTCGAGTGGTGGATCGCCACGTCGAAGTGCTCGGCAACGCACTCCTTGACCTGCGCCAGGACCTCGGCGGCGTGCCCGTCGACGAAGCACTCCTCGTCCACGACGACGTGCGCGGAGAGCGTGGGCAGCCCGGTCGCCACGGTGGAGGCGTGCAGGTCGTGGACCTCGATCACGTGCTCCACGGACAGGATGTGGTGGTGGACCTCGTGAAGGTCCAGCCCCTTCGGCGCGAACTCCATGAGCACGCTCGAGGTCTCGCGCATGAGCTTGATCGCGCGGGGCACGATGAGCATGGCGATGAACAGGCCGGCGATCGCATCCGCCCGGAGGTACCCCGTGGTCGAGATGACGATCGCCGCGATGATCACGCCCACCGAGCCGAGGGCGTCGTTGAGTACCTCGAGGAAGGCGGCGCGCATGTTGAAGTTCGCCGACCGGCCCGAGGCGAGCACGGCGATGGCGATGACGTTGGCCACCAGGCCGATGACGCCGAAGACGAGCAGTTCCCCGGCCGGGATCGTCGGCGGGTCGAGGAGTCGGCGGATGCCCTCGACCGCTGCGTACGCACCGACGACGAGCAGGAGGGTGGCCTGGGCCAACGCCGCGATCACCTCGATCCGCCGGTACCCCCACGTCCGCCCGGGTGACGGTGGCCGGAGCATCAACGTCCCGGCGACGAGCGCGACGAGCAGCCCTGATGCGTCAGTGAGGGCGTGGGCCGTGTCGGTCAGCAGCGCGAGGCTTCCGGTGAGCCACGCGCCGACAGCCTGCGCGACCGTGATCCCCGCCGTGATCGCGAAGACGATGGCGAGCTTTGAGCGGAAGTCCCCGGGGTGTCCTGCGTCGTCGGCGCCCGGGGAGTGAGCGTGTCCGGCACCCATGGAGCCATTGTCTCCCTTCGTCGTTCGCACGAGCACCCAGGGTGGCGGGGTGGGTGCGCCGGGCACCGGGGGCGGGCAGACTGGGGCGATGCGACGATTCGAGGAGCTGGCCTGGAGCGAGACCCCGCGCGGTGAGATCAGCCTGCGCCGGCGGATCGAGCCGACGCTCAAGGTCGATGTCTACGAGGTGAAGCTCGGCGACGAGTTCCTCATGTCGAGCCTCTTCACGGTCGCCGAGGTGGAGCTGGCCCGGCTCGCTCTGGCCCGGGCGAAGGGGGATGAGCTGGACGTCGTCGTCGGCGGGCTCGGCCTTGGCTGCACCGCGAGGGCGGCGCTGGAGGACTCGAGGGTGCGCTCGATGGTCGTCGTCGACGCCATGGCCGAGGTCATCGACTGGCACGAGCGCGAGCTGCTGCCGGAGTCCGCGCGGCTCGTGCGGGACCCGCGCAGTCGGCTGCTCCTCGACGACTTCTTCGCGCTCGCCGCGTCCGAGGAGGGGTTCGACCCGGACGCTCCGGGGCGTACCTTCGACGCCGTGCTCCTGGACATCGACCACACCCCGCACCACCTGCTGCATCCGGACCACGCGCCCTTCTACACCGTGGATGGGCTGCGCCGCCTTCGTTCGCACGTCAAGCCCGATGGGGTCTTCGCGCTCTGGTCGGACGACCCGCCGGACGCGCAGTTCTGCGCGCTGGTCGAGCAGGTCTTCGACCACGTTGACGCGCACGTGGTGAGCTTCGCCAACTTCCTCACCGGTGGGGAGTCGAGCAACACCGTCTACGTCGCCCACTGAGCGCGCCGGCCCCCACGTTCCCGGCCGCCGGGAACATCCTGCTGACGCGCCCTCGTCCGGGTGCGCGCGGTCGTGTGTCTTCATCTGCGTTGAGTCAAGGCACCCTCCTACCCCATTCAGCATTCTCCAAGGGTTCACTCAGGTCTTCTTCAGGGTTCCTCCCAAGTCATTGACGCCCGTGCGCGGCAGACACAAGCGTCGCCCTCGGTGCCTGTCGCCGTGAGCCACACCGCACGCGTCGATGCACTGGATCAGGACGCCCCGGGAAACACCCGTGGCGTCATCGAGGAGGAACAGTGAAACGACTGTCCAGAGGAGCTGCATTCAGCGCGGCCCTGGCCATGACGTGCGTACCGCTGACAGCGGTCGCCGCGCCGGCGGGGCCCTCTGCGGGCCAGACGACGGGCGCGGTCTCGTCGGCCGACCCGAAGGAGCCCGGCTTTGCAGCCGAGGAGAACCGCGCGGACGAGGTCCACGCCAAGCTGAAGCTCTCGGCCCAGCAGGGCCTGGTCGTCCGCAACCTCGCCGCAGGCCCGGGCGACACCACCACGGTGCGCTACGACCGGACCTACAAGGGCCTGCGCGTCCTCGGCGGTGACGTGATCGTCACTCGATCGGCATCCGGCGAGATCGTCGACAAGAAGTTCAACGCCAGCGGCACGATCGCGGTCGGGTCGATCGACCCGGGGCTCTCGCGCAAGCAGGCCCTCCGCAAGGGCGAGGGCCGTGCAGCGGACGAGGGAATCGCCAAGGGCGAGAGCGAGGACCACGAGAGTGAGCTCGTCGTCTTCGCCCAGGGCGAGAAGCCGGTGCTGGCCTATGACGTCCTCACCACCGGCGTACAGGAGGACCAGACGCCCAGCCGGCTGCACACGATCGTGGATGCCTCCTCCGGCGAGGTCCTCGCCTCGTGGGACGAGATCAAGACGGGCACCGGCGAGTCGATGTACGTGGGAAGCGTGGACTTCGAGACGACCGCCTCGGGTGGCTCGTACGAGATGCGCGACAGCCACGGCAACTACACGACCGACATGAACAACAGCCAGAGCGGCAGCGGCCAGCTGTTCACCGACAATGACGACCAGTGGGGCAATGGCTCCGCGAGCAGCGATCAGACCGCCGGTGTGGATGCGCAGTACGGCGCACAGATGACCTACGAGTACTACGAGCAGGTTCACGACCGTGCCGGGATCTGGGACAACGGTGAGGGCGCGCGCAGCCGGGTCCACTACGGCAACCAGTACGTCAACGCGTTCTGGGACGGCACCCAGATGACGTACGGCGACGGCCGGAACAACCAGCACCCGCTCACCTCGCTCGACGTCGCCGCGCACGAGATGACGCACGGCGTCACCGAGGCGACCGCGGGTCTCGTCTACTACGGCGACGCCGGCGGCCTCAACGAGTCCACGAGCGACATCTTTGCCGCGGCGATGGAGTTCCACTCGGCCAACTCCGCCGACATCGGTGACTACATGGTCGGTGAGCAGATCGACATCAACGGCAACGGCACGCCGCTGCGCTACATGGACCAGCCCTCCAAGGACGGCAGCTCCTACGACTGCTACTCCTCAGCCGTCAGTGACGCCGACCCGCACTACTCGTCGGGCCCGCTGAACCACTGGTTCTTCCTCGCCTCGCAGGGCTCGGGGTCCTCGACCGTCAACGGTGTCGAGTACAACAGCCCGACCTGTGACGGCTCGACCGTCGAGGCCGTGGGCCGCGAGGCCGCCGCCGAGGTGTGGTATCGCACCCTGGACACCAAGCTCACCTCCGGCAGCACCTACACCGACGCCCGTGACGGCGCGGTCGAGTCCGCCATGGAGCTCTACGGCGACGGATCGACCGAGTGCCACGGCATCCAGGACGCCTTCGACGCCATCACCGTTCCCCGGGGTGCGGTCGAGTGCGCACCCCTGGACGGCGGCGGCGACCCGGGTCCGGACCCGGACCCGCAGCCCGGTGCCGTCGACATCCCGCTGGAAGACGCGCTCGCCCACGTGGACGAGTTCCAGCAGATCGCTGACGACAACGGTGGCAACCGTGCAACGGGGACCACCGGTTACCAGGCCTCCGTGGACTACGTCGTCGGACAGCTCGAGGGCGCCGGATACGACGTGCACGTCCAGGAGTTCTCGACGACCTCCGGCACCTCGAAGAACGTCGTCGCCACCCTGCCCGGTGGCAGCGGCGAGCACGTCGTGATGCTCGGTGCCCACCTCGACAGCGTTGCCCGTGGGGCGGGGATCAACGACAACGGTTCCGGTTCCGCCGGTGCCCTCGAGATCGCCCTCAACCTCGCCGAGCGCGACGTCGAGCCCACGGCGACGATGAAGTTCGCCTTCTGGGGCGCGGAGGAGCAGGGCCTGCTCGGCTCGACGCACTACGTGGACAGCTTGGGCCAGCCTGAGATCGAATCCTTCGAGGCGTACGTCAACGCCGACATGATCGGTTCGCCGAACATCGGGTACTTCGTCTATGACGACAACCCGAACGGCAACTTCATCCGGGACGACCTCGCCGGTCTCTTCGAGGCCGCCGGTATCGACTCCGACCACGTCGACGTCAACGGTCGCAGCGACCACGCCTCGTTCATCGACTCCGGCGTGCCGACCAGCGGTGTCTTCAGCGGCGCCGAGGGCACCAAGTCCAGCGCCCAGGCCAGCAAGTGGGGCGGCACCGCAGGTCAGGCCTACGACTCCTGCTACCACTCCGCATGCGACGACCGCGGCAACCTCGACGAGGAGGGCATGGACACCCACATGGACGTCCTCGGCTCGCTCGTCTTCGACTACGCGGACAACTGGGGCGACGACGGCACTGACCCGGACCCGGAGCCGTCCGATGCCGTCACCAACGGTTCCTTCGAGGACGGTGCCAGCGGGTGGTCGGGTGACACCGGCACGATCAACGACCTCGGGACCGGAGCCCACTCGGGCCAGTACAAGGCCTACCTCGTCGGCTACGGCAGCCGGAAGCAGGAGGGGATCCGCCAGCAGGTGAGCGTCCCGAAGGGTGGCGAGCTCGCCTTCCACCTGCGGGTGGACACGGACGAGTCCACGTGGTGGGGCGCCTACGACACGATGAAGGTCAACGTTCTCGACTCGAGCGGCGACCCGATCGAGACCATGGCCACGTACTCAAACCTGGACGCGTCGAGCAGCTACGCCCAGCACACGCTCGACATGTCCCGGTACGCGGGGCAGGACGTGACCATCGAGTTCATCGGTCAGGAGGACGTGCGGTACCAGACCTCCTTCCTGGTCGATGACGTCAGCCTGCAGTGAGGGGTGCTGCCCTGCTGAGGGCCTGATGCCCCGTCCGCCGGTGCGCCGGCCGGTCACCTGTTCCACGGACGGTCGACCGGCCGGCGCACCGCATGCAGGCTCCCGCGTGGCTTGTCAGCAGTGCGGCCACTGACCTGCAGCAACGCCACGCGCCGTCCTCAGAGGGTGATCAGTCCTGCGGTGATGTTCACAACGGCATGCAGGAGGGCGCCAGGAACGAACGACCCTGTCTTGTGCCGCAGCCATCCCAGCAGCCATCCCGTGAGGAACTGCACGGGCAGGATCGGCAGCAACCGGGCATCAATCAGCAGGAGTGGAAGGTGGGGGAGAAGGAAGACCACGGCTTGCAGGAGATTCCCCCAGAGGAAGCCGATCCGCCGGATCAGTACTCCGGCCAGGAGCCCACGGAAGAAGACCTCCTCGCTGACGGCACGCAACACCACCCCGATCGCGATGCCGACCGACGTGAACCGAGCGATGGACACACCGGGAGACTCGAGCACCCCGGCCGGGATGAGCGCGATGGACAGCCACGCTGTCAGGAGCAACAGCGGCAGCAGTAGCAACGCCCATCCGTAGGTAGCCGCTGAACCCCTCGAGGCGCCGACCCGCTCCAAGGCGGACGTGAACGTGCGGTCCTTTCCGCGGGACTGCACGACGACGTACACGACGGCAGGCGCGAGGAGGAGGAATTCCGTCATCACGGGAGCCTATAGAGCCCCTTTGCAAGAGTTGCGACACCCTGGGCGTGACTGTGGTGCAGGGCTGAGTACCTGTACTGATACTGCCGTGACCCTGCTCGCGAGAAGATGGGCCATGAGGACAACTGCCCGCACGCTGAGCGATATCGCGCTCCGGTCGATGGCTCTGATCGGGTTCTACCTCGGCGCGTCGTGGATCGTCGGTCTCCTTCCCGGCTCCGGTGGGGCCAACATCGGTGCCGGTCTGCTCCTCTTCGTGGTGATCATGGTGCTCTCCGGTCTCGGGGGTCTCTACGACGGAAGGCGGGCCGGCTTTCTGCGCACGGTCGTCATCTGGGCCGCGACTTCCGTCATCGTCGCGATGGGGATGGTCGCGTTGATCGACGGTTTCCATCCCTTCGACGCCGACATCTTCTGGTCGGACCTGCGCGACATCGGTGCCCTCATGGTGGGACTGGTAGTCATGCCGGCTCTGTTGGGTGGCCTGATCACCGGGCTGACCCGCGCGGATCGTGAGTACCGCAGTTGCCCTGACCGCTGACCAGCCGACGCGCGTGAGCGTCCGTGCTGCACTCGGGCCGGCCATCCGGCGTGGATGAGATGACGTGTCGCGACATGAACGGCACCCTTCTCCGGTCATCTCTCGACACAGATGAGAGAGGCTTCATCTCATCCTCATCCCGGTCTCATCCTTCGCTGTCATGGTTTCTCGAATCACGTTGGGGAAATCGAGGGAGAGGTCGTCATGACGAACTTGTTGGCCGCGGTCGTCGCGGATCTGATCGCGATCACTGTGCTGGTCTACGCGCTGTACTTCCGGCGCCACTTCCGCCGGGACCTGGTGCTGGCCTACATCGCGTTGAACGTCGGCGTACTGGCTGTCACCACTCTGCTGGCCGGCAGCGATGTCGGGTTGGGACTGGGTCTTGGCCTGTTCGGGATCCTGTCGATCATCCGACTGCGGTCGGACGCGATCACGCAGGAGGAGATCGCCTACTACTTCATCGCGTTGGCGCTGGGTCTGGTCAACGGGCTGCACCCGGGCGGCGTCTGGCTGGCGCCGACGATGTCGGCCCTGCTCGTCGCCGTGGTGTACCTCGTCGACCACCCGCGCTTCGCGGCCACCACCCACCGCCAGAACGTCACCCTGGACAGGGCCTACCCCGACCGGGCGGGGCTGCACGGCGCCCTCGCGACGCTGCTGCAGGCCGAGATCCTGCACACCGTGGTCCTCGATCTGGACCTGGTCCGCGACGTGACCGTGGTCGATGTGCGCTTCCGGACGATGCCGAAGGGGGACGTGGTCGACGCCCCCTTCGCGCCGATGACCACGTCGCGCTACGCCGACAGCCTGAGCTCATGACTGCCTCGCGGGCTGCGCTGTGCGACGGCGTCGCCGAGTTGCCCCCGGTGGGTCTGGACGAAGTTCTCTCGGTTGCCGGGCTGCAGACGAGGACCGATCACAAGTACCTGCTGACTCCGGAGCAGTTCACGGCGATGCTCGACGGGCTCGGAGGCGACTTCTCCGTCCTGGAGATGGAGGGACGCCGCCTCTTCGACTACGAGTCGGTCTACTTCGACACACTCGACCTGGCCCTCTTCCGTGCGCACCGGCAGGGCCGCCGTCGCCGTTACAAGGTGCGCACCCGCACCTACCTCGACTCGCAGGAGACGATGTTCGAGGTGAAGCTCAAGGGCCATCGTGGGCAGACGGTCAAGCGCCGCACCCCCCACCCGTTGCACGAGAGGCATCACCTCACCCGGGAGGCGACCAGTTTCCTCGCGGAGGTGCTCGGTGACGAGTACGGCGTGACTCCGCCGGACCTGGTGCAGGCGATGGTCACGACCTACGCCCGCGCCACCCTGGTCAACGTGCACGAGGGCTCCCGCCTGACCTGCGACGTGGGACTCGTCTGCGCCGAGGGAGAGACCCGGCAACCCGGGCCGGATCTGGTGCTGGTGGAGTCCAAGAGCGCCAGCGGCGACGCGCCGGCCGACCGGGAGTTGGCCCGGATGGGGGTGCGCAAGCAGAGCCTGAGCAAGTACTGCATCGGGACGGCCCTGCTGCATCCGCACCTGCCTGCCAACCCCTGGAACCGGCTGCTGCGGCAGCGGTTCGGCTCGCAGCGTCAACTTCTACCAGCCTGAGGAACTCGGTTCGCGGTGGCCGAGGGAATCGCCCGTTCGGACCCGCCGCTTGGGCGGGCCTGTTGTTCGTCAGCCTCGCGGGTGACGAGTTCCGACCAGGGCGGCCGCGGCGAGGACCGCAACGATCAGTCCCTGGGCGCCTGCCCAGCCGGCCGCCGGACCGGGGCGTGCCGAGCCCATGACGCTTCCTGCGGCCTTGCTGGACATCATCGATCCCAGGGTGAGGGCCGACATCGCTGACCCCACGGACAACGCGCTCGCGGCGCTGCAGAGCGACAGGGCGCTCCCGACCGACCCGATCGACCCCACGCTTCCAACTGACCCGATCGACAGGACCGACCCCCGGCTGGCGATGCACAGGATCGAATCCGTGGAGGCGATGGACCACTTGGATGACATGTCGCCAGTATGGCGCGCATCGTGTGGCCGTGGGGTGTCGACGGCCAGTCGGAGCTTCATCCGGGAGCCATGGAGTAGCCCAGGGCGGTCGCCGAGCGGGCTGCTCGTGGGCTCACGAGCAGCCGGTGAGGGTCACTCGGACTTCGGCACGACGAGCATGTGCCAGGTGATCGGACCGACGATCCCGTCGTCGGGCGGGACGAAGACCGACTGGAGGTTTCTGACCGCCTGCTCTGTCACGGGGCCGAAGGCGCCGTCCTCCGGGACGGACACCAGCGACTGGACTGCCGCGACAGCGGGCCCGCTGGCCCCGGGGCCGACGGTGACGATCAACGCCGGCCAGTCGAGCTGTCCCGTCGTCGTGCTGACGTACCGAGCCCGCAGGCCCAGCTGGAACTGGCGCATCGCCTCGCCGGTGGCGGGCCCGTAGTCACCGTCAACGGTGAGGCCGGCGCCGTGGTGGACGAGCAGGTGCTGCACTGCCCGCACCCGCCAGTTTCCCGCCATCGTCTGGCCGACCTTGGCCAGGGGCCAGAGATCCCGTGGTGGGGCCGAGACGAAGCTCCACGTCTCCGGCCCCGCAATCCCGTCGTGGGTCAGCCCCCACATCCCCTGGAAACGGCCGACCCGCTCTTGTGTGACCGGGCCGAAGTCTCCGTCGACCAACAGCAGGGGCTCATCGATCCACGCCGCCAACTGGGTCGCCTGGATTGCCATCACTGCCTCGCCGGAGTCACCGGGTCGGGCCGGGACGACGACCTGGGCCCACGTGTCCGGGTCGACCTCGCCCGTGGCCGGGAGTCCGACGGTCGCTTGGACGTCGCGGACGGCGGACTCGGTCGCCGGGCCGAAGATCCCATCTGCGACGATCGCGTGCCCGGCATGCCGCAAGAGGTGCTGTGCCCCGGCGACCAGGCTGGCGCGCGGGTCCCCGGCGCCGAGTGGGTACCACGGTGTGACGTTCATGACGGTCCTCCGAGCCCGATGGCTGAGCGTTCGCTCCTCGCCGTGTCGAACCAGTCTCCTCCGGTGCGTGCGGGGGGACACCCTTGCGGCCGGGGTCTGCGACGAGCGGTAGGCGACCGGGGGCCAGGCGCGGTCATCATCCGCGCCGCGGAATCTGCGGAGATGTAGATTCCCACACGATCTGTCCAGATCCTCAGACTTCGGCGTTCCGTAGGAGGCCCGTGTCCCGGGAGATCCAGCCGGACGGGTGCTACGGGACGGACACTGCCATGACGGGGTGAGACCGCATCATGAGCTGCGGGCTCCCCGTCTGTGGTTCCGCTGCTGGCGATCCTCCGCGATTCATGTCAGTTCCTCAGGCTGCCCAGGCCTGCGCGTCGGGAGTCAAGGCAGGGTTTCCCAGTACTGCTTGCGCGCTGGCATGGCGTGGATCACCAACTCCTCACCGTCCTCGCTTAAGGCACGGCAGGTCATGGTGTCCGACGCCCGGACGACCCTTCCACGCCTGGGGGGAGCTGTTCATCGGGGGGACATTCAGGACGTGGTCAGCGACTTTGTCTGTTACACCAAAAACCTTGACCTGTTTGCGCGGGGCACTCGTACGATGAAACCGAAATCCTTCACGGAACATCTGCAATACAGGGGAGCACGATGACGACGAAGGCTTGGACGACTGCCACCGCCGCTGTGGCCATTTTGATCGTAACTGGGGGTTCGGCCACTGCAGCGCCATCGGCCGCACCTTCCCCGGATCCCGATGCGACTCAGAGCGCTACGGCGCAGGCGACCCACTCCGCAAATTCTAGGTCGGTGCAGCGCCAGCCCAAATCGCAGGTGAACCTTCAATTGTTGACGAACAGGATGAACGACTTCACGTCGCTTAATAAGCAGGTGCAGCATCTGCGACAGGAAGGGTTTCGTGAGGTGTCCCCACCGGCAGACGCGCCCAAATCGAGTCGATTCTTCGAGAAGAGTGTCGACGGGGGCCGCATCGGCTGGCAGGTCGTGCCTGACGCTGACAAGAATGCACCGGAGCGAGCGGAGTACATGACGCAAGCCGGTATTGGCTGGGACTGGGCTCACGGGGGCCCGTACGTCTACGCCACTTATGCGGAGTGGCAGGACATCATCCAGTACGGGGCTACTGCAGCGCCTGCTCTGTGCGCAGCCATTGGCAGCCTGCCAGGAGCCATCGCGTGTGGCGCTGCGGGAGCTGCCGTAGCGAAGTACATAAACTCGCAACCAGAGGCGATTGACGCTGGCTGCCTCGGCGTCAACGCCCAGCTGAACGCATTCGTCTGCTGAATTGAATTCAATGTCCGCCCGAACTCCTGATGAGGTCTCCATTAATCTCGTCAAACTGATGGTGGTGGTCGGCGCAGTCCTGAGCGCGCTGATCGTGTCAAGTCCGCTCGTGGGCTTCACCAACTCCGTCGCCCTTCCGCTAACAGCCTTTGTGATCGTGGGAATCGCCGCGCTGTGTGTATCCGCGTACGTGCGCAAGTGGCGGCGCATTCCGTGGTTGCCGCTCGCAGTGCTGGGGGGTGGTTCCCTGATTCACCTCATCGACCCAGGGGTAGCGATCACGCTGATAGGAGCGCTATTCGTCGCCGCCGCAGTGTGGCATTCCCTCCACATGGAGCAGCGGCCAGCTGCACGTTGAGAAGATCGCTGGCACTTTGACGGCTCTTCAACTTTGAGCGTGGTGGACCCTGATTGAGGGCTCGCGGCCCTATGGCCAGCATAGGTGTTGTCGAAACATCGTCATCGCCTGACTTCTGCCATTTGCCTTAGTGCCTGAAGTCGTTGCCCTGGATGGCGTCGATGATGGCTTGCTTTTCGGCAGGGACGTCGGGCGGGAAGGTCTGCTGGGAGGCGTTGATCGCGACGGTCGCTGAGCGCAGTGGCCGCAGTTGACGCAGTACGTTGCGGATGGCCAGTCCGGAGCGGTTGTGGACCTCGCGGCTGAGGGCCAAAGCGGTGAACACGATGGTCAGGTGCGCTTCGATCGCTTCACGGGTGTGGCTGAAGATTGGCCGGGCACGCAGGTCGGTCTTGCTCATCCGGAACGAGGCCTCGACCTGCCACAACGCGTGGTAACTGGCGATGACCTCACCAGCGGGCATCACCTCGACGGGGATGTTGCTGACGTACCCCTTCAAGCCCACGAGCCGGGAGGCCTGGTCCAGGACGCGGTTGCCGCCGGTGGTCTTGACGAATCTGGGTGTGCGGGCAGCCTTGGCGCGGTTCTCCTGCAACGTCAACGTCCGTCGATCCCGCACCGCCCGCTTCCTGGAGTACGCCCACACCGCCCGCCACGACCCCAGATGCTCAGCCGGGTCCCAGACCGGTTCGGCACGCTTGGCCGAATCGTTCTCAGCGCGAGCTGCGCTCGTGGCTCGCTTGGGAGTGATGGTGGGGGTACCGCCCTGCACGGAGTGCTTGGGGGAGCGATGACCTGCCCATCAGCGAACGCGTCACCGTGCCAGCGGAAGTGGGACGCCAAGTCCCCCGGCGCCTTGACCGCTCGGGAGCCGACGATGAACCGCAGCCCGGCCTCATCCAAAGCGGTCAGGTTCGCCGTCGACAGCATCCCGGCATCGGCCACGACGACCATGTCCGCCAGCCCGTGCCGGGCCTGGAACTGCTGAACGATCGGGATGATCGTGGTGGTCTCGGCTGTGTTGCCCTCCCAGCAGCCGATCTCCAGGGGGAACCCGCCCCGGTCGACGAGCAGCCCGACCACGATCTGCGGGTCCACCCGCCGCTCCTTGCTGTAGCCCACCTTGCGCAACTCATCCTCGTGCTCGGCCTCGAAGTACAACGTCGTCACGTCATACAGGCACAGACTCACATCCCCACAGCTGGCGGCGTGGGTGAAGCACGCGGTCGCGACCTGGTCGCGGTAGCCCCGCGCCTGGGGCCGAGAAAGGGTCCGGCGCATCGTGCGCTCACTGGCCGGCGCCCGTCCCAGATCGCCCAGCACCCGCCCGGTATCCAGGATCGAGGTCGGCTCGACCACCCTCGCGATCACCAGGTCCCGGAACGTGGCATCCCCGACCACGTCGAACCCCAGATCGACATACAGCTCGGTCAGCACGTCGTACAGCAGCCTCGAGGACGTAGCCGTCACCCGCGGTGCCGCCACTCGAGCGACTTCCTCGCGGCCATCGCCCTGAGCGAACAGCGACTCTGCCGCGACCTCGGGCAGGAGATCGACCTTCCTTGGGGTCGGCTCGAGCCCCAGCTCCAGCTCGCCCTGCCCCGGATCTGCCAGCAGCGCCTCGGCCTGGGCCACCAGCACCCCCAACAGCGCGTCGTCATGCGCCGAGCCCACGTGCCTCACGATCCGCCGGCGCCCCTGGACCGACTCAGCGATCTGCACCGCCGTCGCCCCCGAGGCCGTGCGCACCCGCCGAATCCACGCCATCACAGCGAGCGTAGAGCACCAATTAGTGCCTCACGACAACGTCCACGTCAGCGTTATCGCAGGTCACAAGCCTGCGACTCATCAACTCCGGCAGACCTGTCCGAAGTCAGGCCCTATGGCCAGCATAGGTGTTGTCGAAACATCGTCATCGCACAAGCCCCTTGGACGCGAAACGCGACTCGTTCGCTCACCTGAGCTCCATCGCACGGAGCAGGATGTCTAGGCCCGCGCAGGCGAGTGCCTCGACCAGGAGCATGGGCCAGAGGTGGCTCGCGCTGCGGCACCGCTCCGCGAGCCGATCGCTCAGTGGCGAGGCGCTCCCGGGGATCTAACCAAGGAGCGCCTCACTCTCAGTCTCGGGCGAGCTTCTTGTGATGTCCACCGCTACCCAGCTGTGGGAACCGCCTACGGTGATGCCCGGGCCTACCGAGCAGGGTTGCCAAAGTCGTCCCGCAGGGATCGATCATGGTCAGTGATGTGGGGGCGCTGAGTGCTAGGTGAGGGTCTCGACGAGTTTGATGGCTATCCAGGCGATGAGGACGATCGCGAGTGTGGGGACGATGAGAACGGCGAGCCCCCAACGTGCCATGGGCAGCATGTCGGCGCCCGTGCGGGGATCGCGCACACGGGTCGACCGGCGGTAGACCCATACGCCTGCCGGGACGCCGATGAAGAGGCCCATGGTCAGCCAGAGCCACCCGGGCTGGTTGAGGTAATCGACGCCCAGCAAGACGGACAACCCACCCAGAGCTACGAAGGCACCCGCGATGCCAGCCAGCACAGTGATCAGCGCGGTGTGCCACCACGGTTCTGAGCGACGCTCGGTTGTGAGGTCGGCGGCGTAGTCGCGGGGCGAACCAAATGCCTCGGCTGGGTCTTCACCGGTCTCGGCGACGTGACTTTCGACCTCGGCGACGATCTGCCCGATTCGATCCCCAGGCATGTTTTTGGGTAGCAGCGCCGAGATCAGCGACTGGCGATAGTTGGCCATCCTCTTCTCGTCCGTACGGTCGGGGGTCATCGATTGCTCCTTACGTCCGGGAGTAGGCGGCTGCCCGTTCGGTGAAGTCAAGCCAAGCGCTGGTCCGATCGGCCCGCGCACGACGATCTTGTGTCACAAAGGGTCCCGGGGAGCGAAACGATGCTGCGGGAACAAACCCCCTTCGCCCATGGTTGAGCCAAGTGAACTCAACTTTTGAGCCTCGGATTTGCGCAGGTCGCAGGTCGGTATCTAAGTTGAGCATCAGCAACTCAACTCCCGTCGGGGTCCCGCCCCGACACCCGATTACGAAGGAGCGCCTCATGGCCCGTGCCGTTGGCATCGACCTCGGAACCACCAACTCTGCCGTCGCCGTACTCGAGGGTGGCGAGCCCACGATCATCGCGAACGCCGAGGGCGGTCGCACCACCCCGTCCGTCGTCGCCTTCTCCAAGGGCGGCGAGGTCCTCGCCGGTGAGGTCGCGAAGCGTCAGGCAGTGACCAACGCCGACCGCACCCTCCGCTCCGTCAAGCGCCACATCGGCACGGACTGGACCTCGGAGGACATCGACGGCAAGAAGTACACCGCGCAGGAGATCTCCGCGCGCACCCTGCAGAAGCTCAAGCGCGACGCCGAGGCCTACCTCGGTGAGGACGTGACCGACGCGGTCGTCACCGTCCCCGCGTACTTCGACGACCACGAGCGCCAGGCCACCAAGGAGGCCGGCGAGATCGCGGGCCTGAACGTCCTGCGCATCGTCAACGAGCCCACCGCCGCTGCTCTGGCCTACGGACTGGACAAGGGCAAGGAGGACGAGCTCATCCTCGTCTTCGACCTCGGTGGCGGTACCTTCGACGTCTCCCTGCTCGAGGTCGGCAAGGACCCCGAGGACGGCTTCTCCACCATCCAGGTGCGCGCCACCTCCGGTGACAACCAGCTCGGTGGTGACGACTGGGACGAGCGGATCGTCGACCACCTGCTCACCCAGGTCAAGAACAACACCGGCGTGGACCTGGCCAACGACAAGATCGCCATGCAGCGTCTGCGTGACGCCGCGGAGCAGGCCAAGAAGGAGCTCTCCTCCGCGTCGACCACGTCGATCAACCTGCAGTACCTGAGCATGGGCGAGAACGGCCCCATCCACCTGGACGAGTCGCTCTCCCGCGCGAACTTCGAGCAGATGACCAAGGACCTGCTCGACCGCACGAAGCAGCCCTTCGAGAACGTCATCAAGGACGCCGGCGTCTCCCTCTCCGAGATCGACCACGTGGTCCTCGTCGGTGGCTCGACCCGCATGCCCGCGGTCAGCGAGCTCGTCACCGAGATGACCAAGAAGGACCCGAACAAGGGCGTCAACCCGGACGAGGTCGTCGCGCTCGGCGCAGCCCTGCAGGCCGGTGTCCTCAAGGGCGAGCGCAAGGACGTCCTGCTCATCGACGTCACGCCGCTGTCCCTGGGCATCGAGACCAAGGGTGGCCTGTTCACCAAGCTGATCGAGCGCAACACGGCCATCCCGACCAAGCGTTCGGAGGTCTTCTCCACCGCCGAGGACAACCAGCCCTCGGTCCTCATCCAGGTCTTCCAGGGCGAGCGTGAGATCGCGCAGCAGAACAAGAACCTCGGCACCTTCGAGCTGTCCGGCATCGCGCCGGCGCCGCGCGGTGTGCCGCAGGTCGAGGTCACCTTCGACATCGACGCCAACGGCATCGTCAACGTCTCCGCCAAGGATCGTGGCACCGGCCAGGAGCAGAAGATCACCATCTCCGGCGGCTCCGCGCTGTCGAAGGAGGAGATCGACCGCATGGTCAAGGAGGCCGAGGCCCACGCGGACGAGGACGCCAAGCGCCGTGAGGAGACCGAGGCCCGCAACACCGCGGAGAACCTCGTCTACTCCACGGAGAAGTTCCTCACCGAGTCCGGCGAGAAGCTGACCGACGAGCAGCGCAAGCCCGTCGACGAGGCCCTGGCCGACCTCAAGGAGGCCATCAAGCCCGAGTCCGAGATCAGCGTCGAGGACCTCAACAAGAAGGTCGACACCCTCAACGAGGAGAGCCAGAAGATGGGCGCCGCCCTCTACGCGGCCTCCTCCGAGGAGGACCAGGCCGGTGGCGAGGCCCCGGGGGCCGACGCCGGTGGCGACCAGGGCTCGAGCGAGGGTGACGACGACATCGTCGACGCCGAGGTCGTCGACGAGGACGCCGACTCCGAGGAGAAGAAGTGACCGACCCCAACCAGCCGATCGACCCCGAGGTCAGCGTGGACGCGGTCGACGCCACCTCTGGTGCCGAGGAGCCGGTCGAGGCCGAGGTGGTCCCGGAGGCGCAGGAGACTGCGACCTCCGGGGCCGCCCCCGGCGGTGCTTCCGACGGAGACGACACGGCCCCGTCGGACACCCTTGAGACCGACGTGCACCCCGACACCGTCCTCGCGGCCGAGCGCCTGGAGGACCTGCAGCGGCTGCAGGCCGAGTACGTCAACTACAAGCGGCGCGTGGACCGCGACCGGGCGGAGATCCAGATCCGGGCGGCACACGACGTCCTCGAAACGCTCCTGCCGGTGCTCGACGAGATCCAGCTCGCCGACCAGCACGGGGACCTGCCCGAGGGCAGCCCGGTGCGCACCATCACCGACAAGTTGCAGCAGTCGCTGGGCAAGTACGGCCTGGAGAGCGTCGGGGCGAAGGGTGAGCCCTTCGACCCCAACGTCCACGAGGCACTGATGCACGCCGAGTGGGACCCGCAGGACCCGGACCTGCCGACGGGTGCGACCGAGACGACGATCGTCACGGTGCTCCAGCCCGGCTACCGTGCGGGCGAGCGCGTCCTGCGGGCAGCCCGCGTGGCCGTCGCCGACCCCCAGTAGCAACCTCAAGCCCGAAAGGAGGAGAACATGGCAAGTCAGGACTGGTTGGACAAGGACTTCTATGCCGTCCTCGGGGTCAGCAAGGACTCCGAGACGAACGACATCAAGAAGGCCTACCGCAAGCTCGCCAAGCAGTACCACCCCGACCGCAACGAAGGGGACGCCGCGGCCGAGCAGAAGTTCAAGGACATCGGCGAGGCCCACGCCGTGCTCTCCGACCCCGAGGAGCGCAGCGAGTACGACGCGATCCGCTCCATGACCGGCGGGGGTGCCCGCTTCACCGCGGGTGGCCCCGGCGGCAACGGGGGCTTCGAGGACATCTTCTCCGCCTTCGGTGGGGGAGGGGGCGGCTCCCGGATGCGCTACAGCACCGGGGGTGGCTCCCCCTTCGCCGGGGGCGGGGCCGGTGAGCCGGACCTGGAGGACATCCTCTCGATGTTCGGCGGCGGTGGTGGTCCCGCCGGTTTCGGCGGACAGGGCGCCGGATTCCGCGCACCCCGTGGCCCGCAGAAGGGGGGCGACCTCACCGCGCGTACGCGACTGTCCTTCCGTGACGCAGTCGAGGGGCGCACGATCTCCCTCGACGTGAACGGCGAGAAGGTCACCGCCAAGATCCCGGCCGGGGTCAAGGACGGGCAGAAGATCCGCGTGCGCGGCAAGGGCGCCCACGGCGACCCGCAGGCCGGACGCGGCGACCTGATCCTCACCGTCTCGGTGGACACGCACGCCGTCTTCGGCCGGGACGGCAACAACCTGACGATCGACCTGCCGGTCACCTTCGCCGAGGCGACGCTCGGGGCGACCGTGGCCGTGCCGACCCTCGACGGGTCGAGCGTGAAGGTCAAGATCGCCCCCGGGACGCCCAGTGGTCGCGTACTGCGACTCAAGGGCCGCGGTGTCCAGAGCGCCAAGGCGAAGGGCGACCTCCTGGCCAAGGTGCAGGTCGTCGTGCCGACGGATCTCAGCGACGCCGAGCGCGAGGCCGTCGAGGTCCTGCGTGACTCGGCCACCGACGACCCGCGGGCGGACCTCACCTCCGCGGCGCGGGCCTGACCTGCGGGACTGACCGACGAAGGCGTCGTCTTGAGGTGCGACGCAGGAGCCACGAAAGGGAGTGAGCTCGATGGCCCGGATCTCCGGACTGAGCGGAGAGGACCAGACCCCGGTCTTCGTCATCTCCGTCGCCGCCGAGCTCGCCGGCATGCACGCGCAGACGCTGCGCCAGTACGACCGGATCGGCCTCGTCATTCCCTCGCGCACCCGCGGTGGCGGTCGGCGGTACAGCGCCGCCGACGTCACCCGGCTGCGCGAGGTGCAGCGCCTCTCCCAGGACGAGGGCGTCTCCCTCGGGGGGATCCAGCGCATCTTCGAGCTCGAGCACCGGGTCGCCGCCCTGCGCGCCCGGGTCGACGAGCTCGACGCGGAGCTCGACGGGGCCCGCGAGGAGCTCGGCCAGGGCCGACGATTCTTCGCCGTCGGCTCCCAGGGCGACATCGTCGCCCTGCGCCACGGGCAGCGCCCGCGTCCCCGAAACGCCGGTCAGGCCCTCGTCGTGTGGCGTCCGCGCCCCCGACTGAGCGCGCACACTCCCCTCCTCCCTCGGAGGGCAGGGGGCGGCTGACGCCGGGGGATGGCACGCTGGGGTCATGCCCCTGCCTCGTGATGCCGCCTCCGTCTTCGACCGCAAGAACACGCCGTTGATGCGGCTCGTCGACTCCGCCGACCCGCTGGAGCTCGCCGGTCCCAGCCCCTGCGAGGGCTGGACGGGCTCCGACGTGGTCCAGCACCTCATCGACACCCAGCGCGACTTCCTGCAGAAGGCCGGAGCCGACATGCCCGACCCGACGCCGACGACCGAGGCCCTGGGTGCGTCCACCGCGTGGCGCACGCACGCCGAAGCGGTGGCCCGCCAGCTCGCCGACGACACCCTTGCCGAGCGGCCCTACGACACGCCCTTCGGCAGCACGACCGTCGGTGGCGCCTTCGACCGGTTCTACGGCTTCGACCTGCTGGTCCACCGCTGGGACATCGGCCGGACCGCCGGCATCGACGTGGTCTTCAGCGACCGCGAGCTCGACCAGATCGAGGCGGCCATCGACGGCTTCGGGGAGGCCATCCGCGGCGAAGGGGTGTGCGCCCCGGCGGTGGAGCTCCCCGGCGACGCCTCCCGCCAGGACCGCCTCATCGGCCGCACCGGCCGCGACCCCCGCTGAGTCAGGCGAGGAAGTCGGTCAGGCCTGCCAGCAGTCGGTCGACGTCCGAGTCGTCGGTGTAGGGCGCCAGCCCCACCCGCATCCCGAGGTCCACTGGCAGGTCCAGCGCCCGGAAGGTCTCGTAGGCGTAGAAGGTCCCGGCCGGGGCGAGGACGTCGCGCTCGCCGAGGAAGCGCTTGGCCCGGGCAGCGTCTTGGTCGGCGAAGGTGAAGAACAGCGTGGGGGTGCGCCGCTGCGCCACGGAGTGCAGGGTGACGCGGTCGCCCAGCTCGGCCAGGTCCTCTTCGACCCGCCGGCGCAGCCGCGTCTCGTGCTCGTGCACGAGCTCGTGGGCCCGGACCAGCCGTTCCGGTCGGCTGCCACCCTCCGGGGCGATGCCCGCGATGACGTCGACCGCCGCCGTCGCGCCGGCCATCAACTCGTAGGGGAGCGTCCCCAGCTCGAAGCGCTCCGGGACCGCATCCGTGGAGGGCAGCAACTTGTCGGGGTGGAGGCTCGCCAGCAGTTCGGGGTCCGCGGCGAGCGCGGCGCAGTGCGGCCCGAAGAACTTGTAGGGCGAGCAGACGTAGAAGTCCGCGCCCAGGGCGGCGACGTCCACGCTCGCATGTGCCGTGTGGTGGACCCCGTCGACGTAGACGAGGGCGCCGACGTCGTCGGCGGCTTCGGCGACCCGGGCGACCTGCGGCTGGGTGCCCAACAGGTTCGACGCCGCGGTGAGCGCCACGAGGCGGGTGCGGCCGGTGACCACCCCGTCGATGCCGCTGAGGTCGAGGTCGCCCGTGGCCGGGTCGAGCGGCAGCCACCGCACGGTCGCACCGACGGCCTTGGCCACCTGCACCCAGGGGCGCACGTTCGAGTCGTGGTCGAGCTCGGAGAGGACGACGTCATCACCCGGTCCCCACCCCTTCGCCAGGGTCCGCGCGATGTCATAGGTGATCTGGGTGGCGCTGCGGCCGTAGACGATACCCTCCGGCCGGGCGCCGAGCAGGTCGGCCAGCGCACTGCGGAAGCCGGCGATCGCCTCCTCGGCGTTGGTCTCGCTGACCAGGTCGTCCCCGCGGTTGGACAGCGGCCCGGTGAGGGTGCGGGCGATCGCCTCGCCCACCTCGGCCGGTGTCTGGGTCCCTCCGGGACCGTCGAAGTGGGCGATGCCGGAGGACAGGGAGGGGAAGCGCGCGCGCAGCGCGGCGACGTCGAGGCCGGACACGTCAGTTGCTCACCGCAGCGGCGAGACGTCCGAGGGTGTCCTCGAGGTTCTCCTGGGTGACAAGGGGGAAGTCGATCTTCTCCAGCAGCGCCTCGTCGGTGACATCGCTCCAGTCGTAGGTATGGGTGACCAGGGTGTGGTCCCGGCCCTCGGGCGCGAGCTCCCACAGCCACTCCCAGCCGGGCGGCTCGGTGCCTGCCGGCGCGGTCTTCCAGCCGACCATCTTGTTCTCGCTGTACGCGGTCACGTGGTTGTCGGTCTGGTAGTCGCCCCCCATGTGGTCGCCGGACATGTTCATCGTGAACACCTCACCGACGGACTGGATCCGGTCGGCGTTGTCGACCGATCGGACGAACCCGGACCCATCGAGGTCGGGGTGGCGCTCGGGGTTGGTCAGCACCTCGAAGACGTCCTCGGTGGGCGCGTCGATGGTGCGCTGGACGGTGATCTTCTTTTCCTGTGCCATGTCTCGACAAGACCACGTCTCCTCGGCGCTGTAAAGCCGGGTCCGCCCCGGGCCCGACACCCGCGACGTGGCATCGTCGGTGGCGTCCGTGGGAAAGTCGGGGCATGACCGAGCACCTGATGGTCTTCCCCGACCGTGACGATGCCGAGCGCATCGCGGACGACCTGATCGACGAGGGATTTCTCGAGGTGCGGGTCGTGCGCGAGGCCCTCGCCGGGGAGGACGACGGAGAGGACCACGAGTGGGCGGTCCACGTGGTCGCGCCCCCGCAGTCGCCTGATGGTGCCTCGGACGCGGTCCGCGAGCGGTTCGTCGCGCTGGCCGAGGAGTTCGACGGCTGGTACGACCCCGACCCCGCCTGACACGGGGGTGCGAGCGGAACTTTCCGTGCCGGGGTCCCGTTGTGCCACGATGTCGATTGAAATCTGCCCACGGACGCACTGAGGACGTCCACGGGAGCGAGCGCGAAGGGTGGCACCTGTGGCTTCTTGGGACGGGCCTTCCGGGCGCCATCGTGGGCCCGGAGAACGAGGGGCGAATGCTCGTCGTGCGGCACGTCAGGTGCGTCGCTACTACACGCTGACCGCGGCCAGCACCATCGTCCCCGGACTCGGTCTGATCCGCACCCGTCGTCGGACGGGGCAGGCCATCGTCGCCGCCTTCGCCATCGCGCTCGTCGTCCTCATCGGCTACGTGCTGGCCAAGGGGCTCATGGGCGTCATCCGCGTCGGTGTCAGCCGTCTCGCGCTCAGCGTGGTCATCCCCGTGCTGATCATCGTCGCCGTGGTGTGGATCGGGACGATCCTCCTCACGGCCCGGGACAACATGCCGGCGGGCGCCCACGGTCGGCCGAAGGCCGCGATGGTGGTCTTCGCCGCGCTGGCCGCCGTGCTCGTCTTCGCGCCCGCGGCCCAGGCGGTGCGCTACGCGGTGATCCAACGCTCGCTCATCGGAAACGTCTTCGAAACGCTGCGCCCCGACGGTGCAGTCGGGCCCGGCAGCGGCAAGGATCCGTGGGCCGGCACCGACCGCGTCAACGTCCTGCTCCTGGGCTCCGACGCAGGCAAGGGCCGGATCGGGACCCGGCCGGACGCGATCATGGTCGCCAGCATCGACCCGCAGTCCGGCGAGACGATCCTCTTCGGCATCCCGCGCAACCTGCAGGACATCCCCTTCTCGGAGGACAATCCCCTCTCGGAGCTCTACCCGGAGGGCTACAACTGCGGTGACCAGTGCCTGATGGAGTTCGTCTGGACGCTGGGCAAGGACAACGCCGACCTCTTCCCCGACGACTCGAACCCCGGCCTGACGGTGACCAAGGACGCGGTCTCCCAGATCCTGGACCTGGACGTCGACTACACGACGGTGGTCAACCTCGAGGGCTTCACCCAGCTCGTGGATGCCATGGGCGGCGTCGAGGTCGACGTCCAGGAGCGCGTCTGCATCGGCTGCAAACTGGATGCGTACGGCAACGTCGTGGGGACCACGGGCTGGATCGAGCCCGGTGTGCAGCAGCTCGACGGCTTCCACGCCCTGTGGTACTCGCGCTCGAGAGCCGCCTCGCAGGACGGCGACTTCTCCCGGATGCGCCGGCAACGGTGCATGGTCGGGGCACTGCTCAACCAGGTCAACCCGACGTCGATGCTCGTGCGCTACCCGGCGCTGGCCTCGACGCTGGAGGACAATGTCCGGGTCGACATCCCCGAGGACGATCTCGACGAGTGGGCCGAGCTCGTGCTGCGCATCCAGGACGGCGGCTCGATCAAGTCGCTGCCGCTGACCAACGACGTCATCGATGTCGTCAACCCGGACTACCTGAAGATCCACCTGATGGTGCACGAGGCGATCAACCCGCCGGAGCCGACGTCCGAGCCGTCGTCGTCCTCCAGCCCGACCACGTCCTCACCGACCCCGACGCCGTCGCAGACCCCTTCCTCCAGCGAGACGTCCGAGGACGCCCTCAGCGACATCGCCGCCACCTGCTGAGCCGGTGCGGCGTCAGGCCGTCCCGTGGACCAGGTATTGCAGTCGCGGTCGGTGTCCCGGTGCGACCCCGAGACGCCGGTCGACCTCGAGGACGTCGGTGAGCGGCCGGGTGGTGACATCGGTGAACCCGGCGGCCGTGACGACCTCGGCGGTGGCCCCGATCGACTCGGCGCTCGCCAGGGGCAGGTCGTCCATCACCGCTGCGTAGGAGTCGATGAACTCCGAGGGCGACCCCTCGAGTCCGGCGTCGAACCAGGTGCTGTCGACGACGGCGAGCACGCCACCGGGGCGCAGCAGAGCGCGCCATCGCTGCAGCGCCGTCAGCGGCTCCCGCAGGGTCCACATGAGGTAGCGGCTGACGACGACGTCGAAGCCACCGGCGACCGGCGGGTCGACGGCGTCGCCGAGGACGAAGGTGGGGGATGCCCCCTTCGTCCCGGCCGTCCTTGCTCGCGCGATCTCGAGCATCCCGGCCGAGGAGTCGACTCCGGTGACGTCGTGGCCGAGATCGGCGAGGACGAAGGCCGCGTGGCCGCTGCCGGTCCCCAGGTCCAGCACGCGTGCGGGCGCCGGCGGTAGCGCGCTCGCCCAGACACGGCCCCACAGGTCGCGGTCGACGACATCGCGCCCCTCGCGGTGCTGGGCCTCGTCGTAGACCCGGGCCCGGTGGTCCCAGTAGTCGTTGATCCTGGCCTGCAGCGCGGTGTCGGCCGAGCGGGCGGCGGCGTTGGTGTCGGTGTTCATGCGACCTCCTGACGAAGGGGGGTGAAGAGCAGGTGCAGCCCGTCCGTGTCGTCGACCCGGCGCACGCCGATCCCGTAGACCCGGGAGAGCAGGTCCGGGTCGAGGACGTCGTCGACGGTGCCTGCACCGGCGACCTGCCCCTGGGAGAGCAGGACGACGTCGTCGCAGTAGCGGGCGGCGAGGTTGAGGTCGTGCAGTACGACGACCGTGGTCGTCGCAAGAGAGCGCAGCAGGCCGAGCACCTCGTGCTGGTAGCGGATGTCGAGGTGGTTCGTCGGTTCGTCCAGGAGCAGGTGGTCGGCGTCCTGGGCGAGCGAGCGGGCGATGAGCACGCGCTGCTTCTCCCCGCCGGAGAGGCCGGCGAAGTCGCGCCGGGCGAGGTCGAGGGCACCGACTCGCTGCAGCGCTGTGCGGGCCGAGGAGATGTCCCCCTCACCGGTCCGCTGGAAGCCGGAGAGTCGGGCCGTGCGCCCCAGGAGGACCATCTCCGCGGCCGTCATCGTCGTCTCGCCGCCGGACTCCTGCACGACGACGGCGATCTGCCGCGAGATGGTCTGGCGGTCGATCCGATCGAGTCGGGTGCCGTCGATGAGGACCTCGCCGGCGGCAGGCGTCAGGCCCCCGTGGAGGAGACGCAGGAGGGTGGTCTTGCCGCTGCCGTTGGGACCGATGAGGCCGAGGACGCGACCGGGCCGGGCCGCGAGCGAGATGTCCCGGATGATCTCGGTGCGGCCGTAGGCGAAGCGCAGCCCGGTCGCGCTGATCACGAGCCGTCGCCCAGCTCGTCGATGAGCCGCTCCAGCCCGTCGACGGCCAGCGGGCTCGCCGGCTCGGCGAAGTTGAACAGCTCGGTGTGCACGGCCTCCTCACGGACCGCGGTGAGGCTCTCCGCCCCGGGGAGGTTGGTCACGGCCTGCTCGACCTCCTGCGGGGCCCCCTCGGAGTGGAGCAGGACGAGCACGTCCGGGTCCTTGGCCAGCAGCGTCTCGAGGGTGACCTCGAAGACCCGCTCGTCCTGGTCACCGAAGACGTTCTCGATCCCGGCCGCCTCGAGCATCGGGTCGGTCATCGACTTGTTGCCGTAGGCGTAGGTGGTGCCACCGCCGACGGTGGGGTAGAGGACCGCCCCGGTGCGCTCCCCCTTCGTCACGGTGGAGGTGATCTCCTCGACGCGCTGTTTGAGGTCCGCGACGGCCTCGTCCGCCTCGTCCTCGCGGTTGAAGACCTGGCCGTACATCTCGACCTCGTCGTAGATCTGCTGGAAGCCGGGCTCGGGGAGGTTGCTCGTGCACAGGCCGGAGGCCTCGAGCGAGGGGATGCCGACCTCGTCGAGGGAGGCGTGGGAGAGGTTGTCGGTCTGGCCGAGCACGAGGCCGGGATCGCGCTCGACGACGGCTTCCTTGGAGATCAGCAGGTGGCCGGAGGCGTCGACGCGGTCGGTGAGGGTGTCGATGTCGGCGATCTGCTGCGCGGTCTCGTCCGTGAAGTACCCGTCCGGGTACACGCCTGCCTTGGCGCTCACGTGGTCGAGGACCCCGACGGAGGTGAGGAAGGGGACGACCGCGGACTTGAGCATGACGACATCGGTCGGCTCGGACTCGAGCGTCACCTCGTGACCGCAGTTCTCCACGGTCACGGGGTAGTGGCCGTCGTCGGTGCGGGTCTCCGCTTCGGTGCTGCCGGACGAGCCACCGCAGGCGGCCGCGAGCAGGGTGGCTGCGGCGATCAGGGCAGTGGCGTGGGTGCGGCGGTGCGGGGAGGGCACTTCAGGGACTCCTGGGTGGTGGTTGGTCAGGTGGACGAGACGTGCATGCGTCGGATGAGCACGAGGAGGAAGGGTGCGCCGACGAGCGAGGTGAGGATCCCCAGCGGGATCTCCTGGGGGGCCAGCACGGTGCGCGCGACGATGTCGGCCCACAGCAGGAAGATGGCGCCCATGAGTGCGGCGACCGGCACCATGTGGCGGTGGGCGGAGCCGACGACGCGGCGGGCCAGGTGGGGGATGACCAGGCCGACGAAGCCGATGCTGCCCGAGGCGGAGACGACGACCCCGACGCACAGCGCGACGAGCAGCAGCAGGCGCACGCGGAAGGTGTCGGGGTCGACGCCCAGGGTCTGCGCCGTCTCGTCGCCGATCGCCAGGGCGTCCAGGCGCCGGCCGAGGCCGACGAGGACGAGGACGGTCAGGGTGGCGACGACGCTGACGATCACGAGCGGCGCGCCCCAGGAGGCGAGGGACAGGGAGCCCAGCAGCCAGAAGAGCACCGAGCGCGACCCCTCGGCGGAGTCGGAGGCGAAGATGAGGAAGCTGGTGACGGCGTAGAGCGCGTAGCCGACGGCGACCCCCGCCAGGAGCAGGCGCAGGGAGGTCACCCGGCCACCGGAGCGGGCGACGAGCAGGACGAGCATCGAGGCGGCCAGCGCCCCGACGAAGGCGCTCAACGGCAGCGCGTGCGCCCCGGCGCCCGCGCCGGCGCCGAAGAGGATCGCGGCGGCGGCGCCGCTGGAGGCCCCCGAGTTGACGCCGAGCAGGTAGGGGTCGGCCAGGACGTTGCGCACCATCGCCTGCAGGGCGGCGCCGCACACGGACAGGCCCGCACCGACACCGATCGCGAGCAGGGCACGCGGCATCCGCACGTCCCAGACGATGGCGTCGCGGGGCACGCTCCACGCCTGCTCGCCGACGCCCAGCAGATGGTGGGCGATGATCCGTGCGGTGTCCGCAGGTGGGATGGCGACGGCTCCGGCGCCGACGGAGGCGGTGACCGAGGCGAGCAGCAGGACGAGAAGACCGAGGGTCCACAGCGTCGCGCGACGGCGTCGGGCGCCGAGTCCGAGGTCGTCGTCGGCCGTGACCTCGGACTCGGCCGGGGCCGTCGTGGTCTGGTCAGTGGTGGTCATGCTCGCCCGTCTTGTTGCAAGTCAGTCGCAGTGAGCCTAGGTCATACGCAGGGTTGAGTGGAATAGACTCAACTTTGCATCGGTTGATCCGTGTAGACGAACCATCAGCCCAGAAGGAGAACCATGGAGTTCCAGCCGACGACGAAGGTCGCCGAGGCGCTTGCCCTCGCCCAGCGCGCCGCCCAGACGCAGGGGCACGCGGAGGTCACCCCGGACCACCTCGTCAGCGCGCTCGTGCAGCTCGACACCCCGCAGTGCGACACCCTGCTGCAGGCCGCCGGGACCGGAGCCTCCCACGTGCTCGGCCAGGCCGACGCGGCGCTGCGTTCGCTGCCCACCACGAGTGGCGCCGCCCAGCCCCCTTCGCTCGGCCGTGAGCTGGGTGCCGTCCTGCAGCAGGCCGACACCCTGATGCGGGCGAAGGGGGACACCCACCTCGCCCTCGACGTCCTCCTGCTCGCGCTGGCCGAGACCGGCCACCTGGCCGCGGTCGAGAAGCGCGGCGCGAAGGACATGGAGGCGAAGCTCGAGGAGCTGCGCGGCGGACGGAAGGTCACCTCGCAGACGCCGGCCGACGGTGGCGAGGCCCTGCAGGAGTACGGCACGGACCTGACCGCGATGGCCCGGGACGGCAAGCTCGACCCGGTCATCGGCCGTGACGCCGAGATCCGCCGCGTCGTGCAGGTGCTCTCCCGACGGACGAAGAACAACCCGGTGCTCATCGGCGAGCCCGGCGTCGGCAAGACCGCCGTCGTCGAGGGGCTCGCCTCGCGCATCGTCGACGGGGACGTCCCGGAGTCGCTGCGGGACAAGCGCCTGATCAGCCTCGACCTGAGCGCGATGGTCGCCGGCGCGAAGTACCGCGGTGAGTTCGAGGAGCGCCTGAAGGCCGTGCTCGAGGAGATCAGGTCCAGCGAGGGTGAGGTCATCACCTTCATCGACGAGCTGCACACGGTCGTCGGTGCCGGCGCGGGTGGTGACAGCGCGATGGACGCAGGCAACATGCTCAAGCCCATGCTCGCCCGTGGTGAGCTGCGGCTGGTCGGCGCGACGACGCTCGACGAGTTCCGCGAGCACATCGAGAAGGACCCGGCGCTGGAGCGCCGCTTCCAGCAGGTCTTCGTCGGTGAGCCGAGCGTCGAGGACTCCATCGCGATCCTGCGTGGCCTGAAGGAGCGCTACGAGGCCCACCACAAGGTCGAGATCGAGGACACCGCGCTCGTCGCGGCCGCGACGCTGTCCGATCGGTACATCACCGGGCGCAAGCTGCCGGACAAGGCGATCGACCTCGTCGACGAGGCGGCCTCCCGACTGCGCATGGAGATCGACTCCTCACCCGTCGAGATCGACGAGCTGCGCCGCGCCGTCGACCGGCTGAAGATGGAGGAGCTGCACCTGAAGAACGAGACCGACGAGGCCTCGATGGAGCGCCTCGCGCGGCTGCAGCAGGACCTCGCCGACAAGTCCGAGGAGCTTGCGGCGCTGACCGCCCGGTGGGAGGCGGAGAAGACCGGCCTCAACGCCGTCGGTGACCTCAAGTCGCGCCTGGACGACCTGCGCACGCAGGCCGAGCGGCTGCAGCGCGAGAATGACTTCGAGGGTGCCTCGCGACTCCTCTACGGCGAGATCCCGTCTGCGGAGAAGGAGCTCGAGGCAGCCCAGGCACAGGAGTCGCAGGCCGCCGCCGGCGACGAGTCGCCGATGGTCAAGGAGCGCGTCGGCAGCGACGACATCGCCGAGGTCATCGCCGCCTGGACCGGTATCCCTGCCGGGCGCCTGCTGCAGGGGGAGACGGAGAAGCTGCTGAGCATGGAGTCGATCATCGGCTCGCGGCTCATCGGCCAGACCGAGGCGGTGCGTGCGGTCAGTGACGCGGTGCGCCGCTCGCGGGCCGGGGTCGCCGACCCGGACCGGCCGACCGGCTCCTTCCTCTTCCTCGGTCCGACCGGTGTCGGCAAGACCGAGCTGGCGAAGTCGCTGGCGGACTTCCTCTTCGACGACGAGCGGGCGATGGTGCGCATCGACATGTCGGAGTACTCCGAGAAGCACGCGGTCGCGCGTCTCATCGGGTCCCCACCCGGCTACGTCGGCTACGAGGAAGGGGGACAGCTCACCGAGGCGGTACGTCGCCGGCCCTACTCGGTGGTGCTCCTCGACGAGGTGGAGAAGGCCCACCCCGAGACCTTTGACATCCTGCTGCAGGTGCTCGACGACGGGCGCCTGACCGACGGCCAGGGGCGGACCGTGGACTTCCGCAACGTCATCCTGGTGATGACGAGCAACCTCGGCAGCCAGTTCCTCACCGACGTCACGCTCGACGTCGAGGCGCAGCGGGAATCGGTGATGGGCATGGTGCGCCAGGCCTTCAAGCCAGAATTCCTCAACCGCCTGGACGAGGTCGTCGTCTTCGACGCGCTCAGCCGGGACGAGCTGAGCCACATCGTCGAGCTGCAGGTGCGCGAGCTGTCCACGCGACTGGCCGACCGCCGGATCGAGCTCGAGGTCACCGACGCCGCGCGCGCCTGGCTCGCCGAGCAGGGCTACGACCCGGCCTACGGCGCCCGACCGCTGCGCCGCCTGGTGCAGAAGGAGATCGGTGACCGCCTGGCCACCGGGTTGCTCGCCGGCGAGGTTCGCGACGGCAGCGGCGTCACGGTCGACGTCGACGAAGGGAGCGGGCTCACCCTTCGCTGATCCTGCGTCGTCAACACCGCCCGGCGCCCTCCACCGCATGCGCGGGGAGGGCGCCGGGCGGTGTTGCGGGCCTCTTGACCTGCTCGCCTATGGTGAGTGAGGAGACCTGAAGGGGGTACTCCATGGACCTGTTGACACGCGCAGAGATCGACGTACTTGCGGAGCCGGGGGGCGGGGAAGCGCGGGTGTCGTTGTTCATGCCCACCCACCGATTCGGCCGAGGCATCGAGGCGGACCGGCTGGGGTGGAAGAACCTCGTCGACGGCGTCGAGGCGGTGCTCGCCCAGCAGATGCGGCGCCCTGATGTCGAGGCGCTGCTCGCCCCGGCCCGAGATCTGCAGGACGACGGCATGGCATGGCAGTACATGAGTGACGGACTGGCGATGTTCCTGCGTCCGGGCTGGGAGCGCACCTTCCGCGTGCCGGCACCCACGCCGGCCTTGGCCACGGCCGGTGACCACTTCGTCCTCGGGCCGATGCTGCGCCTGCTCTCCGGTGACGAGCACTTCCTCCTGCTGGCCCTGAGCCAGCGCGAGATCCGACTGATGGAGGGCAGCCGCAACTCGGTCGAGCAGGTTCACCTGGGCGACATCCCCACGAGCCTGACCGAGGTCGTGGAGCCGCACGAGCCGCGCTCCGACACGATGGCCCGACCGTCCGCGGGCGCCGGCAGGGCCGGCCCGGCGGTGTTCTACGGGCACGGCGCCGGCGATGAGAACCTCAGCAGCACCGAGGTGGTGCGCTTCCTCCGCTCGGTGTCCGCCGGGCTGCACGACCTGCTCAACGGCGCGACCTCGCCCATGGTGCTCGTCGGTCTCGAGCACCTCGTCTGGGCCTACCGTGAGGTCAACAGCTACCCGAACCTTCTGGAGGAGGTCGTCGACCGCAACCCGGACCAACTCACGCCCGAAGAGGTGCACGAGATGGCGTGGCCGTTGATCGAGAAGCGGCTGCGCGAGCAGCGTTCTCGGGTGATCGACCGATTCCGCGAGCTGCACGGGACCGGCCGCGTCTCCGGCGACCTGACGACCATTGCGCAGGCCGCGACCGAAGGGCGGGTCGAGACGCTCTTCGTCCAGGCCGACCCATGGTGCTGGGAGCGCGTCGATGACGCCACGTTGCCGATCGTGCAGCTCGGGTCCGATGCCCGGTATGCCGAGTGCGAGCAGGTCGACGCCGCCGCCATCGCCACACTGAAGAACAGTGGGCACGTCTACGCGACCTCGGAGTCCGTCGTGGCCGACAGCGAGGTCGCCGCGATCTTCCGCTACTGAAGATCACGGTGGATCGGCCGGCTGAGGTGCTCGGCTGTGCCACTATGCAGCATGGCAACAACCTCGGGGGGTTCCGGCGCCGTCGCCCGGTGGGTGGGGGACTTCCTCGGCCTCCCGCCCTTGCAGGAGGCCGAGTTCGTTCCGCTGGGCGCGGCGGTCGTCGTCAGCGCGGCCACCTTCATCGCCGGCTGGGTCGTGTGGCGTTCGCTACGGACCTGGCTGGAGGTGATCGCCGATCGTGTGGCGCCGGGACGCGATACGGACCAACTCGACACCGGACGTCTGGCCAAGGGGCTCGGGCAGGCGCTGGCGGCAGTCCTCCTGTCCGTTGTTGCAGCCGTTGGGGCGTGGCCGCCGTATGCAGAGTTCGTCTTCGACATCGCGATCACCCTCGTCGTCGGGGTGGCTGCGTACTACCTCGTGGCAGGGGCATTCGGGTCCAGGACGGTCGCGCGGGCCGCCGCCGTCGTGATCGCCGCAGTGACGATCTCCCGGCGCTATGACCGGTTGGATGCCCTCGAGGAGTCTCTCGATGGGATCTCCCTCACCCTCGGGTCCGTCGACGTCTCGCTGCTGGACCTGCTGAACTTCGGCGCGGGAGCCCTCGTGCTCTATGCGGCGTTCCGGGTGCTGGCCCGTGTGGCTCGTACCGTGATCCGCTCACGCACCACCCTCGACGTGTCGCAGCGTGAACTCGCCGAGAAGCTCACGATGATCCTCCTCAGCATCGTGACCATCTTCCTGGCCATCGACCTCGCGGGTATCAACACCGCGGCGTTGTCGATCTTCTCCGGGACGCTCGGCGTGGGCCTGGGCTTCGGCCTGCAGAAGGTCGTGTCGAACTTCATGGCCGGAATCGTGTTGTTGTCGGATCGGTCGGTGAAACCGGGCGACACGATCGTCATCGACACGGCCGACGTCGCGGGCGAGGTCACGAAGGTCGGGACCCGTGCCGTCTCGGTGCTCACCCGTGACGGCAAGGTGCATCTCATCCCGAACGAGACCCTCATGACAGAGCGCGTCGAGAACTGGGGGTACGAGCAGCAGCGCGTGCGGCTGCGCATGGCCATCAGTGTCGCGATCGGCAGTGACTACGACCTCGTCCAACGGCTCATGGTGGACGCTGCGAACGCCCACGAACGGGTGCTTGCCCAGCCGGTGCCCCGGGCCAGGATCACGGCGGTGGCGGACAACGGAGTCACCCACGAGCTCCGATTCTGGATTTCCGACCCGGAGCAGGGACTGGGCAACGTGCGCAGCGCCACCTACCGCCGGATCCTCGATGCCTTCGCCGAGCACGAGGTGCTCCTGTCCAATCCCTCGGTCGAGCTGACCGACCCCGCTGCGGCCCGCCCGGAACCCTTGGCTCCGCACGACTGACCAACGCCGCTCAGGCGAAGCCTGCCCCTCCCCCACGCGGATCGAACCTGATCAGTCGGCTGTCGGCCACCGCTGCCGTGCGGTTGATGACCGCTCGCTGGTACTCCTCGTCGGTGATCATGGCGAAGAAGGCTGCAGCAGAGGGGTACTCGGCGATGAAGCCGGCATCCCACCGCTCCTCGGCCGGCCCGGTCAGGGTGACCTGGGGTTTCCCGCGCCAGATGATCTGTCCGCCGACACGCTGGAGGACGGGGCCGCTCGTCCGGCCGTACTCGCGATAGGCGTCCGCCCCGCTCCAGTCCTTCCCGGCGTTGTCGTGATCCACGGGGTAGGACGCCTTCTCCCGGTAGCGGATCAGGTTGAGCATCTGGATCGGCTCATCGCGCGGGAGCGACTTGAACAGGTCGAATGCCTCCCTGCTCGGATCGACGTGGTCTGTGCTCATCGTGCCTCCTGTGTCGTGTGGCTGGGCCGGGGACGTGGTGAGGCTCAGCCGAGGATCGTGACGTCGTCGTGGTGGCCGATGCGGCCGGCCAGCTCGGCCAGGTGCGAGCGGCGATCACCCCAGGTGCGGGTGATCGCGGTCAGCCGCGCGGTGAGGTGGCCGACCGGGTGCTCTGCCGTGACGCCGATGCCGCCGTGCATCTGAATGGCTTCCTGGCCGACGAGGCGGGCAGCCGAATCGACGACGACTCGCGCGCGTAGCAGGCCGTCGGTGTCCAGCGGCTGCTCGTCGGCGGCCATCGCCGCGAACAGGGTCGCGCTGCGCGCGAGCTCGAGACGGGCGTACATGTCAGCGGCCCGGTGGGTGAGCGCCTGGAAGCTGGCCAGGGGCCGCCCGAACTGGGTGCGGTCCCGAAGGTACTCCGTGGTCAGCCGCAGGGCCTCGTCCATCGCGCCGATCGCTTCGGCGCACAGGACGACGCCACCGATGGCCACGGCCTCACGCAGGGCAGCATCGGCCTCATCGCCCTGGGCGAGCATGGTCGCCGCAGTGGCGTCGAACGCGACCTCCTCCGTCGGGGCGCCCGGCTCCGGGAGGAGGAAGACCCCGGTTCCGGCATCCGTGGCGGCGGTCACCAGGAGGTGCGTCGCTGCCGGTGCGTACCGCACCGGAGCCTTCGTCCCGGTGAGGGACCACGTGGCCCCCGAAGCAGTCGCCGTGACATCCGTCGGTATGGGGGACCACGCACGCAACGGCTCGGGCAGAGCAGGGATCGCGAGGACGCTGCCGTCGGTCAGGCCGCCGAGGACCTCCCTGCGGAGGTCGTCCGGGGCCAGCGCACGGACGAGTGACCCGGCGACCACGGTCTCGGCCAGTGGTGCCTGCAGTCCGGCCCGCCCGAGCTCGGTGGCCGCGACCGCGAGGTCCGTGACGCCCGCGCCCACGCCGCCGTCGTCCTCGGGCCAGGTCAGGCCGGGTACGCCGATCTCCACCAGCGCGTCCCACAGGGCGGGGTCGTGGGCGGGCGGCGCCGCGGACGCGCCACGCTCCGCCGGCGGGGAGCCGTGTCGCCGGAGTGCGCCGCTGACGGCCTGCCCGAGGGCCTGCTGCTCGTCGGTGGGGGTGAAGTCCATGGTCAGCCCTTCAGTCCGAGGATGGTCGCTGCGACGATGCCGCGCTGGACCTCGCTGGATCCGCCGTAGATCGTCGCCTTGCGGTAGTTGAGGTAGGTGGGCACGCTCGAGCTCGCCCAGTCCGGGACCGACTCGAGCTCGTCCCACGCCAGACCCATCGGTCCGCTGATGTCGACGGCCAGCTCGAGGACGTCCTGCTGCAGCTCCGTCCCGCAGAGCTTGAGGATGGACGAGGCAGGGTCGGGACGGCCATCGGTCGAGCCGCCGGAGACCCGCACGGCCGTCAGCTCGATCGCCATCAGCTCGGCCTCGAGCTCGGCGAGGCGAGCGCCGATGGCGGGGTCGTCCACGAGGGTCCCCTCGCCGCACCTGACCCGCCCAGCGTGGCCCTTCAGGTCGGCGAGCCAGCGCTTGAGCAGGCCCGTGCTCGCGACGCCGACCCGCTCGTTGCCCAGCAGGAACTTCGCGTAGTCCCACCCGTGGTTCTCCTCGCCCACGAGCTGCTCGGCCGGCACACGAACGTCGTCGAGGAAGATTTCGTTGACCTCGACCCCACCGTCGAGCGTGCGGATCGGCCGGATCGTCACGCCCTCGCTGCGCATGTCCAGCAGGATGAAGGAGATGCCGACCTGCTTCTTCGGTGCATCCGGGTCGGTCCGCACGAGTGCGAACATCCAGTCGGCGTGCTGGCCGAGCGTGGTCCACGTCTTCTGTCCGTTGACGACGTAGTCGTCACCGTCGCGCACGGCGGTCGTGCGCAGCGAGGCGAGGTCGGAGCCGGCGCCCGGCTCGGAGAAGCCCTGGCACCACCAGATGTCAAGGCTGGCCGTCCTCGGCAGGAATCGGGCCTTGAGCTCCTCGGACCCGAAGGCGGCGATCACCGGTCCGACCATCGAGGTGTTGAAGGGCAACGGCGGTGGCACGCCCGCCGCCTGGAGCTCGCTGTTCCAGATGTGCATCTGGAGAGTGCTCCAGTCCTGACCGCCCCACTGCGTCGGCCAGTTCGGCACGGCCAGACCGGCCGCGTCGAGGGCCGCCTGGCTGCGGCGGAAGTCCTCCGGCTCCAAGGTGGCGCCCGCGAGGACCTTCTCGCGCAGGTCCTGGGGGAACTCGGTGGTGAAGTAGGTGCGCATCCGTTCCTGGAATGCGGCGTCGTCCGACGAGAGGCGCAGGTGCATGACGGCCAACGTAGTGCGGGGTGTGACTCCTGAACACCCCCGCCCACGGGCCGGGCTCCGCAGCGATTCCCGGCGGTCGCTCGGTGAGGACGTGGCGAGAGGAAGATGGAGCCATGCATCTCGAGGCGACGCGCACATGAGCGAGCACGTGCTCATCGTCGGCGGCGGCATCGCCGGGCTCACCCTGGCGGCAGCGCTAGACCCGAGCCGCTTCCGCGTGACCCTCGTCGAGGAGCGACCGGAGCGTGCCGGAGCGGGGACCGTCCTGGCGTTGTGGCGGGGCGCGATGGCGGACCTCGACCGCCTCGGCGTGGGGGAGCGGATCCGCGCCGCCTCCATCACGTCCGATCACGGGACCCTGCGGGATTCCCACGGCGGGGTGCTCGCGCGACACCGCGTCCCGCGTCTGTGCTTCGCGCCGCGGCCGGAGCTCGTCGCCGCCTTCGAGGCCGTGCTGCCCACGACGGTCACCCGCCTCACCTGCGAGGTCACGGACCCGCGTGCGCTCGCGACCGAGGTCGGGGCGGACCTGGTCGTGGGTGCCGACGGGGTGCGGTCCGTCTGCCGACAGGCGTGCCTTCGCCCTTCGGGAGTCCTTGCCGGCCGGGGGTTCGTGGCTCGTTCCTCGCACCTCAACCCACGGCCCGTGGTCACCGAGTGGATCGCACTGCGCGGTCACCTCCCCGGGCGACGACCACAGGGACCGACCGAGTGGTGGGGTCCAGGCGGCGTGTTCGGGGTGACACCCGGTCCGCGCGGCGCGGCATGGTTCTGTGCCGTTCGAACCGACCAACCCGACCGCCGTCTCCAGGCACCGTCCCTCGAGGGGGCCCTCGCTCTGGCGACCAACCGGTTCGGTGACTGGGACCCCCTTCTCCAGCAGGTCCTCGCCGAAGTCGGGGGCGAGGCGGACGTGCAGCGCATCCTGCTCGCCCCACCCTTGCGGCGCAGTGCCGCCGACGGTCTCGTCCTCATCGGTGACGCTGCCCACGGCATGGCACCCAACCTCGGGCGCGGGGCCAACGAGGCCATCCGCGACGCGACCGTGCTTGCCGCGATGCTCCACCGCCACGGGGCGAAGGGGGGCCCGCTGGCCTTCCCGAGGCGGCGGCACGCCACCACCCAGGTCCTGCGTCTGGCCTCGTCGGTGGCCCTGCGGACGGCGACGACCTCGCGGTTGGCCGGTGTGCGTGATCACGTCCTGCGCATGTTGCCGCAGCAGGCTCCCCCCACGGGCTAGCGTGTGCGCATGCGACGACGCGCCGTGCTGGTCAGTCTGCCCCTCGCCCTGGCCCTGGTCAGCGCGTGCTCGGTGTTCGAGGAGACCACGCCCCCCGACGAAGCCCTCGCCTCGGCACAGGAGACCTTCGTCGACGCCGGGACCGTCGCCTTCGACCTGAAGCAGTCAGCGATCCCCAAGGGCCGCAACGGCGTCTCCGCTGCCTCCGGCTCGGGGATCATCGATGCGACGACCCCGAAGTTCCGCGGGCAGGTCACCGGTGTGATCAACGGCAACTCGGCCGGGGTGGAGATCATCGCCGTAGACACGAAGACGTGGATGTCCTTCTTCACCGAGGACTTCAACCCGGTGGACATGGCCGACCTCGGCGCGCCCAACCCGGCCGAGTTCTTCCGCGCCGGCAGCGGCGTCGACCAGATCCTGGCGACCACCACCGACGCCGAGGCCGGGGACCGGGTCCGCGACGGCAAGACCGTGCTGCAGGAGTACACCGGCACCGTCCCGGCGGAGGACATCCAGCGGCTGTTCAACCTCGGTGAGACCGCCACCGAGTTCGACGTCACCTACGGCATCGAGCCGGAGAGCGGCGAGCTGCGCGCCGTCACCATCAACGGCGACTTCTACAAGGAGAAGCCGACGACCTTCGCCCTCGCCCTGAAGGACTACGGCAAGGACGTCGAGATCACCGCGCCCAAGTGATGGGCAGCGCCGTGGCAGAGACGTCACCGCGGCTCGGAGCGCGTCCGCGCACGCTGCTGGCCCTGGCCTCCACAGCCGTCGCCCTCGCCGCCGCGGACACCTATGTCGTCGTCCTCGCGCTGACCGACATGATGGCCGGTGTCGGCCTGGGCCTGGACAACCTCCAACGGGCCGCCCCGATCATCTCCGGCTTCCTGCTGGGCTACGTCGCCGTCCTCCCGCTGATCGGGCGCCTGGCCGACCTGGTCTCCCGCTCGCAGATCCTGCTGGGCTGCCTCGTCGTCTTCGTCGTCGGCTCCGGTGTGACCGCCCTGGCCGTCGACCTCGACGTGCTCGTCGCCGGACGCGTCGTCCAGGGAGTCGGCGGGGGAGGGCTCGTGCCCGCGACCCTCGCCCTCGTGGCCGACCTGTGGCCGCCGGGGCGCCGCGGCATGCCGCTGGGCATCGTCGGCGCGGTCCAGGAGCTCGGATCCGTCCTCGGCCCGCTCCTGGGTGCCGCCGTCCTCGTCGTCGCGGACTGGCGGGCGATCTTCTGGCTCAACGTCGTCCTCGGCGTCCTGCTCTTCATCGCGATCGCCGCGGTCTCGGGGGAGAGGCGACGGCCCCCCTTCGTCCCCACGCTGCTCGGTCTCGTCGCCGTCGGCCTGCTGTGGCTCACCCTCGCGGCCCCCGCCGTCCTGGCGACCGACGTCGTGCTGGGCCTGCCGTTCGTCCCCTTCGCCGGGGACAGCCGGGTGTTCACCCCGATCGGGCTCGTCACGGCGGTGCTGCTGCTGGTGCTCGTGGTCATCACTCGCGGCCGCTGGTGGCCGCCCCTGCGGGTGAGTGACCTACCCGGCGCGCTCCTGCTCGGCACGGCGCTGGGGAGCATCGTCCTCACCTTCGCCTCCGCCGACCCGGAGACCGAGGTCGTCGGCCCGCTCGGCTACGCGCTCCTGCCGATCGCGGCCATCAGTGCCGGGCTCTACGTCTGGCGCCACCAGCGGGCCGACAACCCGCTCGTGCCGCGTGGCACGGTCCGGGGGCGCACCTCGTGGGCGCTGGTCGTCTCCTTCCTCGTCGGCGTCGCGATCGTCGCGGTCGTCGTCGACGTACCCCTCTTCTCCCGGCTGACGACGGGCGGATCGCAGACCGAGGCGGCGATGGAGCTGGTGAAGTTCCTCCTTGCCGTCCCCGTCGGTGCGCTCGCCGGCGGCTGGATCCTGCGCTGGGTCGGTGACGGGCTGTCCGCCGGCATCGGGCTCGCCCTCGGCACGGTCGGCCTCGTCCTGATGTCCGGGTGGCAGCGGGGCTCGCTCGAGGAGATCTCGGCGACGCTCACGCTCGCGCTCGTCGGTTTCGGCCTGGGGATGGCGCTCGCCCCGGTCAACGACGCCGCCCTCGCGGACTCGCCGCAGGATTCCCATGGCACCGCGAGCAGTCTCGTCGTCGTCGCCCGGATGGTCGGGATGGTCGTCGGCCTCGCCCTGCTCACCGGGATCGGGCTGCACCGGTACTACGAGGCCGTCGCCGCGATGACGCCCGAGCAGCAGACCGACGGTCAGGCGTTGCTCGACGCCGCTCTGCTGCAGGTGCACACGGTCTTCCTCGGCGCCGCCGGCGCTGCACTCCTCGGCGCGGTCGTCGCTCTGGCCCTGCTCGGGATCCGGCGCAGGGAGGGGTCAGGCGCGCTGGCCCGCGGGTTCGGCGTCCAGGAGTGACTCGATCCGCGAGGCGAGCAGGCCGCTGGCCTCGTAGGTGATCATGTGTCCCACCCCGGGCACCGACCGGAAGGTCGCGCCCGGGATCGCCGCCGCCAGGCGTCGACCCGCCGAGACCGGAGTGAGCCGGTCGCGGGTACCGGTGACGATCTCCGTCGGCATCGAGGCGAAGGGGGTCAACCCCGACCGCAGGTCCAGGCCCATGATCGCGTGGTACCAGTCGGCGACGACGTTGGCCCGGGTCCGACTGGTCATCCGCGCGGTGGCACGCACGGCCTCGGGGTCGGGGTCGTCACCGAAGAGGTTGGCTGCGGTCAGGCGCGGCGTGGTGGGCAGGCCGCGGACACCCGAGGGGAGCCGGCCGAGGACGCCCATGGCGATCCGCTCGCCGGGGATCCCCCGTCTGCCCGGCAGGTGCGCCGCGGTCCCGACGAGACAGGCGCCGCGGACCCGCTGGCGCATGAGGTCGGGGTCGAGCCCGGCCAGCGCCATGATCGTCATGCCGCCCATGGAGTGTCCGGCGAGGACGACGTCGCCCCCGCCGGCGGTCTGCTCGAGGACCGCGCGCAGCGTCCTGCCGAGGTCGCCGAGGCCGGCGCGGCGATCGGAGCCCGACGTCGAGTGGCCGTGCCCGGGTTGGTCGTAGCTGATGATCCGCAGGTCCGGACGTCGTCGTCGCAGCTCGGCGACGACCGGGTCCCAGGCCCGGCCGGTCAGGCACCAGCCGTGTGCGAGCACGAGGGCCGGGCCGGTGGGGGTTCCGGCCGGGGCATGGTCGAAGACGGCGATCTGCGCACCGTCGGGGGCCTCGATGGTCATCCGGTGGTGCTGCGGTGCGGTCACTTCGCCTCGCGCTCGGCCGCGGACCCGTCGTCACCGTCGAGACCGACGATGACCGGGGCGTGGTCGCTGGCACCCTTGCCCTTGCGCTCCTCGCGGTCGATGGCCGCACCGGAGGCACGCTCGGCGAGGCTCGCGGACCCCAGGACGAAGTCGATGCGCATGCCGCGGCGCTTGGGGAAGGCCAGCTGCTGGTAGTCCCAGTAGGTGTAGGTGCCCGGCCCCGGGGTGTACGGGCGCGCGAGGTCGACGAAGCCGTCGTCGAGGAAGGCGTTGAACGCGGCCCGCTCCGGCGGGGAGACGTGGGTCTTGTCCTGGAAGTACTCCATCGACCACACGTCCTCGTCCTGCGGGGCGACGTTCCAGTCGCCGCACAGGGCCAGGGGCGTGCCGTCGGCGGCCCAGTCGCCGGCGCGCTGCCGCAGCTGCTCCAGCCAGGCGAGCTTGTAGGCCATGTGCGGGTCGTCGAGGGCGCGGCCGTTGGGGACGTAGAGGGACCAGACGCGCACCCCGCCGCAGGTGGCGCCGATCGAACGGGCCTCGGGCGCGATCGGGTCGCCGAATCCGGGATCACCGTCGAAGCCGATGGCGACGTCCTCGATCCCCACCCGGGAGAGGATCGCCACGCCGTTCCACTGGTTGATGCCGTGGTGGGCGACCTCGTACCCGAGGTCGGTGAAACGGTGATGGGGGAACTGCTCCTCCTTCGCCTTCGTCTCCTGGATCGCGAGTACGTCGACGTCGCTGCGTTGCAGCCACGCCTCGACACGGTCGGCACGGGAGCGGATGGAGTTGACGTTCCAGGTCGCGATACGCACGAGCGCCACCCTAGCCACGGCCGCCAAGTCGACCTAGGTTCGTCTCCATGCGACCGTTCATCGAGATCCCCGCTGCTGACGGCACGGCCGAGGCAGTCGTCGCCCGACCCGACCGTGGTGCCCACCCGGGCGTGCTGCTGTGCATCGACGCCGTCGGGCTGCGCGAGCGCATCCAGGACATGGCCGACCGCATCGCCTCGTGGGGCTACGTCGTCCTGGCTCCCAACACGATGTACCGGTCCGGCACCGCCGCCGAGACGACCCCGTCGACGGACCTGCGCATCCCGCAGGAGCGGGCCGCATACGGCAAGGTGATCGGGGAGTACCTCGCGCCCCTGACCGGTGCGGCCATCGACGCCGACCTGCCGCACTACCTCGCGGCACTGCGCGTTCTCGACCGCGTCACCGACGGGCCGATCGGTGTCACCGGCTACTGCATGGGCGCGAAGTTCGCGACCCGCGCGGCCGGACTCGACCCGAGCGTCGCCGCCGCAGGTGGCTTCCACGGCGCGGCGATCGCGACGAGCGACCCGGACAGCCCGCACCGCAGGCTCGCCGACGCGAGGGCGGCCTTCGTCTACGGCCACGCCGACAACGACGGCAGCAACCCGCCCGAGGACGTCGCCCGGTTGGACGCGATGCTCGCCGAGCACGGCCTGCAGGCCCGCACGGCGGTCTACCCGGATGCGCCGCACGGTTTCACGATGAGCGACACCGCGAGCTACCAGGAGGCGGGGGCCGAGCGGCACTTCGCCGAGCTGCGCGAGCTCTTCGACGCCTCGCTGCGCGCATGACGGCGCTGGTCACCGGGGCGACCGCCGGTATCGGTCGGGAGTTCGCGGAGCAGCTCGCGGCGAAGGGGATCGGTCTGGTCCTCGTTGCCCGCGACGTCGAGCGGTTGGCGACCGTGTCGGCCGAGCTGCGTTCGGCCCATGGAGTGGCCGTGGAGGTCCTGCCGGCCGACCTGTCCGACCGGGATGACCTGGAGCGGGTGGCGCAGCGGCTGCGCGACCTCGACCAGCCGATCGACCTACTCGTGAACAACGCCGGCTACAGCCTGAACTCGCGCTTCGTCGCCAGCGACATCGCGGCGGAGGAGCAGCTGCTCGACGTGCTCGTGCGCGCGGTCCTCGTCCTCAGCCACGCGGCGTCGACCGCCATGGTCGCTCGCGGTCACGGTCGGATCATCAATGTCTCCTCGATCGCGGGACTGCTCGCGAGCGGTACCTACGCGGCGGCCAAGTCGTACGTGACGACCTTCAGCGAGTCGCTCGCGGGGCAGCTGGCGGGTACAGGCGTCACGGTGACCGCGTTGCTTCCGGGATACGTCCGTACGGAGTTCCACCAGCGGGCGGGCATCGACAAGGGTGGGCGGTCCGGTCCGTTCTGGCTCGACGCGACCGATCTCGTGCGGGAAGCGCTCGTCGACGCCGGGGACGGCAAGGTCATCTCCGTGCCGAGCACGCAGTACAAGGTGATCACCGGGCTCGTGCGGCACGTACCGCGCTCGCTGCTGCGCAGCCGTCGGGTCAGCTCCCTGCACCGCAAGAACTGACCTGCCGCCGCAGGAGACCACATGCGGCCGCGGTCTGCTCTGGTTACCTGCGGGTACGACGACCACCTGTGGCTCGCCGGAGAACCTCCGGCCCGGAAAATCAAGGTTCTCGTGATCGTGGAGACGGCAAGTGGTAGTCGTACCCGCGCGTAACTTGGGTGCGCGCTCCGGCCATCCGCCGTGGGACACTGCTGCCCGTGACTGACATCGCCGCCGACCGCGCCCGCCTGCTCGAGATCGTCAAGGAGAAGGCGATCGTCCACGGACGGGTCACCCTCTCCTCCGGCGCGCAGGCCGACTACTACGTCGACCTGCGCCGCATCACCCTCGACGGAGAGGCCTCGCCGCTCGTCGGCCGCGTCATGCTCGACATGGTCGCCGACCTCGACTTCGACGCCGTGGGTGGCCTGACCCTCGGCGCCGACCCCGTCGCCACCTCGATGCTGCACGCCACTGCGTCGACGGGGGATCGCCTGGACGCCTTCGTCGTGCGCAAGGCGGGCAAGGCCCACGGTCTGCAGCAGCGCATCGAGGGGCCCTCGATCGAGGGCCGGCGCGTCCTGGTCGTCGAGGACACCTCGACGACGGGCTCCTCCCCGCTCGAGGCCGCCACCGCTGCCCGCGAGGCCGGTGCCGAGGTCGTCGCCGTTGCCACGATCGCCGACCGGGCCACCGGCGCCGCCGACAGGTTCGCCGAGGCCGGCCTGGAGTACCGCCACGTCTTCGGGCTGGCGGACCTGGGCCTCGCCTGACACTCCTTGCAGCGCACGGAGCCAGCAGCATCTTGTTGACCCAGCCGCAGCACGTGGTGCGGCTGACCATACGAACTAGAGCCAGCGGCATTTCGTAGTTCCGGGGTTGCACGGAGATTGGGGGGAAATTAAGTTAGGCACGGCTTGCCTAACTTACGGAAGGTTTCACCGTGTCCCCGAACCGCCGCGCAGTCCTCGCTTCCACGCCTGCGCTCCTGCTGGCCCTGTCCGCCTGCTCGACAGGCTCCGCCGACGACACCACAGCGAAGGGCGGGGCGTCGGCCTCCGCGGAGTCCGGCGCCTTCCCCGTCACGATCACGCACGCCTTCGGCGAGACCGAGGTCACCGAGGCGCCGAAGCGCATCGCGACGGTCGGCTGGAACGACCAGGACGTCGTCGCCTCCTTCGGGATCGTGCCCGTCGGCGCCACCAAGATCACCTGGGGTGGCAACGCGCAGGGATCCACCCCGTGGTTCGACGCGGCCGTGCAGGAGGTCGACCCGGACGCCGAGATCGTGCGCTACGACGACGCGGACGGCATCCCCGTCGCCGAGATCGCCAAGCTGACCCCCGACCTCATCCTCGGGGTCAACTCCGGGATGACCGAGGAGGAGTACGCCAAGCTGACGAAGATCGCCCCGACCGTCGGCTACCCCGACCTCGCCTGGGGCACGCCCTGGCAGGAGAGCGTGACGATCATCGGCAAGGCGATCGGTCGCCCCGACGAGGCCGACCGGCTCATCGAGGAGACCAACCAGCTCATCGACGACGCGGTCGAGGAGAACTCTGCGGTCAAGGGCAAGTCCGTCGCCTGGATGTCCGTCAGCCCCACCGACATGTCGAAGATCGACATCTACACCAGCATCGACCTGCGCCCGCAGCTGCTGCGCCGATTCGGCATGGAGGACGCCGACATCGTGAAGAAGAACTCGCAGGGCGATGCCTTCTTCTTCTCCGTCTCCGCCGAGAAGGCGCGCGACATCGACGCCGACGTGCTGATCTTCTACACCGAGGACTCGCAGATCGAGGCACTGAAGTCCGACCCGCTGCTCAGCAAGATCCCCGCGATCGAGCGGGGCAGCTTCGTCGCCTCCGCGGACAACACCGTCGCGATGACGATGTCCTCGCCCTCGCCGATCTCCATGGAGGTCGCGGTGACGAAGTTCCTGCCCTCGGTGGCCGACGCCGCGAAGGCCGTCTGAGCGCATGACGGGTGCCACGCGCACGGGCGCCGTCGCCGTGGGGGGTCTCGCCCTCCTCGCGGCGGCAGCCGTCGCGTCGGTGCTCTACGGCGCGGAACCCGTCCCCGCCGGCGAGGTCCTCGCCGGCATCCGCGACACGGGTGACAGCGCGGCGGCCGGCATCGTCTCCGCACGGGTCGACCGGACGCTCATCGCGGTCGTCGTCGGCGCCTGCGTCGCCATCGCGGGCACGGTCCTGCAGGGCCTGACCCGCAACCCCATCGCCGAGCCCGGCATCCTCGGGCTCAACTCCGGCGCGGCGCTGCTCGTCGTCATCGGGATCCGCGCCGGGCTCCTCGACGGTGTCGTCGACTACCTGTGGACGGCGTTGGTCGGGGTGATCATCGCCGGCCTGGTCGTCCACGCGATCGCGGCGACCGTCCCCCTTCGCCACCAGCCGATGACCACCGCCCTCGCCGGCGCGGCGATCATGGCTGCCAGCTCGAGCATCATGGTCGGCCTGCTCCTCGCCGACGACACGGCGCTCGACCTCTTCCGCTACTGGCAGGTGGGCTCGGTCGCGGGCAAGGACGCCGGGCTGATCCTGCCGATCCTGCCCTTCGTCCTCGTCGGGCTGCTGCTGACGCTGACCTCCGGACGCACCCTCAACGCGATGGCCCTGGGTGACGACGTCGCCCGCTCCCTGGGTCAGCGGGTCGCGCTCGCGCGGGGTGGGGCCCTGGCCGGGGCGCTGCTGCTCACCGCGGCCGCGTGCGCGCTCGCCGGTCCGATCGCCTTCGTCGGTCTGGCGGTGCCGCACCTGCTGCGGCTCTTCGGCGGGCCCGACCACGGCCGGCTGCTCCTGGGCTCGTTGCTGGTGGGCCCCGCCCTGGTCATCGCGGCGGACACCCTGGGCCGGGTCATCGCCCCACCCGGCGAGGTCCAGGTCGGCGTCATGACCGCCGTCGTCGGCGCCCCCGTGCTCATCGTCCTCGCCCGGCGGGCGGTGCGCCGATGAGCACCCTGACCACCGCACCGGACCCCACGTCCGGGACCGCGCACCTCGTGCGGCGCGTGCGGCGCGACCGCTCTCGGCGGGCACTGCGGCGCACGTCGGTCCTCGGACTGCTCGTCGCCGCCGCCTTCGTCGTGCGGGTCACCCTCGGCGACTACACGATCACCATCCCGGACGCGCTGCAGATCATCGGCGGCGCCGATCTCCCCGGCGCGAGCTTCATCCTCATGGAGTCCAAGTTGCCCCGGGCGATCGCAGCCGTGCTCGCGGGAGCCTCGCTGGCCGTCGCCGGCGCCGTCATGCAGGACCTCATGCGCAACCCCCTGGCCAGCCCCGACATCCTCGGTATCAGCGGCGGCGCGTCCACCGCGGCCGTCTTCGCGCTGATCATCCTCGGCCTGGCGGGTCCCGCCGTCACGTTGGCTGCCTTCCTCGGGGCGCTCGCCGTGGCCGCCTTCCTCGTGGGCATGAGCAGCGGGGGAGCGAAGGGGGGCAACCACGCCCTGATCATCGTCGGCGTCGGCTGCTCCGCGCTGCTCGTCGCCCTGACCCACTGGGTCCTGCTGCAGGCCGACGTCTACCGGCTGTCCGAGGCGATGGTCTGGCTGACCGGATCGGTCGCCGCCGCGAGCTGGACCGAGATCGGTCGTCTCGCGGTGCTGGCCGCCGTGGCGCTGCCGGGGATGCTCCTGCTGCACCGACAGCTGCGCGTGATGATGCTCGGCGACGACCTCGCCGCCGGCCTCGGGGTCGCCGTCGAGCGCCACCGGGCGCTCGCGATGCTCGGGGTCGTCCTGCTCGTCGCGGGCACCTGCGCCGTGTGCGGGCCGATCGCCTTCGTCGCGCTGCTCGCCGGGCCGATCGGTCGCCGCCTGCACCAGGGCCGCACCCGACTGGTCGACATCGCCCTCGTCGGCGCGCTCATGGTGGTCCTCGCCGACTACGCGGGCGCCTACCTCGTGCCCGGCGGCGGGAACCTGCCGGTCGGCGTGGTCACCGGGCTCGCCGGTGCCCCCTTCCTCCTGTGGCTCATCGTCACCCGAACCCGAGTGGAGACCTGATGACGGCTGACACGCACATCCCGCCGGTGACGCCGGTGACGCCGGTGGCAGACGAGACGACGGACGAGGCGCCCCTTCGAGGCGCCCACGCGGTGCGTGGGACCCACTCCGTCGCGCCTCATGACACCGCCTTCGTCCCGGCACCGGCCCGGCTGCGGGCCGAGTCGGTCAGCCTCGGCTACCGCGATCGCACCGTCGTCGACCACCTCGACCTCGACGTACCCGACGGCGGGGTGACCGCGATCGTCGGGCCGAACGGCTGCGGCAAGTCCACCCTCCTGCGCGGGCTGGCCCGGCTGTTGCCCGCGCGCGGCGGACGGATCGTCCTCGACGGACGTGACCTGGCCAGGACCCCGACGAAGGCGGTTGCCCGCAGCATCGGCCTGCTGCCGCAGGGGCCGGTCGCGCCCGAGGGTCTGACGGTCAGCGAGCTGATCGCCCACGGTCGTCACCCCCACCAGGGGATCCTGCGCCGGGCCAGCCGCGAGGACGACGCGGTCGTCGCCGAGGCGATGGAGCTGACCGGGACGACGGGCCTGGCCGAACGCGTCGTCGACGAGTTGAGTGGCGGGCAGCGCCAGCGCGTGTGGATCGCGCTCGCCCTCGCACAGCAGCCGGACATCCTGCTGCTGGACGAGCCGACCTCCTTCCTCGACATCGCCCACCAGATCGAGGTGCTCGATCTCGTGCGCTCGCTCAACCGCGCGCGTGGCACCACCGTGGTCATGGTCCTGCACGACCTGGCCATGGCTGCCCGCTACGCCACCCACCTCGTCGCGGTGCGCGACGGCCGGATCATCGCCCGGGGCGACCCGTGCGCCGTCGTCACCGAAGACCTCGTCCACGAGGTCTTCGACGTGCGCTGCCGCATCCTCACCGACCCGGACACCGGCACCCCCGTCGTCCTTCCCCGACCCCAGGAGCAGTCATGAAGATCGCCGAGCTGAAGGACCGCATCGTCTTCGGCGCCGCACGTGTCTGGTACCGCAACTCGATGGCCGAGGTCGCCGAGCGCACGAGCCACGCACAGTTCGAGGCGAGCGTCGCCGCGGTGCGCGAGCTCAACTCCTCGATGCGGCGGATCACGCTCGCGGCCCCCGAGTTCACCGGGTACGACCTCGCCGGGCCGGACGAGTACTTCGGGCTGCTCGTGCCCGGCGCCGATGGTGCCCTGCACATGCCCGACGGTGAGCGGTACAACGTGCGCGCCGCCGTCGCCGAGATGCCGGAAGAGCAGCAGCCGGGGCTGCGCTGGTACACCCTCCGCGAGCTGCGACGCTCCCGCGGCGAGGTGGACGTCGACATCGTCACCCACGGCGACTCGGGCCCCGGCTCGGCCTGGGCGGTGCGGGCGGTCGTCGGGGACACGGTCGGATTCCGCTCCGGCGGAGCGCTGTACACCTCCTTCGAGCCGCCGTGCCAACTCCTCGTCGCGGACGAGACCGCGGTGCCCGCACTCCTGGCGATCGTGGAGGAGCGAGCGCGAAGGGGGCTGCCCGGCCTGGGTGAAGGCGTCGCCGCCCACGTCGAGGTGCCCTCGACGTGCGTCCTCGACGGCGTCGAGGTGCCCGCCGGGATCACCGTGCACGAGCGCGGCGACGCCGCCCCGGGGACCGCGGTGCTCGCGGCCCTGGCTGCCGACCCGTCGACGACGGCAGGCCTGGACTACGCGTGGGCCTGCGGCGAGTCCGGCCTGGCCACCTCCCTTCGGCGGCACCTGGTGGCACAGGGGATGGACAAGAAGGCGATCACCTTCTCCGGGTACTGGAAGCTCGGCGCAGCCCGGGGCTGACCCGCTGCGCAGCGGAGGGGGGCGTGCCGGATAGCGTTCGGGGCATGGAGCCGCATCTCGTCGCACTGGATGTCGACGGCACGATCCTCACCCACGACGGCCGGATGCCCACGGCGACCCGGGAGGCGGTGCGAGCCGTGGTCAATGGCGGGCACCACGTCGTCATCGCCACCGGACGCTCGGTGGTCGCGACGCTCCCGGTCCTGCAGATGCTCGATCTCGACCACGGGTGGGCGGTCTGCTCCAACGGGGCGGTGACGATCGCGCTCGACTCCTCGCAGCCGGACGGCTACCGGGTCGAGGAGACGGTGACCTTCGACCCGAAGCCGGCGATGACCCTCATCCGCGAGCACGCCCCGCACATCCTGTGCGCCGTCGAGCAGGTCGGGGCCGGCTTCAAGGTCGCCCGGCCCTACCCCGAGGGCGTGCTGTGGGGACGGCAGACCGTCGTCCCGTGGGAGGAGCTCGTGGCCGAGCCGGCGACGCGCGTGACCTTCCACGACCCGGAGGGCGACAGCGACGACTTCCTCGAGCTCGTCGACCGGATCGGTCTGCACGGCGTCAGCTACGCGGTCGGTTACACCGCCTGGCTGGACCTCGCGCCGGAGGGTGTCTCCAAGGGCTCGGCCCTGGAGATCGTCCGGCGGAACCTGCGCATCGAGCCGGCCCTGACCTTCGCGGCCGGTGACCAGCGCAACGACCTCGAGATGCTGCGCTGGGCCGCCCGTGGGGTCGCCATGGGCGACGCGCCCGACGAGGTCGTCGCCGCTGCGGACGAGCAGGTAGGACGCGTCGCGGACGACGGCCTCGTGGACGCGTTGCGACCACTGCTGTGAGCGCGAGGCCCCAGGTGTGGCCGCCGGGGTGCAGGATGTGCTGGTGAACACCAACGAAGGGCTCGACTCGGCCCGCCGGGCCGCGCGCGAGGTCGGCGACAACCCCGTCTTCGACGCCCTGGCCAGATGGGGCTTCGTCATGTCCGGGCTGCTGCACATCGTCATCGGGTACACGGCTGCCCGGTTGGCGTGGGGTGGTGGCGGTTCGGCCGACCAGTCCGGTGCGCTGGCCACGCTCGCGAGCAACCCGGCCGGGGTGCTGGTGATGTGGGTCATCGTCATCGGCCTGGTGGCGCTCGTGGTGTGGCAGCTGACCGTCGCCATCGCGCCCGGGGCAGGTGGCGGCTGGCTCGACCGGGGCGAGGCCGTGGCCAAGGCCGCGGTCTACGCCGTCCTGGCGATCACCGCTGCCCGGTTCGCTCTCGGCTCCGGCTCCTCGCAGTCCTCCGAGAAGTCGTCCCAGGACGTCACGGCCAACCTCATGGAGCAGCCCGCCGGCCAGGTGCTCGTCGGCGCCGTCGGCGTCGTCATCGTCGGTGTCGGCGGCTACCACGTCTACAGCGGCCTGAGCCGCACGTTCCTCCAGGACCTCGAGGAGGATCCGGGCACGCCGGCTCGTGTCCTCGGGATGATCGGCTACCCGGCGAAGGGGATCGTCCTCGGCCTCGTCGGCGTCTTCTTCGTCATGGCCGCCGTGCAGCACGAGTCGTCCAAGGCCGCTGGCCTGGACGGGGCACTGAAGTCCCTGCGGGACGAGCCCTTCGGGCCCTACCTGCTCACTGCCGTGGGCGTCGGTTTCGTGGCCTTCGGCCTCTACCTCTTCGCACGAGCGCGCCACCAGCGCATCTGAGGTTCTCCTCGGCCCGTTCGACCCTGCTCAGGCTCGTGGGAGGACCCTGCCCACCCACAGGCCGACGAGGGCCATGGCGGTGCCCAGGACGAGACCGGCCAGGACGTCGCTGGGGTAGTGGACCCCCAGGACGAGACGGTCGGCGGCGGTGAGCGCGGCCCCCGCGAGTACCAGCACGGTCGTGCCCCAGCGGATCCAGGCAGTGTGGACGAACGTGACCAGGGCGATGAGCAGGACCGTACCGAGGGCGACGTTCGTCGCGTGCCCGCTCGGGTAGGACCAGTTGCTCACCTCGACGATCGCGTCGGCGGGGCGAGGCCGCTCGACGAGCAGCTTGCACAGCGTGCCCAGCGCCCAGCCGACGAGACCGACGGCCACGACGAGCAGGGCCCGCGGCGTCACCCGTCCCCGGGCGAGGAGGAGTAACGCGACGACGAGGACGAGCGGGTGGACCAGCCACGGCCCGCTCAGCCCCGCCCAGACCACGGCCGCGTTCTGCACGCCCGGGAACTCGGCGAGCAGGCCGATCGCCCGGGCCACGCCCCCTTCGTCCAGATCGCGGACCGTGGCCGACGGGAGCAGGACCCACTCGCCTAGCGCCGCGACGAGCAGCATCACGCCGGTCATCGCGGCCAGCGCTGACCCGAGGCGAGCGGGGGAGGGGCGTTCATCGGCCATCCACCTGATTGTGGGGCATGCTGGTCCCTGCCATGTCGGATCTCGTCATCACCTCACCCGCCAACCAGCGCCTGAAGGGCCTCGTCACGCTGCGTCGCCGCCGCGTGCGCGAGAGCTCCGGGACCACGCTCCTCGAGGGCCTCGAGGAGACTGCCCTCGCCCTCGACGCCGGTGTGGTGCCGCGCGCCCTCTTCCACTGCCCAGAGCTGATGCTCGACCCCACCGCCGGCGCCGCCCTCGTCGAGCGCGCCCGGCGGACCGGCGCGGAGGTCGTCGAGCTGGGCCGCACCGCCTTCGAGAAGGTCGCCTACCGGGAGGGCCCCGACGGGATCCTCGCGCGGGTCCCCTCGCCCGGCCTCGCGCTCGCCGACGTCGACCTGCCGGACGATGCGCTCGTCCTGTTGTGTGAAGGGGTGGAGAAGCCCGGCAACCTCGGCGCCATGCTGCGTACCGCCGATGCCGCCGGCGTCGCCCTGGTCATCTCCGCGGACCCGGTCACCGACTGGGGCAACCCCAATGTCATCCGCTCGAGCAAGGGCACGGTCTTCTCCGTCCCGGTCGCCTCCGCGAGCACCGACGAGGCCTGGACGTGGCTGACCGAGCGTGGCGTCGCCGTCGTCGCCACGACGCCGGACACCGACGTCGACCACACGGATGCCGACCTCACCGGTCCGGTCGCGGTCGCGGTCGGCTCGGAGAAGTACGGCCTGAGCGACGCGGCCCTGGCGCGGGCCCGGTACCGGGTGCGCATCCCCATGGTGGGACAGGCCAATTCGCTCAACGTCGCCACGTCGGCGGCCATCGTCGTCTACGAGGCGGTCCGCCAGCGCCGGGCCGCCTGACCGGACCCGATTACTGGCCGGAGAGCGGCCTGTGTCACGATGCCACCATGCGCGTTGACCACGTCTCCTTTGCAGCCGACCAGAGCGGTGTCAAGGCCACCGCGGAGCGCCTCGGCGAGGCCCTCGGGGTCACACCGGTCGATGGCGGCCTGCATCCGCGCTTCGGCACCCGCAACATGATCCTGCCGCTGGCGCACGAGCGCTACGTCGAGATCGTCGAGGTGCTCGACCACCCCAGCTCCGACAAGGCGCCCTTCGGCCAGGTCGTACGCGCCCGCTCCGAGGCCGGTGGCGGCTGGATGGGGTGGGTCATCCGCGTCGACGACGACCTCGAGGCCGTCGAGAAGCGTCTGGACCGCCAGGCCGTGGACGGCAACCGACGCCTGAACGATGGTCGCGAGTTCCTGTGGAAGCAGATCGGCATCAAGGGCACCCTCGCGGACCCGCAGCTGCCCTTCTTCGTCAAGTGGGGCGAGGGCTCGCCGCACCCGTCGCAGGAGGCCGAGACCCAGGTGACCATCGCGTCGCTGCAGATCGCCGGCGACCCCGACCGCGTCCGCGACTGGCTCGGCGGCCACCCCGCCGAGGAGACCTCCTCGGTCATCGACTTCGACTTCATCGCCCACAACGGCACGCCGGGCCTGATGTCGGTCACCTTCAACACGCCTGACGGCCAGGTCACCCTCTAGGACCGACATGGCGTCGTGGGTCGACCGCGTTGGTGACTTCTTCGCGCTCGACGACGACTGGGTCCGGCCCGGCGGGGGCATCGGCCGCTCCGACGTGGTCCTCACGATCGTCTCCGTGGTCGTCTCGCTCTTCGTCCTGGAGCTGATGCGCTCCGTCGGCAGCCTGTCGCAGGTCGACGAACCCGTCTGGCAGCAGGTGCTGCTGACCGCGGTGCCCTGTCTCTTCCTGCTGCCTCGTCGGCGGTGGCCGCTGACCACCGCAGCTCTCGCGTCGGCGGGGTATCTGGCCATCGGGATCTACGTGCCGCTGATGACTAGCCTGCTCTCGACACAGATCGTCTTCTTCCTCGTCGTCCTCGCCGGCGTGGCGTGGGCACGCAACCGCAGGGCGATGGTCGCCGTCTACGCCATGATCGTCGCCGCAATGTTCCTCTGGCTCGTGTGGAGCTTCGCGGTCGGGCGTGCGCTGAGTGACATGGCCCCCGACCCCGACCCCGGGGCGCTCTTCTCCGTGACGGTCGCGGCAGCACTGATGGCGAGCATCATCAACATCCTCTACTTCGGCGGTGCGGTCATCGGGGGGCAGGTGGCCTGGCGCGGGGCCCGTCAGAGGGCCGACCTGGAGCAGCAGACCGCGACGATCCGCGATCAGGCGGAGGCATTGCGGGACAACGCGATCATCGAGGAGCGGTTGCGCATCGCCCGCGAGCTGCACGACGTCGTCGCCCACCACATCTCCGGGATCGGGGTGCAGGCGGCCGCGGCCCGTCGGGTTCTCGACACGGACCCTGAGGCGGCGAAGGGGGCCCTCGGCCGGATCGAGTCCGGCTCCCGGGATGCGGTGGGCCAGATGCGTGGCCTGCTCGGCACCCTGCGCAAGGGGGAGACTCCCCCCGGCTCGGACGGTGGCGCCGAGGCGGACGGCTGGGTCGGCGCCGACGGCTCCGACCATGCCCCGCAGCCGGGGCTGGCGGACATCCCCGAGCTGGCCGAATCGCGGGCGTCCACCTCGCTGACCGTCGTGCACGAGCTCGTCGAGGAGAGCACAGGTGACCTCGAGGGGGTCCCCGACTCGATCGGCCACTGCCTCTACCGGACCGCCCAGGAGGCACTGACCAATGTCACGCGGCACTCCAGCGCACGCACTGCCCGTGTGGCGGTGCGGGTGGACGCGGCCAGCGCGGAGATCGAGGTCACCGACGACGGTCGCCCCCGTCCCGGCACCTCGGGGACGGGCATGGGCCAGCTGGGTATCCGGGAACGGATCAACTCCCATCACGGGTCCGTCGAGATGGGACCACGCCCGTTGGGCGGGTATCGCGTCCGGGCGCGGATCCCCCTTCGCTCCGGCGGTGACTCGTGACGCAGAGGTTGCGCGTGCTGCTCGTCGACGACCAGCCGCTGATCCGCTCCGGCTTCGCGATGATGCTCTCGGTCGAGGAGGACCTCGAAGTCGTCGGTGAGGCGGCCAACGGCCGTGAGGCCATCGAGATGGCGGCCACGCACCGACCCGACGTCATCGTCATGGACGTGCAGATGCCGGTCATGGACGGCATCGCCGCGACCCGGGAGATCGTCGAGCGCGAGCTGGGTCGGGTGCTCATCCTGACGACCTTCGACCGGGACGACTACCTCTTCGACGCACTGCAGGCGGGCGCGAGCGGGTTCCTGCTGAAGAACGCGCAGGCCGAGCAGCTCGTCGACGCGCTGCGTGCCGTCGGCCACGGCCACGCGCTGCTCGCCCCGGAGGTGACCAAGCGGGTCATCGCCCAGATGTCGGCCGGCCCGGCCGGGCCCGACGAGTCCGGACGCCACGCGGAGCTGCTGGCCCACCTGACCGGACGCGAGCTGGACGTACTGCGCCTCGTCGGCGCGGGGAAGTCCAACCAGGAGATCGCCGCAGACCTGGTCATCGGCGCCGCCACGGTCAAGACGCACGTCTCGAGCATCTTCGCCAAGCTGCAGGTGCGCGACCGCGTCGGTGCGGTGATCCTCGCCCACGAAGCCGGCATCGTCTGACCCCACCGCTGATCCAGGTGTGACGCGAAGGAGCCTCGAGATCTCCACCCCCGGGGGGAGGCCCCCCACGCCTCAAGACCACCCCGGGGACGGATCCGCGCGGCCGGCCGGATCCATAGCGTTGTCACCATGGCAAACACACCGCACACGATCACCGTGGAGGGGCTGACGCGTCGGTTCGGTGACTTCACCGCCGTCGATCACGTGGACTTCACGGTCGAGCAGGGGTCGATGACCGGCTTCGTCGGGGGCAACGGCGCCGGGAAGACGACGACCATGCGGATGATCATGGGCGTCCTGTCGATCACCGAGGGTCAGGTGCTCTGGGGGGAGCGACCGATCACGGTCGCCGACCAGCGCACGATCGGGTACATGCCCGAGGAGCGGGGCCTCTACCCGAAGCAGAAGGTCCTCGACCAGCTGATCTACCTCGGCCAGCTCAAGGGCCTGACCCGCACCGCCGCCCGCGAGTCCGTCATGACCCTCCTCGAGCGACTCAACCTCGCCGAGCGCGCGAACGACCCCGTCGAGGCGCTCTCCCTGGGCAACCAGCAGCGTGTGCAGATCGCGGCCGCGCTGATGATCGAGCCGTCGGCACTGATCCTCGACGAGCCCTTCTCCGGCCTCGACCCGGAGGCCGTCGACTCGATGGCCGACCTGCTGCGTGAGCACACCGCTCGAGGGGTCCCGGTGCTCTTCTCCAGCCACCAGCTCGACCTCGTCGACCGGCTCTGCGACCAGCTCGTCATCCTCGCGGGGGGTCGGGTCCGCGGCAGCGGCAGTCCTGCCGAGCTGCGCGGGGGAGCGCCGCGCCGGCACCGCCTGGTCGCTGTCCGCGACGCCGGTTGGGTGCGCGATATCCCCGGCCTGGCCGCCGTCGACGTGGACGGCCCGACCGCGATCATCGACCTGCCGAGCGACTCCCGGGAAGAGCGTCATCGCCTGCTGGGCGAGGTGCTCGCCGAAGGCCTGCGCCGCGGCGGCGTGGAGGAACTCAGCCCGATCATCCCGCCCCTGTCCGAGGTCTATCGAGAGGTGACGGCATGAGTAGGCACGCCTGGGCACTCGTGGCACAGCGCGATGTGTCGGTCCGCATGCGCGACAAGACCTTCATCGGGTCGACCCTCTTGACCCTCGTGATCATCCTGGGTGTCTTCGGCTTCCAGATCTGGCAGGGCAACAAGGAGTCGACCTACGACGTCGCGGTCACCAGTCAGTCCGCGCAGATGGGCGAGGTCCTGACCGACCGGGCACCGGCGATAGACGACACGGTGACGATCAAGACCGCCGAGGTCGGTGACGACGCTGCCGCGGAGGCCGCCGTCATGGACGGGGATGTCGATGCCTGGCTCTCGCCGACCGACGACGGGTGGCAGCTGGTCGGCAAGTCCGAGGTGGACACCAGTCTGCTCTCCGTGGCCGAGACGGCGATCCGCGAGCACGTCCTGACCGCCAACGCCGCGCAAGCCGGTACTGACCTCGCGACCCTCCAGGCAGGCAGCGCCGTTGGCACCGACATCCTCGACGGTGACGCCGAGCAGCGGCAGATCGGGCAGGCCGTCGGCTTCGGCATGGCCTTCCTCTTCTACATGGCCGCCATCATCTTCGGGATGTACCTCGCGATGAGCGTGACCGAGGAGAAGCAGTCGCGGATCGTGGAGATCATCGCGACGTCGATCCCCCTTCGCCACCTCCTCTTCGGCAAGCTCGCCGCTGCCGTCGTGCTCGCCGTGAGCCAGCTCGTGCTGTACGGCATCGTCGCCGTCATCGGGGTGACCTTCACCGAGTGGGGGGACATGCTGCCGGGCTTCACCTCGAGCCTGGCGTGGTTCGTGGTCTTCTTCCTCGCCGGCTTCACGATGATCGCGGCGCTGTACGCGGTGGCCGGGTCGCTCGCCTCGCGGCAGGAGGACATCCAGTCCACCTCGCTGCCGGTGACGATGCTGATCATGGTGATGTTCTTCGGTGCGATCTTCGCCAAGGGCATGGTCGTCGAGGTGCTCGCCTGGATCCCGCCGTTCTCGGCGATCCTCCAACCGATGCGCCTGGTCTCCGGTGAGTCGTCCTGGTGGGAGGCGCTGATCAGCCTCGGCCTGCTCGCTGCCGCCACCTTCGCGGTCATCCTGCTCGCCGAGCGGATCTACCGCCGGGCGCTGATGCAGACCTCCGGCAAGCTCTCCGTCACACAGGCGTGGAAGGCCGAGATCTGAGGGATCAAACGCCGCTGACGGGGTAGAGCGTCCACGTACGCGGTCGGGAGAACGACTGGGTGGGCGAAGGGAGAGGAAGACGTGATTGGCCGGGCACCCGCAGGGGGTGTGCCCGGCCGATCCGCAGCGCGGCGAAGGAGGTGTCCCCCTCAGTCGTCCGGCAGCACCTTGCGCAGGCGCAGCGAGTTGAGCACGACGAGGATCGAGGACAACGCCATCGCGGCGCCCGCGATCATCGGGTTGAGCAGGCCGGCCACCGCGAGCGGGATCGCGGCGATGTTGTAGCCGAAGGCCCAGCCGAGGTTCTGCTTGATGACCTTCAGCGTCTCGCGGGAGAGCTCGATCGCGCGCGGGACCGACTCGAGGTCGGCGTGGACGAGCACGATGTCGGCGGACTCCATGGCGACGTCGGTGCCGGTGCCCATCGCCATACCGAGGTCGGCCTTGACGATCGCTGCCGCGTCGTTGACGCCGTCGCCGACCATCGCGACCACCCGGCCCTGCTCCTGCAGCTGCTGGATGACGTCGTGCTTGTCCTGGGGGCGCACCTCCGCCATGACGTGCTCGGCGTCGATGCCGACCGTCGCGGCGATCGCGGTGGCGTTGTGCTCGGCGTCGCCGCTGAGCAGCCACACCTGCAGGCCCTCGGCCCGCAGGGCCCGGATCGCGTCACCGGAGGTGTCCCGGACCTCGTCGGCGACGGTGAGCGCGCCACGGGCCTTGGCGTCCCAGCCGACGAAGACGGTCGTGCCGCGGCGCTCGAGGGTCGCCAGCTCCGGCGGCACCTCGTCGAAGAGGTCGGACTTGCCGACGGTGACCCGAGTGCCCTTGATCGTGGCGACCGCGCCGGAGCCGGGCAGGTTCTCGAAGTCGGTGATCCGCGGGATCTTGATGCCTTGGCTCTGTGCCCGCCGCACGATGGCTCGCGCGATCGGGTGCTCGCTGCCGGACTCGACGGCGGCAGCGGCAGTGAGGGCCGCGGCCGGGTGCAGGCCGGGGGCGGCGGCGAGGTCGGTCACCTGGGCGACGCCCGTGGTGATCGTCCCCGTCTTGTCGAGCACGAGGGTGTCGATGCGGCGGGTGTCCTCCAGGACCTGCGGGCCCTTGATGAGGATGCCCTTCTGCGCGCCGCGGCTGGTACCGACGAGCAGCGCCATCGGCGTGGCCAGTCCCAGTGCGCACGGGCAGGCGATGATCAGCACGGTCACGGCGACGCCGATCGCGGTCGTCGCGGACCCGGAGCCGATCCACCAGCCGATGAAGGTCAGCAGCGCGATCCCCAGGACCGCGGGCACGAAGAAGGCCGAGACCCGGTCGGCGAGGCGCTGGACGTCGGCCTTGCCGGTCTGCGCCTGCTCGACGAGCCGCACGATCGCGGCGAAGGTCGTGTCCGAGCCGACCGCGGTCGCCTCGACGATCAGTCGCCCGGAGGTGTTGACCGTGCCGGCGTCGACCTCGTCGCCGGAGCGCACGTCGACGGGCACGGACTCACCGGTGACGAGCGAGGTGTCGATGGAGCTCGCGCCGTCGATGATGCGGCCGTCCGTGGCGACCTTCTCGCCCGGCCGGACGATGAAGTGGTCACCGACCTGCAGCTCGTCGAGCGGGAGGATGACCTCTGTGGTCGCCCGGGTACGCGAGTCGATCCGCTGGACCGCGACCCCCTTCGCACCCAGATCCATCAGCTCGGTGAGCGTGGAGCGCCCCTCGTCCTTGCTGCGGGCCTCCAGCCAGCGGCCGATGAGGAGGAAGGCGGTGATGACCGCGGAGGTCTCGAAGTAGTAGTGCCCGTCCTGGCCGGCGCCCGTCAGCAGCGTGACGAGCGACCACAGGTAGGCCGCGCTGACACCGAGCGAGACGAGGGTGTCCATCGTCGACGCCAGGTGTCGCGCATTGGTGAAGGCCGCGCGGTGGAAGGGCCACGCCGCCCACAGCACGACGGGGGTGGTCACGACCAGCTGCAGCCACGGGTTCCCGGGGAAGCTCCACGGCCCCATCGCGAGCAGCACGACGACGGCAGCGAGCGCACCGGCGACGACGGCGCGTCGGGCGAGGTCGGCTCGCGCGACCGGGGTGTGCGTCGGGGGGGCGAGGCGGTCCTCGGGCTCGATGACGGTGGCGCCGTAGCCGGACTTCTCCACGCTCGCGATCAGCTCGTCGATGCTCACCGACTCCGGGTGGTTGACCCGGGCCTTCTCCATCGGGAGGTTGACGACGGCCTCGACGCCGTCGATCTTGCCGAGGTTGCGCTCGATGCGGGCCGAGCAGGAGGCGCAGGTCATCCCGGTGATGGCCAGGTCGACGGTGTGCTCGTCGGTGGTCTCAGCGGGAGTGGGGGTGGTCGTGGTGCTCATGCCTCATCTTCTCGGGTGCGTGTCGGATGGGTGGGAGGCGAAGGGGGTGCGTCGCCTCCCTCTGTCGCTACTGCGTGGGCTCGTGCGGGACCCGGGTCGGTTTCACGAGCGCACCAGTCGGGCGATGGCCGCACTGGCCTCGCTGACCTTCTCGGCCGCGGCCTCGTCGCTCTCGCGGGCAGCGTCGACGACGCAGTGGCCGACGTGGTCCTCGACGAGACCGAGGCTGACGGCCTGCAGCGCCTTGGTCGCCGCGGCGACCTGGGTGAGGATGTCGATGCAGTACGTGTCGTCCTCGACCATGCGGGCGATCCCGCGGATCTGGCCCTCGACGCGGCCCAGCCGCTTGAGGTACTGCTCCTTGCTGCCGCTGTAACCAGCCATGGGTCCTCCTGGAAGTCGAATTTGCCTCCCAGCATACCCCTCTAGGGTATTCAGTCGGTCACTCGGGTGGCGCTGACGAGATTGGCCGACAGACGTCCGGTGAAGGGCTCCTCGCCCCATCTCTCCTCGAGGAGCCGGGTCACCTCTGACGTGATCTGCACGGCGTCGAGGTGGCGTTCGGCGAGGGCATTGGCCAAGGGTGTCCCCTGGCAGTGCGCGATGGCGATGTCGCGCGCGGACGTCGGTCGGCTGCGGTGCTCGATCGAGCGGATGTCGACGTCGATGAAGCCGGCATCGTCCAGCTCTGCCCGGATGACCGCCGCGTCGGTGTAGCCAAAGGGGACCCGCCGCAAGAACGGGGGAGGATCGTCGAGGGAGAGGGTGGTGAGGGCATCCTCCACGGCCAGCGTTGCCTCGTTGACCTCGATCCGTCCCCAGGTGGCGAGCACGAGACGTCCCCCGGGCCGCATGACCCGGCGCGCCTCGGCGTATGCGCCCCGACGATCGGGGAAGAACATGGCCCCGAACTGGCACATGACCGCATCGAACCCGGCGTCGTCGAAGGGAAGTTCCTGCGCGTCGGCAGGCGTCCATCGCACGTGGTCGGACGCGGGGAGCACGTCGGCCGCCCGAGCGAGCATCGCCGGACTGAGGTCGGTAGCGGTGATCATGGCAGAGGGGAGGAGCCGATGCAGCGCGCGGGTCACGGCGCCCGTCCCGGCCGCGGTCTCGAGCACGTCGTGGGGTGTGGATGCGGCGACCTCGGCGGCGACGTCCTCGGCGTAGTCGAGGAACATCATCGGCACCAGGACGGTGTCGTAGAGCTCGGGGATCGATCCAGCGAACCTGCTGTCGGAGGGCACCCTCTGAGTATGTTCCTGCCCTGCCACGATGAACAGTGCTGCAGCAAGCCATTGGCTCAGCGGTGTCGGGCCATCGCCGACGAAGGGCCGTCAGCCGATGATGCGGAAGACCGGGCTGTCCGAGGCGATCGACTCGATCGTCAGCGGGGAGGTGTCCATCCGCGCCAGCAGCGGCAGCAGGTCGTCCGGGTCGCCGAGCTCGAGGCCGACGATGGCGGTGCCGGTGTCGCGGTTGTTGCGCTTGATGTAGTCGAAGAAGGTGATGTCGTCCTCCGGTCCGAGGACGTCGTCGAGGAACCGGCGCAGCGCCCCCGGCTCCTGCGGGAAGTCGACGAGGAAGTAGTGCTTGCGACCCTCGTGGACCAGGGCGCGCTCGACGATCTCGGCGTAGCGGGAGACGTCGTTGTTGCCCCCGGACACGACGGCGACGACCGTGGACCCCGGCGCGAGGTCGAGGTCGGCCAGGACGGTCGTGGCCATGGCTCCCGCGGGCTCGGCGATGATCCCGTCGGTCTGGTACATGTCGAGCATCTCGACGCAGATCGCGCCCTCGGAGACGGTCGTCAGCTCCGACCCGGTCGCGGCGACCGCCGCGTGGGTGAGGTCCCCGACGCGGCGGACCGCGGCCCCGTCGACGAAGGGGGAGACCTCCTCGAGCGTGACCGGCGCCCCGGCGGCCAGGGCCGCGGCCATCGAGGCAGCACCCTCGGGCTCCACCCCGACGAGGCGTACGTCGGACGCGTGCTGGGCCATCCACGTCGACATGCCGCCGAGCAGGCCACCGCCGCCGACGGGCACGGTGACGACATCGGGCTCGCGACCGAGCTGCTGGAGGATCTCCACGGCGACGGCGCCCTGGCCGGCCATGGTCTCCAGCGCGTTGAAGGCGGGCACGACCACGGCGCCGGTGCGCTTCGCGTCAGTGGCGGCCGCTGTTGCGGCGTCGTCGTAGACCTCACCGGTGACGATGACCTCGACCATGTCGCCGCCGAGGGCGGCGACGCGGTCACGCTTCTGGCGAGGGGTGTTGCGCGGCAGGTAGATCCGCGAGCGGACCCCGAGCCGCTGCCCGGCGAAGGCCACCCCTTGCGCGTGGTTGCCCGCGCTGGCGGCCACGACCCCCTTCGCCCGCTGCTCCTCGCTCAGGCCGGCGATCAGGGTGAAGGCCCCACGCACCTTGTAGGAGCGGACCGGCTGCAGGTCCTCGCGCTTGAGCCAGACGTCCGCGCCGGTTGCGGCGGACAGGCGCTCACAGCGCTGCAGCGGCGTCGGGGGGAGGAGCTCGGCCAGCAGAGCAGCTGCCTCGTCGACGGCGGTCGCGGTCACGGGAGCGGCAGTCACGCCCCCACGGTAGCCCTCGCGGACGCCGGGCTGGCCCTCATCCCCCGAGCGCGGCGTCGACGACCCCCTTCGCATCCGCCTGGACCCGGGTGAGGTGCTCGGGCCCGCGGAAGGACTCGGCGTAGATCTTGTACTTGTCCTCGGTGCCGGAGGGGCGGGCGGCGAACCACGCGGACTCGGTGACGACCTTCAACCCACCGATCGCGGCCCCGTTGCCGGGGGCCCGGGTGAGCTTGGCGGTGATTGGCTCGCCCGCGATCGAGTCGGCGGTGACGGCGTCGGGAGCAAGGGCCTTCAGCGTGGCCTTCTGGGCCCGGTCGGCCGGGGCGTCCACGCGGGCGTACGCGGGCTCGCCGTGCCGCGCAACGAGGTCGGCGTAGTGCTGGCTCGGGGTGCGTCCGGTGCTCGCGAGGATCTCGGAGGCGAGCAGCGCGAGGATGATCCCGTCCTTGTCGCTCGTCCACACCGACCCGTCGAAGCGCAGGAACGACGCCCCCGCCGACTCCTCCCCACCGAAGCCGACCGACCCGTCGAGCAGCCCCGGCACGAACCACTTGAAGCCGACCGGCACCTCCCACAGCTCCTTGCCGAGGTCGGCGGCGACGTGGTCGATCATCGAGCTGGACACGAGCGTCTTGCCGATCCGCTCGCTCGACCACCCCGGCCGCGCCCCGCCGTAGAGGTGCTGCAACGCGACCGCGAGGTAGTGGTTGGGGTTCATCAGTCCACCGTCGGGTGTGACGATGCCGTGCCGGTCGGCGTCGGCGTCGTTGCCGGTGGCGATGTCGTAGCGGTCCTTGCTGCCGATCAGGCTCGCCATCGCGGCCGGGGAGGAGCAGTCCATGCGGATCTGCCCGTCCTTGTCCAGCGTCATGAACCGCCACGTCGGGTCGACGAGCGGGTTGACGACGGTCAGGTCGAGGCCGTGGCGCTCGCCGATCGCGGCCCAGTAGTCGACCGCGGCGCCGCCCATCGGATCGGCGCCGATGCGCACACCGGCGTCCTTGATCCGTTGCAGGTCAACGACGTTCGGCAGGTCGTCGACGTAGGCGGTCAGGTAGTCGTGCTCGGTGGCGGCAGCCCGCGCCCGGGCGAAGGGGGTCCGCCGCACCTGGCGCAGCCCGTCACGTAGGTGCGCATTCGCAGCATCAGCGATCGCGGTGGTGGCGTCCGTGTCGGCGGGTCCGCCGTGGGGCGGGTTGTACTTGAATCCACCGTCGCTGGGTGGGTTGTGCGAGGGGGTGACGACGATGCCGTCGGCCAGCCCACCCCCCTTCGTCAGGTCCTTGCCGCGGTTGGCGGTCAAGATGGCGTGCGAGATCGCCGGAGTCGGGGTGTAGCCGTCCCGGGAGTCGACGAGCACCAGGACGTCGTTGCCGACGAGCACCTCGAGCGCGGAGGTCCACGCCGGCTCGGAGAGGGCATGCGTGTCGCGACCGAGGAAGAGCGGCCCGTCGATGCCCTGGCTGCGCCGGACGTCGACGATCGCCTGGGTCGTCGCGACGATGTGTGCCTCGTTGAAGGATCCGTCCACCGACCGCCCGCGGTGCCCGCTGGTCCCGAAGGCGACCTGCTGGTCGACGTCCTGCGGATCCGGCTGGACCGCGTAGTAGGCGGTGACCACGTGGCTGACGTCGATGAGGTCCTCGGGCAGGGCCGGACTACCGGCACGATCGGCGGCTGAACTCATGCCTTGACGGTAGCGCCGCGCGCACCGTGGAGCGAGGATCAGTGCGCGGCGTACCCGGCCGGTAGCTCGACGGCTTGGCCCGGGCCGAGGCTGGCCGGGCAGCCCACGAATGCGGCGATGCGCTGGGCCCGCGCCCGGTGACGGCGCACGAGGACCCCGGTGGGGGCGATGCTGAAGAGGAGGAGCCCGGCCCGGCTGGCCTGCGTCGCGATCGTGTGGTCGAGCTGGTTGTGCGTCACGACCGTCTGCCGGACCTCGATCGGGGCGGCGAGGCCGCCGACCGCCTGCTGGGTCCGGGTGGCCACGTGGCGGCGGGCCCGCTGGTGGGCGGCCCGCTTCTCCCGCTCGGTGACGATGTGCGGGAACATCCCGATCGGCGGGTGGTATCCCGCGACGACGTGCAACTGCGACCCCCACCGGCTGGCCAGCCCCGTGGCCCACACCAGCGAGACCTCGTCCGGTCGACGCCCGATGATCCCCAGGACCACCTGCTCCGGCCACACCATCACAACCACCCCAAAGACACCGGCCCTGCGGCCCGACACCCGTGGGTGCAGTATCCCATCTCCGCCGGCTGGAGGACAGGGCTATCGTCGGGTCATGAGCGCTGCCGGAGACCTCGACTGGGTGCCCGCGACCACGAAGACCGGACTGCTGGCTCCGCCGGTCGCGGCCGCGATCGGGCAGGTGCCTTCTGCCCGGGTCGCCGAGATCGACCCGGAGCTGGCGGACACTGCCGCCTTCTGCGAGGCGTACGGCTCCTCGCCGGAGCAGTCGGCCAACTGCGTGGTCGTGGCCGGGCGAAGGGGTGGGCAGACCACGTACGCCGCTGTCCTCGTCCTGGCGACCGACCGGGCGGACATCAACAACGTCGTGCGTCGGCACATCGATGCCCGCAAGATCTCTTTCGCACCGATGGATCAGGCGGTGGAGCTGACCGGGATGGCCTATGGCGGGATCACCCCGATCGGCCTCCCGGAGGCCTGGCGGGTGCTCGTCGACGAGGGCGTGGCCGCGGCCGGCGAGGTCGTCATCGGCTCCGGCGTGCGCGGGTCGAAGCTCCTCATCGACGCGGGGGAGATCGCCGCCCTTCCCTGCGCCGAGGTGCTGGCGCTGGCCATGTAGTTCGCCGGCCGGCTCGTCACCTCAGTAGACTCGGTGGCGTGCCAGCTCCAGTGACCACCCAGCGCGTGATGGCGAATGCCGCGCGCATGCGGGTCCTGATGCGCACCATGCGCCACCCGGGCACGAACGGGTGGACCAGCGAATGGGGCACCAATGCCCACGGAGAGATCGCCGGCTGCCCGCCACCAGCGTGAGCCTCGCGTCCCCGTCGACGCACAGGTCGCCCATGCCGGTATCCCCGTGAGAGCTGAGTCCCCCCATGCCCGAAATCCGACCCTCCGTACCTTTGCGCCGCGCCCCCCACCAGTTGTGGCGAGGCGTGCGGGAGAGCGCCCGCAGCGACGCCTTCGGCGGTGCGCTCCTGCTCGGCGCCACCGTCCTGGCCCTCGTGCTGGCCAACACCCCGGCATTCGGTGGGTACGAGGCGGTGCGTGACTTCTCCTTCGGCCCGTCGGCACTGCACCTGGACCTCAGCGTGGGCCAGTGGGCCTCCGACGGACTGCTGGCGATCTTCTTCTTCGTGGTCGGTCTGGAGCTGAAGGAGGAGTTCGTCGCCGGCAAGTTGCGCGACCCACGACAGGCAGCGGTGCCCGTCGCCGCGGCCGTCGGTGGCGTCATCGTCCCCGCGCTGATCTTCGCCGGCATCACGATGTCCGCCGGGGGCGAGGCCCTGCGCGGATGGGCGATCCCGACGGCGACGGACATCGCCTTCGCCGTCGCCGTGCTCGCCGTCGTCGGGCGTTTCCTGCCTGCGGCGCTGCGGGTCTTCCTGCTGACCCTGGCCATCGTCGACGACCTCATCGCGATCACGATCATCGCCCTCTTCTACTCCCAGGGCCTGCAGCTGCAGTGGCTCCTGCTGGCCGTGGTGCCGTTGGCGCTCTTCGCCGTGCTCGCGCAGCGGGGCCGTTACTCCTGGTACTTCTTGCTGCCCCTGGGCGTCATCACCTGGGCGCTCGTGCACGCCTCGGGCGTGCACGCCACCGTGGCCGGCGTCCTGCTCGGCTTCACCGTGCCCGTGCTGGCCACGAAGCGCGCCTGGGTGCAAGTGGGCACCACCGATGACGGCGACCCGACCTATGACGGGCTCACGGCTCACCTGGCCGACCAGTGGGGGATCGTCTCGACACTGGTTGCGGTGCCGGTGTTCGCCTTCTTCGCCGCCGGGGTGAGAGTCGGTGGCGTCGAGGGGTTGCGCAGCGCGCTGTCCGACCCGATCACCCTGGGGATCATCGCCGGTCTCGTCGTCGGCAAGCCGATCGGCATCGTCGGGACGAGCTTCGTGCTCAGCCGCCTGCCCTCCTTCGACCTCGACGGCTCGCTGCGCTGGAGTGATCTGGTGGGAGCCAGCTTCCTGGCCGGCATCGGCTTCACCGTGTCCCTGTTGGTCGGCGAGCTGGCCTTTGCCGGCACCGGTGCCGCCGTGGAGCACGTGAAGATCGGCGTCCTTCTGGGGTCCTTCACCGCGGCCGTCGTCGGAGGGGTGCTCCTGTCCGGCCGCAGCCGCCGGATCAGCCGTGAGCGAAGGGGGTGAGGCGCCCCGCCCTGCACCGGCAGGGCGGGGTGTTGTCGCCCTACGACATCGGCGGAGAGATCAGCTTCAGCTGATCCGTGAAGGCCTCGGCCCGCGCGGTGGCCTCCTTCAGCTCGGCCACCCTGGTGAGCGCCTCGTCGTGGATCGCGTCGACCTGCGCCCGCGCTGCCGCTGAGCCTGGGGACCCCGGGTCGGCGAGCGTGTCGAGGGCGTCGAGCAGATGGCGCATCTGCTCGACGGAGAAGCCGAGGGGCTTCATCGGCTTGATCAGCAGCAGCCGCTCGATGCCGGCCTCGTCGTAGAGGCGGAACCCCCCCTCGGTGCGCGCCGAGGGGGTCAGCAGACCCATCTCCTCGTAGTAGCGGATGGTGCGGTGCGACAGGCCGGTGCGGGTGACCACCTCGCCGATGTGGACGTGGGGCTCGCTCACGGTCCCACCCCGTCGTCCTCGCCGAACATGGGCGGGAGGCTGCCCGCCGGCAGGTCGCTCGCGATGGTCCGCATGCGCCACTTGTCGTTGAAGAGCGCGACCGCCACGCCGTCGGTGCGCTCGAGCACCTCCGCGCCCCGTTGGCGGTTGACGACGGCCCTTGCCTCGGGTGCGACGCGGCGCGCCACGCCGTACTGGAGCGACTCCTGCGAGGCCGGAGCGCCGAACTCCTGCTCGAGACGGTGGGCCGCGACCTCGAACTGCATCGGCCCCACCGCGGCCAGGACCGGGGCCTGGACGCCGCGACGGTCGGAGACGAGGACCTGGACGATGCCTTCCTGATCGAGCAGCTCGATGCCGCGCCGGAACTGCTTGCCCCGCCCCGCGTCACGAGGTCGGAAGACGGCGAAGTGCTCCGGGGTGAACCGGGGCAGGCCGGGATACCTGACCGGGCGGGAGTCGTAGAGGGTGTCGCCGACCAGGAGCGCATGGGCATTGACCAGGCCGACGACATCGCCCGGGTAGGCCTCGTCGATGGTCTCGCGCTCCCGACCGAAGACCGACTGGGCGTACTTGGTCTGGAAGGGGCGCTTGGTGCGTGCATTCGTCAGGACCGCTCCCCGCTCGAATCGTCCGGAACACACCCGCATGAACGCCAACCGGTCCCGGTGCGCCGGGTCCATCCCGGTCTGCACCTTGAAGACGAACCCGGAGAAGGGCGCGTCGACCGGACGCGGCTGCCGCTCGACGTCGGTCCACGCGCTGGGTGGCGGCGCCAGTTCGATCACGGCCCGGAGCAGCTCTGCGACACCGAAGTTCAGCACTGCCGCACCGAAGAGCACGGGCGTGGTCCGGGCCGCGAGGAACCCCTCCTGGTCGTGCTCGTGACCGGAGGCGGCCAGCAGCTCGAACTCCTCTGCGGCGCGCTGCCAGTCCTGCCCGTGACGGCGGGCTGCCTCGTCGGCGTCCAGCGCCTGGCCGACGGCGATCGTGGCCCCTCCGGGGGTCCGGTTGAACTCCGTCATCCCACCGGTGTCCGGGTCGGTCACCCCGCGGAAGTCCCCGGCGATCCCGACGGGCCAGTTCAGCGGTGTGGGGTGGATGCCGAGCCGGTCGCTGATCTCGTCCAGCAGTTCCAGGGGCTCGCGCCCGGGCCGGTCCCACTTGTTGATCACGGTGATCACCGGGGTCGCTCGCGCTCGGCAGGCCTCGAACAGCTTGAGTGTCTGCGGCTCCAACCCCTTGGCCGAGTCCAGGAGCATCACGGCGCAGTCGACGGCCGACAGGACCCGGTAGGTGTCCTCGGAGAAGTCGGCGTGGCCGGGGGTGTCGAGGAGGTTGAGCACGACGTCGCCGACGGTGAACTGCAGCGCAGCCGCGGTGATCGAGATCCCGCGCGCCTGCTCCATCTCGTTCCAGTCCGAGACCACGCCGCGACGGGATCCCTTGCCGTGGACCGCCCCGGCCTGGGCGATCGCGTGGGCGTGCAGTGCGAGGGCCTCGGTGAGCGTGGACTTGCCGGCATCCGGGTGGGAGATCACCGCGAAGGTGCGACGCCGCGCGGCCTCGCTGCTCACGTCGGCACTGGTGGTGGTGTGGGGGATCGACACGGGACCACCCTAACGTTGCGGTAGAGTTTGCTCGTCGTCGCGGTCGCCGACCCCCCGTCACCCCCTGACTTCCTTCCCCTTCCCCGAGGACCCCTGTGCCTGACCCCTCCGTCAACACCCTGCCCACCGGCCCCGGCACCTCGACGGTGCCCGAGGCCGGCGAGCGGGAGACCTCGACCCGAGCCGCGTTGCGCAACCCGCGCCGGCTGCGGATCGAGGTCCTCGCCGGCCTCGTCGTCGCGCTCGCGCTGATCCCCGAGGCGATCTCGTTCTCGATCATCGCCGGGGTCGACCCGCGGGTGGGGCTCTTCTCCAGCTTCGTCATGGCCGTGACGATCTCGATCGTCGGCGGCCGGCCGGCGATGATCTCAGCGGCCACCGGCGCCGTCGCGCTGGTCATCGCTCCGGTGGCCCGCGAGTACGGGATGGACTACTTCCTGGCCACGGTGATCCTCGCGGGCGTCCTGCAGGTCGTGCTGTCCCTGCTGGGTGTGGCCAAGCTGATGCGCTTCATCCCGCGGATGGTCATGGTCGGCTTCGTCAACGCGCTGGCCATCCTGATCTTCATCGCGCAGCTACCGCACCTGCTCGGGGTGCCGTGGCTGGTCTACCCGATGGTCGCGGCGGGCATCCTGATCATGATCGGCCTGCCCAGGCTGACGAGCGTCTTCCCGGCGCCGCTGGTCGCGATCGTGGCCATCACGGCCGTGGTCTGGGCCGGTGGGTGGAACCTGCCGGACGTCTCCGACCAGGGCGAGCTGCCGCAGTCGCTGCCCCAGCTGCTGCTGCCCGACGTGCCGCTCACCCTCGAGACGCTGCAGATCATCGGGCCCTTTGCCCTGGCCATGGCCCTCGTCGGCCTGCTCGAGTCGTTGATGACCGCCAAGCTCGTCGACGGCATCACCGACACCCACTCGGACAAGTCCCGCGAGGCGTGGGGGCAGGGCGTGGCCAACATGGCGTCCGGCTTCTTCGGCGGCATGGGTGGCTGCGCGATGATCGGCCAGACGATGATCAACGTGAAGGTCTCCGGCGCGCGGACCCGGATCTCGACCTTCCTCGCCGGGACCTTCCTGCTGGCCCTCGTGGTCGGTGCCGGGCCGCTGGTGGGCATGATCCCGATGGCCGCGCTCGTGGCCGTGATGATCATGGTCTCGGTCGCGACCTTCGACTGGCACAGCATCCAGCCGGCCACGCTGCGTCGGATGCCGACCGGCGAGACCGTCGTCATGGGCCTGACCGTGCTGGTCACCGTGGCCACCAACAACCTCGCCTACGGTGTCATCGTCGGCGTCATCGCCGCAATGGTCGCCTTCGCCCGGCGGGTGGCGCACTTCGCCTACGTCGAGCGGATCACCGAGACCGACGTCGACGGCGACGGCGAGCCGGACGTGCGCGTCTACAAGGTCACCGGCGAGCTCTTCTTCGCCACGAGCAACGACCTCGTCTACCAGTTCGACTACACCGCCGACCCCGAGCGCGTGGTCATCGACCTGTCGGACAGTCACATCTGGGACGCCTCGACCGTGGCCGCCCTCGACGGTGTTCGGGCCAAGTACGAGCGGCTGGGCAAGACGGTCGAGATCGTCGGGCTCAACCAGGCCTCGGCCGACCGCCACGAGCTGTTGTCCGGGCGCCTCGGCGAGGGGCACTGAGGAGGGCTCCGCCGCACCGACCGGCAGGCCGATGATCTGCTAGTTTCCCCGCACGGCGTAGTTCGCGTCGGTGCTACCGCACCAGCGACGACGGAGCACCCGGGCGCGTCGGGCGGAGGAGGGGTGGAAGGTGCCATCGACACCGGCGTCACGTCCAGTCGCGGTCAGTGACCTTGCGTTTCGTCGCCAGTTCCTACTCGGCCCCTCAGCGCCCGCGGCATTGCCCCGGTGGGTCTCCCACCGGGTGGACGACCGCTGGCAGCTCGTGGTCCACCCGGACCTGCCCTGCACACGGGTGGACGCCGACAGCCGCAGCCTCCTCCTCCTCGGTTTTGTGCTCGACCCCCGTCATCCCGAGCGGGGTGACCGCGCGATCCTCGAAGAGGTGATGCGCCGGCCGCGTCCGTTGCGCGACCTGCTCAGGCAGTTCGATCCTCTGGCCGGGCGATGGGCGGCGTTCTATCTGGCCGAGGGACGTGTCACGGCCTTCCACGATGCCGCCGGATTGCGGCAGATCCACCACTGCCGCGATCGTGACGGGGCGGTGTGGGTCGGCTCGGGAGCAGGCCTGCTCGCCCGGGTGACGGGCGCACCGGCCGATGCGAGCAGACGGGAGGAGCTGCAGCGAGCAGGCGGTCTCGCACCGGAAACCAACCACTTCTGGCCCGGGACCGCCTCCCCCTTCGTCGGTATCGATCGTCTGCTGCCCAACCACCATCTCGATGTGGCCAGCCGCGAGGTCACCAGGTTCTGGCCGGATGCACGGATCCGTCCCGTCGACCGGACCAAGGCCGTCGCCACCTGCGGCGCCATGCTCACCGGTACCGTCTCGGCTGCCGTTGCGCGCTACCCCTTGGCGCTGGCCATCACCTCCGGTGTCGACTCGCGCATCCTGCTGGCCGCTTCGCGCGAGCACAGGGATCGTCTGGGTTTCTACACGCTGAAGAAGACCAGCCTGGCGGCCCGGAGCGCGGATCTTCGCATCCCGCGGAGGATGCTGCGCCGTGCCGGGCTGAGGCACAAGGTCATCGCAGTCGACCCCGCGCCTGACGGCGAGGTCGTCGATGTCCTGCAGTCGACCTTCCATCCGCCCCACGCATCGCCAACGAGGTCGGCCTCGGCCCTGTCCGCCGACCCACCGATTGCCGGTGGGGAGTGGGTCACCCTCAATGGCAACGTGTGCGAGATCGCCCGTGGTTCGTACCTCGTCAGGCCCCCCGGCTCAGGCTCCCCAGATCCGCATCAGCTGGGCGATGCCACCGGCATGGGGAGTAGTGCCTTTGCCGTGAGGCAGTTCGGGCTGTGGTGCGAGGGTAGCGCCGCGGCGATCGAGGCCTCCGGGATCGATCCTTGGGACCTGTTCTACTGGGAGCAGAAGATGGGTGGGTGGCTGGCGGACGTCAGGGCCGAGTTCGACGTCGTGGAGGAGGGTGTGACTCCGTTCAACTCGCGCTCGCTCATCGAATGCATGCTCGGCGTCGACCCGGATCTGCGGTGCGCGCCCGACTATCTCTTCTTCCGTGACCTGATCGAGGACCTGTGGCCCGAGCTGCTTCGGTACCCCATCAATCCGCCGGCCGGATCGACGGTGCTCAGGAAGCGTCTTCGCAAGATCCTCCCGGTGCCGTGACACACGCCGTGCGAGTTGCGGCTCGCACGGGCCAGGTTCCTGGCTGAGGCGGAACCGGACGGGACGTGATCGGCCCTGCGAGCTTCACTCCACCGTGAGCGAGAGGAGCAGCCTGCGCACCCGCGCCCTGATCTCATCGCGGATGGGGCGCACGGCCGCCACGCCCTGCCCGGCCGGGTCGGCCAGGGACCAGTCCTCGTAGCGCTTCCCGGGGAAGATCGGGCACGCGTCGCCGCAACCCATCGTGATGACGACGTCGCTGGCCTGCACGGCATCGGTGGTCAGCACCGTCGGCGACTCGGCGGACAGGTCGATCCCCTCCTCGAGCATCGCCTCGTGGACGGCCGGGTTGATCGAGTCCGCGGGCGCCGACCCGGCCGAGCGCACCTCGACGGCTCCTTCGGACAGCACACGCGTGTACGCGGCGGCCATCTGCGAGCGCCCGGCATTGTGCACGCAGACGTAGAGGACGGAGCTCATCGGGTGCCCCCGGCCACGGCTTCGGCCCGCGAAGGGAGCGGGAAGCGACGTCGCAGCGCGAGGCTGACGTAGACCAGGCCCACGAGGACTGGGACCTCGATGAGCGGACCGACGACGCCGGCCAGCGCCTGGCCACTGGTCGCCCCGAAGGTCGCGATCGCGACGGCGATCGCCAGCTCGAAGTTGTTGCCGGCGGCGGTGAAGGCGAGCGTGGTCGTGCGTTCGTAGCTCATCCGCAGCAGTCGGCCGGTGAGGTACCCGATGCCCCACATGATCGCGAAGTAGGCCAGCAGCGGCAGCGCGATCCGCGCGACGTCCTGCGGCTGGGAGGTGATCGCCTCACCCTGCAGGGCGAAGAGCATGACGATCGTGAAGAGCAGCCCGTAGAGGGCCCACGGACCGATCCTCGGCAGGAAGGACTCCTCGTAGCGCTCGCGGCCCCAGTGCCGCTCGCCGACCCGGCGGGAGAGGTAGCCGGCCAGCAGCGGGATGCCCAGGAAGATCAGCACCGACTTGGCGATCTGCCACGCGGAGACGTCGAACTCGGTCTGCGGCAGGCCCAGCCAGCCGGGCAGCACGGCGAGGTAGAACCAGCCGAGCGCGGCGAAGGCGATGACCTGGAAGACCGAGTTGATCGCGACGAGCACGGCGGCGGCGTCACGGTCGCCGCAGGCCAGGTCGTTCCAGATGATGACCATGGCGATGCAGCGCGCGAGCCCGACGATGATCAGGCCGGTGCGGTACTCCGGCAGGTCGGGCAGGAAGGTCCAGGCCAGGGCGAACATCAGCGCCGGGCCGACGAGCCAGTTGAGCACCAGCGAGGACCCGAGCAGCCGTCGGTCGCCGGTGACGGTGTCGAGCCGGTCGTAGCGCACCTTCGCCAGGACCGGATACATCATGATCAGCAGCCCGAGAGCGATCGGCAGCGAGATTCCGTCGATCTCCACGGCGCTGAGCGCCTCGCCGAGACCGGGGACGACGCGGCCGAGCAGCAGCCCGGCGACCATGGCCAGGCCGATCCACACGGCGAGGTAGCGGTCGAGGGTCGACAGGCGCGCCGCTTCCGGCGCATCAGGGGTGGTGACGGACACTCAGCTCTCCTTGCGGGCGCGGATGAAGGCGCTGGCGAAGGCTCCGTCCAGCGCGTCGATGATGGCAGCCAGCGTCCAGCCCTCGGGGAGGTGGTCGCCGACCATGTCGGACATGCGCTGCAGCTCCTCCCGGTCGAAGGTGCGGGTGATCTCGACGGAGGCGTCGGTGAGCCCGGCGTCGGCGAGTTTGGCCAGGTAGTCGGAGTCGAGCAGGGCCCCGGAGACACATCCGGTCCACAGGCCGACGATGCCGCGCAGCGCATCGGGGATCTCGCGCAGCAGCACGATGTCGGAGACGGCGAAGTGCCCGTCGCCGCGCAGGACGCGGTGGGCCTGGGTGAGGACGGCGTCCTTGTCGGGGGAGAGGTTGATGACGCAGTTGGAGATGATCACGTCGACGGACGCGTCGGCCATCGGCACCTGCTCGATCGTGCCCTTGTGGAACTGCGCGTTCTCGATCCCGGCCTCGGCCTGGTTGCGCCGCGCGAGATCGAGCATCTCGTCGGTCATGTCGAGCCCGTGGGCGGTGCCGGTCGGACCGACGCGACGGGCGGAGAGCAGCACGTCCAGCCCGCCGCCGGAGCCGAGGTCGAGGACGTCCTCGCCGGGGGCGAGCTCGGCCAGGGCAGTGGGGTTGCCGCACCCGAGGGAGGCGGCCAGGGCGGTGTCCGAAGGGGTGTCGCTCCCCTCGTAGAGACCGACGGTGATCGGGTCGGTGGTCTGGTCGCAGCACCCTCCGGCGGGGTCGAGTGAGCTGCGGGCGGCCGCGGCGTAGCGCCCGCGGACGGCGTCGTGGGTGTCCTGCTGGGTCATGGGGACCACTCCTGCTTTGATGTCCATCGAATCAGGTTGACCGGTACAGCGTGACCCTTGATTTGAAGTGTGTCAAGATGGCGACATGAGCGCAATCGAGTCCGTGCCCGGCGAGCGGGCCGTCACGTGCTGCGGGCTGGCCACCTCGCCGGTCTCGGCGGAGGACGCGGCCCGGCTGGCCCCGGTCTTCAAAGCGCTCGGCGACCCGGTCCGGCTGCGAATGGCCTCGATGATCGCGGCCGAGCCCGAGTTGTGCGTCTGCGACATCACCCCCGCCTTCGACCTGTCGTCGGGGACGATCTCGCACCATCTGCGGCTGCTGCGCGAGGCCGGCATCGTCGGCTCCGAGCGTCGCGGCACCTACGTCTACTACTGGATCAACCCGCAGGCCCTGGCCTCTCTGTCCGCGCTGCTGGCGGTGACCGAGCCGGCCTGACCCTGCATTTCCAGGGCCCGCGGGGCGCAGGTCGCTCAGCGACCGTGAGCCCTCGTGTGATGTGATCCCATTGACCCATGACCGACCTCGCGATCGTCGCCGCCGACCCGACCACCCTTCGTGCGCGGGTGGGCACCAAGTTCGCCTACAGCACGACGGGCGTGCGCGAGGCGCTGCTGTCCTTCGCCGTCTCGAGCGCCCACGAGGTGCTCGAGGAGGAGATCCTCGTCCACACGGGCGGCACGCAGGTCGAGCCGATCGAGCTGGTCGGCAGCCACGGCACCCGGCTGCACCTGCTCGAGGAGGTCGGCGACGGATGGCTGGAGGTCACCTACAGCGCCCTGGTGGACCTCACCCGGCCCACCGGCGAGCAAGTCGGCCCCGAGGTCACGCACGACCGATGGGTCTTCACCCGTCCGAGCCGCTACGCCGAGTCCGACCGGCTGGCGCCGATGGCCGCGCAGCTCTTCCCCGCGCAGGCCGGCGTGGCGCTCGTGCATGCTGTCACCGAGTGGGTCAACACGCACATGGCCTACATCTCCGGCGCGAGCCGCGGCACCGACGGTGCCGTCGACTCCATCCTGCAGGCGAAGGGGGTCTGCCGGGACTTCGCCCACGTCGTCGTCGCGCTGCTGCGTGCCCTCGGCACCCCGGCGCGGCTCGTCTCGGTGTACGCGCCGGGCCTGCAGCCGATGGACTTCCACGCCGTCGCGGAGGTGTGGGTCGAAGACGCCTGGCACATCGTCGATGGCACCCGCCTCGCCCCCCGCGAGGCGATGGTGCGCATCGCCACCGGTCGCGACGCCGCCGACACCGCCTTCCTGACCACCCGCGGCGGCCGCACGGCGTTCGACCGCCAGGTCGTCACGGCCGAGCTCGAGCGGGGTGACCTCCCCCGGGAGCGCCCACGGGCGCTCGTGCGTCTTGCCTGACCGGGTCGATGCTCCCTTCGCATCCCGGGTCACGGTCACGGGGACTCGGGTCGCGGCCTACTGAAGAGTAAGTTACCGTCCGGTAGTCGAAGGCCGGTCGGCAGGAGACCGGTCGCGCCACCGGAGGAACCATGCGTCACCGCTCATTGTCCATCGCCACCGCGGTTGCCGCCGCCATCGCCGGGATCGGGGTCAGCGCACCCGCGGCGAACGCCGCGGACGCGCCCCACTACGTCCAGCTGGGTGACTCCTACTCCTCGGGCAATGGCGCGGGATCCTACGCGGAGAAGATCTGCTGGCGGTCCTCGGAGAACTACGGGGCCAAGGTGGCCCGTCGTCAGGGAGCGACCTACACGAATGCCGCGTGCAGCGGCGGTGTCATCGCCGACATCCTCACCCCCCGGGACATCGGCTCCCGGAAACTGCGTACGCGGACCTTCAAGGTGCCCAAGGGCACCGTCGACGCCCGCGCCCAGTGGTTGGAGCAGGCCAAGGACGCCGAGCTGTGCGGAACACCGGCTCAGCCGGACTGGTCCTGGAGCTACGCGATCGACTCGAGTGCGGCGATCGGCAACCTCTTCACCGCGACCGTGAAGTGTCAGCTGACCGCGGCACCACAGATCGACGCGGTGACCCCGGAGACCGACGCGGTCTTCCTGACCATCGGAGGCAACGACATCGGCTTCACGACGATCGTCACCAACTGCCTCGTCCTGCGCTCCCCGGGCAGCTGCAAGACGTCGATGGATGCAGCCAACGCCACGATCCCGCAGATGAAGGCCCGCACCAAGGAGGCCTTGGCGGCGGTGCACGAGCGCTCCGAGGGCAACGCCCACGTCTACCTGCTGGGGTATCCGCACCTGATCAACACCGACACCTACAAGCTCGGCTCCACCTACGACGCCGGCAAGGCGCTGAGCGCGATGCAGAAGCGCGGCGACCGGGTGCAGCGGGCCGCGATGGACGAGCTGGCCGCGTCGACGCCCGGGGCCGGATTCACCTTCGTCGACGTCAAGCCGGACTGGGGCGGCTACACGCACGGCCTCGAGACGGGCGCGCTGACCGGCAACCCCAACTCCTGGCTCGTGCCCGTCCTCGGCACCGGCTACGAGTACTCCGAGTGGGTCCACCCGCGCCCCGCGGGCTGGAGCGCGAGCGCTCTCGCCCTCTACGCCGCCATGGTGTGATCGAGCGCATCCAGCAGAGGACACCGGCGCGGCCCATGACGGCAACGTGCTCAGCTTCGGCGTGACGCTCGGGGTGGCCGCGGTGCTCATCAACCACGTCCTCGACTACCCGGGGGCGGACCCGTCGACGCCGGTGCCGGCCTTCGCCTTCGGCGTTCTGCTCGACACGATCGTCACCTCCTCGATCCTCGTGCCGGCGATCGTCGCCGACGTCGGCGATCGGATCTGGTGGCCGGGGGATTGCCGAATGGCTGCCGACGAGCGCGAGCCCGAGGTGCGTGATCAGTCCCGGTCGGTGTCGTAGACGTCCTTGATGTCGAGGAAGGGCGCGAGGGAGTCCGACTCACCGGAGAGGTTCTTGCGCAGCAGCAGTCCGTCGACGTTCATCCGACCCTGGCGGAGGTAGCCACCCTCCATCTGCTGCCATGGACGCGTGCCGTCGACGTTGAAGAAGTAGTCATAGCCCTCGTCGTGGAGGTACTCGTAGACCGGCCCCGAATACGGCGCGACGCCGGAGATGTCTGCACCGAAGGGGTAGATGAGCATGTCGGTCTCCCCGACGATCGGCTCGACCTCCCGCGCCCACCGCTGCTGGTCGGCCTGCACCTTGGCCAGTGACGCCCCGGTCAGCGTGATGTGTCCCCACGTGTGGGAGGCGAAGGACCAGCCGTCCTCCTTCATCGCCGTGGCGACCTCGGTGGCCTTGGCCTGCTGCTCCGCCAGGTCGTCTCGCTCGCCGTGGGAGCGCTGCGAGGTGCGGTAGCCGAGCACCCCGTCGTAGCCGGTCATCGCGACGGTGCCCTTCGCGCCCCGGTAGGAGAACTCCGGGTGCTTCTCGACGAAGTCGTCGAGGATCGGGACCACGTCGTGCGCGCCGACCTCCTTCTGCCCGGAGCTGTCGGTGTAGACCGTGCGCACCTGCCCGTCCTCGACGACGAGCCGGTCGGGGAAGCCGTCGCCGTCCATGTACTCGTAGTAGCTGAGGTCGTCGAGCGACAGGACGATGGGTGTGGTGCCCTCGGGCAGTCGGATGGAGCGGTAGTGCATCTGTCCGTCGTCGCCGACCGTGGCGATGTCATGCGGGTCGACGAGGACGTAGTCACGCTCGAGGAGGGACTCCAGCGTGCGCGTGAACTCCGGGATGGTGGCCATGTAGTCGTCGTAGCCCTGAGCCCTGTCGTCACCGTCGAAGGCCCGCTCCGGGTCGACGACGAGGCTGTGGAAGAACAGGTGCGGGACCGGTTTGCCCTTCGGCCAGGTGACCAGCTGTGAGCGCTCGGAGCGCAGGCTCCTGGACAGCTGTCGAGCCTCCGAGCCGTCGGTGTCGGCCAGCACCTCCAGTGCCGCGCCGAGGTCGTGGCCCTCGGCCAGGGCCCGTGCCCGGGCGAGGGCCGCCTTGTCCGGTTGGTCGTCCTCGGTGGCATCGGTCGAGGGCGAAGGAGGCGTGGCCGCCGACGAGGCCGGCGACGAGGCCGCCGACGAGGTCGACGTCGACGTGTCCTCCGGGGGTTCGCCGGCCACCGTGCTGCATCCGGCGATCACGAGCGCGGCTCCCGAGGTGAGTGCGGTGAGCCTCAGGTTCTGTCTCGCTCGCGTGCCGTGGCGCATGTCGTCCTCCTACGTGTGCCGGCCTCGTGGTGCTGTCCCCTGAATGGGCCGACGGGGCCATGTTGACACGCCGGTCGGTAGGAGTGTGGGACCGGGTGTCGGCGAGGCCGCCGCGTGATCGCGTCCCGCCACCCCGCTCCTGTGCTTCTTCCCGGCGCCAACGACACTTGCGCAGAGCGTCATCCGTCCGGCCCACGCTCACCCGGGTCGTATCCCCGCGCGATGAGGGCGTCCCCGAGTTCCTCGGCAACACGCGCCGACCGCACGACCACGGGCACGCCGAGAGCAGTGATCGACCACCCACGCCCACGTGCCCGACGGGCCTGCTGGGCGGTGTCCACCGTCGCCAGGAGCAGCGGCACGCTGCGCACGGCCAGGGCGATCGTCAGTCCGATGACATCGGGCTGGACCCCGAGGGGGCGCAGTGGGCGCAGTCCGCGCTGGAGTGTGCGCAGCATCTCGCTGACGCGTGTGGTCAGCGAGACCGTCCACGCGAGCAGCACGAGGGAGAGCAGCCGGCCGACCGTCACGGTCGCCGGGCCGGGGCCCTGCTGCCACCACATGATCCCGGCGAGCACGACGGCAGCGATCCCGACGAAGCGCAGCGGCTTGGCCAGCGTGCGCAGGCGTACCCCGGTCGACAGCAGCGCGAGCAGCGACGCCGCGAGCAGAGCGAGCGCGATCCGGGGGGAGGAGATCAGCAGCGCAGCGATGGTGATGACGACCAACGCCAGGACCTTGGCGCCGGCGGGCAACCGGTGCACCCACGAGTCACCGGCCCGGTAGACCCCGACGAGGTTCACGCCATCATCCGCTCGTAGTGGTCGATCACCTCGGCCGGCGCACCGTCGGCGGCGATCACCCCGTCGGCGATGAGCAGCACCCGGTCGAAGTCCTCGAGCAGCTCCAGGTGGTGCGTGACGAGCACGAGCTGCTGGCGCAGCGCGGTGAAGCGCTCCCGGGCCGCACGCTGGTTGCGCAGGTCGAGAAGGGTCGTCGGCTCGTCGGCGACGACGATCTCGGGGTCGACGAGCAGCACCGCAGCCAGGGCCAACTGCTGCTGCTGGCCCGAGGAGAGCAGGTGGCAGGGGTGGTCGGCGTGGTCGGCCAGACCGGAGTCGACCAGGGCCGCCTCGACCTTCGCCTCGCGCCGCGCCCGCGGCAGGCCACGCACCGAGAACTCCAGGTCCTCACGCACCGTCGGCATGACGATCTGCGAAGTCGCGTCGGGGAAGAGGAATCCCACGGCACGACGGGCCCCCTTCGGGTCCTGCGCGACGTCGCGGCCCGACAGGAGCACCCGGCCACGGGTCGGCCGCACGAGCGCGTTGATCGTGCGCGCCAGACTCGACTTGCCGGAGCCGTTGGCGCCGATGATGCCGACGCGTCGCTGCGTGAGCTCGGCGTCGACACCGCGCAGGACCGTGCGGTCCCCGAGATCGAGGTGAACCTCCTCGAATCGGATGCTCATCGGTGCCGACCAACCGACTCAGCGGCGGCGCAGGCCGGGCAGCGCGCGCATGGCGCCCGCGGCGACGATCGCCGCGAGGACGAGCTTGACCACGTCGCCGACGAGGAAGGGCAGTACCGCCGCGCCCAGCGCCGCGCCGAGACCCATTCCGGTGACGGCCATCAGCCACGCGGTGCCGATGACGTAGAGGACCGGCATCCCGGCGATGCCGGCGAGGACCAGCCGCAGCACGGAGACGTCCTTGCGCACAGCCCACGTGGCCAGACCGCCGACGACGAGCGCCTGCGGGACGAAGCCGATGAGGAAGCCACCGGTCGGGCCGGCGAAGACCCCGAGCCCACCGACGTACCCCGCCGCGACGGGCAGGCCGATCGCGATGAGCGCCAAGTAGGTCAGCACCGTCAGCGCCCCGCGACGGGCACCCAGGACCATCGCGGCCAGCGCGACGGCGAAGGTCTGCAGCGTGATCGGCACCGGGCCGATGTCGAGCGCCGGGAAGAGGGTGAGGGCGACGATCAACGCCGCGAAGACGGCGACATAGGCGATCTCCCTGACGGCGGAGTCGCTGCCTGTCTGCGGTGATGCGCTCACTGGCCGTCCTGTCGGAGTGCGTCGACGAGGCTCGGGGCCAGACCGATGTAGGTCTGCGGGGTCATCGCGGCCACGCGCTCCTCGACATCGGCCGGCAGACCGAGGCCGCGCACGAACTCCACCAGGTCGCTCTGGCCGATGCGACGCCCGCGAGTGAGTTCCTTCAGCCGCTCGTAGGGCTCGTCCATCCCCTCGACACCGCCGGCACCCAGGGCACGCATCACCGACTGGATGGGCTCGCCGAGCACCTCCCAGTTGGCGTCGAGATCGGCTGCCATCGCCTCTGGCACGGCGTCGAGCCCGGCCAGGCCCCGGCCGGCGTTGTCGATGGCGAGCAGCGAGTGACCGAGGGCGGTGCCGATGTTGCGCTGCATCGAGCTGTCGGTGAGGTCGCGCTGCAGGCGGGACTGCACGAGCGTCGTCGCGAGCACGTCGAGCAGGGCGTTGCTCACCTCGAGGTTGGCCTCGGCGTTCTCGAATCGGATCGGGTTGACCTTGTGCGGCATCGTGCTCGAGCCGACCGTCCCCTGTCCGCGCACTTGGGCGAAGTAGCCCATCGAGATGTAGCTCCACATGTCGGTGCAGAGGTTGTGCAGCACGCGGTTGAAGCGGGCGATGTCGGCGTAGACCTCGGCCTGCCAGTCGTGGGACTCGATCTGCGTGGTGAGGGGATTCCACGTCAGGCCCAGGTGCTCGACGAAGGTGCGCGAGATCTGCGGCCAGTCCGCCTCGGGCACTGCTGCGAGGTGGGCACCGTAGGTGCCGGTCGCACCGTTGAGCTTGCCGAGGTACTCGTCGGCGGCGATGCGCCGCACCTGGCGGAGCAGACGGTGGGCGAGTACTGCCAGCTCCTTGCCCATGGTCGTCGGCGTCGCGGGCTGGCCGTGGGTGTGGGCGAGGAGCGGAACGTCCCGCAGATCCTCGGCCATGGCGGCCACGCTCTTGGCGAGCTCGTCGGCGCGCGGGAGCCAGACCTGCTCGACCGCGCCCTGGACCATGAGCGCGTAGGCGAGGTTGTTGATGTCCTCGCTGGTGCAGCAGAAGTGGATCAGCTCGGCCAGTCCGGCGTCCCGGGCATCCGGCGCGATCCGCGACAGGTGCTGCTTGAGGAAGTACTCGACGGCCTTGACGTCGTGCTGCGTGACCTTCTCCGTCGCGGCCATCTCGGCGATGTCCTCGGGACCAAAGTCCTCGACGACCTGACGCAGCTGCCGCTGCTCGTCCTCGGTGAGGGCGCGCACACCCGGCACGACCCGGTGGGTCGTCAGGTGGATCAGCCACTCGACCTCGACGTGCACGCGCATGCGGTTCAGTGCGGGCTCGCTCAGGTGGTCGATGAGTGGGGCGATGGCCGGCCGGTATCGGCCGTCGAGCGCGCCGAGGGCGATCTGGGGAGTGGCGTCAGCGAGGCTCTGCATGCGCACATCTTCCCATCAGGCGAAGGGGGGTCCCCGCCCCGGTCTTGCGCGGCTCCCTTCGCCGCTGGTCAGCTCGACGTCGAGGAGGTCTCCGGCTCGACCGGCGGGCTCGGTAGCGGCGGCTGGTCGGCATAGGCCTTGACGACCGTCGCGGTCATGTCCTCCAGCTCCGGCATGGTCCGCGGCCGGTCGAGGGTCGCCGTCGCCTCCGCGTAGAGGGTGCGTCCGTTGTCGAAAGTGACGTAGAGCCGTGTCTTGCGAGTCGGGTCGACGTCGGACTCGCTGCGCACGGCAGTCAGGCCCTCCTCGATCTCGACCGCCCGGCTGTTCTTGCTGACCTCGCGCACCTCGCCCTGGTCGCCGGAGTCGGAGCGCACGTCGAGATAGCGCCACGCGATGATCAGGGCGCCCTTGGCGTCGGAGCTGACGACGCGGCAGCCGTCCTCGGTCGCCTCCACGTGCGAGGGCTGGCCGTCCCCCGTCCACTGGTCGACGACCCGCTGCGTGACCAGTTTGCAGTTGATCGCGTAGGGGTCCGGCGTCGGCGACTCGGTCGGGGAGGTCGACGTCTCGGAGGGGGAGGTCGAGCTGCTCGTGGACGCCGAGGACGAGCTGGCCCCGGAAGTCGACGAGGGGTCGCCGTTGGCGCCGCCGCCGCACGCAGCGACCGTCATGGCCGTCGCCGCGAGCAGCGCGCTGGCGAGCGCGGCGGTGCGACGGGGGCGAGGCATGCGGGGAGGGTACCCGCCCTGTCTGACACGAAACTGGGAGGCCCCCTGCGCGCGAGGTGTACTCACCAGCGGTCCGTCAGTCGGCGGACGCGAGCTGCTTGCGGACGAAGTCGACGACGCCGTCGGCGGCCGCGGCAACCTCGGCGTAGGTGCGGTCGAAGGAGGAGTCGTCGCCGAACCAGGGGTCGTCGATGCTCAGAGCACCACCCTTGGGCCCGGAGGGGTCGAAGGAGCGCAGCATGCGGATCTTGTCCTGGGCCTCGGGGACCGCGGCGAGGCGGCGCAGCACCGCGTAGTGCTCGTGGTCGGCGACCAGGACGAGGTCGTCGTCGGCGAAGGAGCGCCGATCGAAGACGCGAGCGCGGTGACCCGAGTAGTCGCCGGTGTGGCCGTGGCGTTGCAGTGCGCTGATCGTGCGTGGGTCGGCCGGGTTGCCCTCCTCCCACGTGGTCGTCCCGGCGGAGTTGATGACGACCTGGTCGGCGAGCCCGGCCTCGTCGATTCGCTCCCGCAGGACGAACTCAGCCATCGGCGACCGGCAGATGTTGCCGGTGCAGACGACTGTGATCCGAAAAGTCATGCCTGCATCGTCGCCCACGACACCGGAGAGAACCACTCGGGGGTCCGCGATGTGAACTCCTGCGGCGCAAGGGAGCCGGCCCCGTGGGGCAGGACACCGAGCAGTGGCGCCCTCGCCGCGAGCGGCAACTCCTCGAGATCGGCGAGCTCCGCCGGGCCGAACTCGTGCGGCCAGTCGGCGACGATCACACCGAGCAGGGGGAGGGAGCGTGTCGCCAGTGCCTCGGCGGTCAGCGCGAGCGAGTTCACGGCGCCGGGGCCGGTGGAGGCGACGACCACGACACCAGTGGAGACGCCCATGTAGCGCAGGGCAGTGCCCACGTCCGCGAGCGTCCCGCCCCGCTTGTCGAGGCGTACGAGCAGGCCGCCGGCACCCTCGACGAGGACGAGTCCGGTATCGAGTCCGGCCACGCGCTTGGCGTGCGTGACGACAGGAGCATCGGCCGGGGCGTGGTCTGGCCGGACCGGCGTGACCAGCCCGACGTCGGAACCCCGAGCCGTCAGGGCCGCGGCGAGCGCGGCCGTGACGACGCTCGTGCCGACGTGAGTCCCGCTGCCGCTGACGAGTACGGCGCGGGGGAGGGACAGGTCCTCGAGGGTGGTGGGCATCGCGGTCACAGGCCGACCGCGTCGCGCAGCTGCGCTCCGGTCCAACGACGGCGGTCCGCGCCGGCCTCCTCGGCCTCGCGGACGAGGTCGACGATCCGAGAGGACACGGGGGTCGAGGTGCCGTGGGTCCGCCCGAGGGCGACGATCGCGCCCTGCATCTCGTCGATCTCTGTGGAGCGTCCGGCGGACAGGTCGTCGGCCATCGACGAGCGGGCCTGCGGCGAGACCTTCAGGGAGGCGCGGGAGAGGGTGGTGAAGACCGGGTTGGGGGAGCGCAGCAGCGAGGGCACCAGCGCGGGCGGCAGGGGCGTCATCCGTGCCGGGCTCACGCCGAGGCGCCGAGCGAGCACGAGCGCCTCGTCCTGGCAGGCCGCCAGGACGGTGCGGCAGTCGCGGTCGCGCAGCTGGATGGCCAGGGGCTGGCCGGTGAGGGCGTTGACGGCGTTGTTGAGATTGAGCAGGAGCTTGCCGAAGAGGACGGCGCGCATGTCCGGCTCGACCCCGATCTGCAGGCCCGCGCCGTGAGCCGCCCGGATGAACGGGTCGATGCGCGGGTGGTCCTTGACCTTCATCCGCCCGCTCACCGTCTGCGCCCAGTGGGTATCACCGGTACGCACGACGTTGAAGGGGACCATCCCCGACAGCGCGAGTGGCCGCGACGCGCGGCTGGGGAAGGCCGACCCGAGCGCCTCGTCGATGATCGAGGCGGCGCGCAAGCCGTTCTGGAAGGAGACGACCACCGAGTCCGGGTCGAGATAGGGCGCGATCTGACGAGTCGCCCTGGCGGTGCCGTTGCTCTTGGTCGTCATCAACACGTAGTCGGCGTCGACGACGGCGCTGGCCTCGGTCGCCAGGGTCAGGCTCGTGGGCGCAACGGTGCGGCGGTGGCCATCCAGGTCGCTGACCGTCAGCCCCTGAGCCTCGATGGCGTCGATGATCGGGGCGCGTCCGATGAGGGTGACCTCGGCGTTGGAGGCGAGCCAGCCCCCAAGATGGCACCCGATGCTCCCGGCGCCCATGATCGCCACTTGCGTGCGACGCACCGCCTCACCCCCTCTGGCCGTGGCAGCCCCTGTGGTCATTCGCCCCGATCGTATCCACGTCGGCGCCGACAGTGGGCCTCCCCTCGCCCCTCACCTGCGCATGTCGCGGCGGGGGGCGAAGGGAGGTCTAGGCCGAGACCGTCTCTGCCGGTGCTCCCGCAGCGGTGTCCCGGGTCAGCGCCTCGCCCTCGACATCGACGTTGGGCAGCAGGCGGTCCAGCCATTTCGGCATGGCCCAGGCGTGGTCACCCAGCAGGTACATCAGTGCCGGGATGAGCACCATCCGCACGACGAAGGCATCGAGCAGCACGGCGGTCGCCAGCGCGAAGCCCATCGACTTGATGAGGTTGTCCGGTTGCAGCACGAAAGCGGCGAAGACCGAGATCATGATCGCCGCGGCCGCCGTGACGACCCGAGCCCCGTGGCGGAACCCGTCGACGACCGCCTCGCGGGCGTTCTCCCCGTGGACGTACGCCTCACGCATCCGGGTGACGAGGAAGACCTGGTAGTCCATCGCCAGTCCGAAGACGATCCCGATCATCAGGATCGGCAGGAAGCTGATCAGCGGGGCGCCGTCGACGAGCCCGAAGAGCCCCTCCTGGAAGACCAGCACGGTCGCACCGAGCGTCGCCACCGTCGACAGGACGAAGCCCAGGGTCGCGGTGAGCGGCACGAGGACCGAGCGGAAGACGAGCATGAGCAGCATGAAGGCCAGGCCCACGACGACCGCGAGGTAGGGGACCAGTGCGTCCTGGAGCTTCTCCGAGACGTCGGTCTGGATCGCGTTGAGGCCGGTGACGCCGATCGTGGTGCCGGTCTCCTCCTCGAGCTCGGACGTGAGGTCGCGGACCTCGTGCAGCAGCTCCTCGGTCGCGGGGTCGGACGCCGACGTGGCCGGGGTGACGAGCACCTGACCGCCGTCGCCGGCCTTGTTGGTGCCCACGATCTGGGCGTTGGCCACGCCGTCGAGCGCGCCCAGCTGTTTCGTGACCTCGCCGAAGGCGGCACCGGCCGCACGCGGGTCCTGGACCTCGCGGGCGTCGACGACGACGGACATGCGGGCCTCCTGGCCCTCGCCGAAGTGCTCGGCGATGAGGTCGCCGGCCTCGCGCTGGGGGGTGCCCTGCGCGGCGGTCGAGTCGGTCGGCAGGGCGAGGTTGAGGTCCTTGGCCGGGATGGCCAGGGCGCCGAGGGCGAGGACGGTGACGAGCACGGCCACGACCGGGCGGGCGCCGATGGCGCGGGCCCAGCGGGTGCCACCGTTCTCGGTGTGCGCCCCCTCGTCGACGATCCGGTTCTTGCGGATCTGTCCGGCGAAGACGCGCCCGCCCAGCGCGCCGAGGATCGCCGGCAGCAGGGTGAGCGCCACGAGCACGGCGACGAGCACGGTGCCCGCGGCGGCCAGACCCATGGCTGTCAGGAAGGGGATGTTGACGACCGACAGCGCGACGAGCGCGATGATCACGGTCAGCCCCGCGAAGACGACGGCCGAGCCGGCGCGGCCGACGGCCAGGCCCATCGCGTGCTCGCGGTCGCTGGTGCCGCGCAGCTCCGTGCGGTAGCGCGAGAGGATGAAGAGGGCGTAGTCGATGCCGACGGCCAGGCCGAGCATCGTGGCCAGGATCGGGGTCGTCGTCGACAGGTCGAAGAAGGCGGTCGCCGCGGTGACGCCGAGCGCGCCCGTGCCGACGCCGACGAGTGCGGTGAGGATCGGCAGTCCGGCGGCGACGAGCGAGCCGAAGGTCAGCACGAGCACCAGCAGCGCGACGGCGATGCCGATGAGCTCGCTGGTCACGCCGATGTCGGGCATGCCCTGCATGCCGGATCCGGTTGCGGCGGCGTCGAGACCCGCGTCGCGGGCGTCCTCGACGGCGGCGTGGACGGCATCCTTGGTGGCCGGCTCGACATCGGTGATCGAGTCACCCTCGAAGGTCCACTGGATCAGGCCGGCGCGACCGTCCTGCGACAACGGGGAGACCGCGGCGGCGTTGGCCTTCGCGACGTCCTTGGGGGTGCCGTTCTCCTGCGCCATCGACAGGTACTGCTGGGTCACGCCCTGGTCCGCGGCGACGGGGTTGACGAACTGCTCCGGGTCCCCGGTCTGCGGCACCTCGCGCAGCTCGGCCAGGAGGTTGTCAACGGCCTTGGCATTGGCCGGGTCGGAGAGCTGCTGGCCCTCGGGAGCGACCACGACGACGTTGCCCATCGGGGTGTCGAGTGGGTCGCTCGCGTCGGGGAAGAGCTCCTGCTGCAGCTCCATCGCCTTCTCGGAGGGGATCCCCGGGATGGTGAAGGAGTCGGTCATCGGCTGGGCGATCGTCGCTGCGGCGCCGCCGATGGCGACGAGGAGGACGAGCCAGCCGACGATGAAGGCCGACCAGCGCCGGTGCGCGAGCCTGCCGAGCCGGTAGAGGGCGTGGGCCATGGGGTGCCTTTCGGGCGAGGTGGGTGTGCGACCACGTCGTCGGGGCCGGGTATCGGGCGAAGGGGGGTCACCGCCGGGTGGCGAGGAGCTCCCGTGCGAGGGCGAGGTTGTGGTGGACACGGGCGGTCAGCCCACCGGACTGGAGGTCCGCGGCGGGGGAGTCGATGAGGTCCTGGACGGCGCGGCCGATGAGGCCGCCGACGACGGTGAAGACGACTCTGGCCTGCTCCTCGCCGACGCCGTCACGGGCGGCGAGGTGTGTGACCAGGGACAGGCCGAGCTCGTCGACGTGGTCCTGCACGCGCACGAGCAGCTCGGGGTTGCGGCGGATGACGGCCTGGAGCTGTTGCCAGTCCTGCGCGGTCGCGTCGTCGCCGCCGAGGCTGTCGATGGCGGTGATGACCAGGTCCTGCACGAGGTCACCCGTGGGGCCACCGGCACGCAGGGTCTCGGTCTGCTCGTCGGTGAGCACGGGCAGCATGCCCAGCACGGCCTCCTCCTTGGAGGAGACATGGTTGAACAGGGTGCGCCGGGAGACGCCCACCGCCTGGGCGAGGTCGTCGAAGGTGAAGCCGGAGTAGCCGCAACTGACCGCGAGGCGCTGCGCGGCGGCGATGATCGCCGTCCGCCGACTGTCCATTGCACTATTCGTCACTAATTGCAGTTTGCACTATCTGGCCGATGGTGCAAAATCGCGGGTTGCCCCCTTCGCCCGTGCACTCCCCTACGAAGTGCTGCTGGCTGCACTTCGTAGGGGGCGTGCAACTGGCCGGGTACACGACGAGGGCCGCCGTCCACAGTGGATGGCGGCCCTCGGCCAGTGCGGTGGTTCAGACGGCCGGCACCGGCGCCGGCACCAGGCGACAGACGAGGGTCCGCAAGGTGGCGTCGGCCTCGGGGTCGATGAGCTTGCCCTCGACGAAGGCCTCGTGCGAGCTGCCCACGCCCAAGGTGTCCTCGACGACCCGGGCGCCGGCGACCTGGAGGGTGCGGACGGCGTCGGCGCGAGCCCACTGGGCGGCACGGGCGGAGGCGGAGGCAGCGA